>NZ_CP034449.1:312500-625000 GCF_003952425.1 Mesorhizobium sp. M2A.F.Ca.ET.046.03.2.1 | reverse complement strand
ACGACGGCCAACGACACCATCGAGGCTTCGTTGACCGTGGATCCCGCAAAGCCCGCCATGCCAATCAGTCTGCCACCGCTATCGAGAACGGCGTCGGCCTGGGGAAAGCCGTAGGAGGCTGTCGGCAACTCGATATATTTGCAAGGCAGGCCCGGCCGGAAGATCGAACTCTGGATCGCGGCGACATCGTCCGGGTTCCAGACAAGGGTCACCTTCTTGCGATGCGGTTTGGCGACCATGGCCTCCAAGGCCGCGCGTCCGACGAAGTCATGGTCGAACTTCATCACGCGGTTCACGCCGGTTTCCCAGGGGGTGAGGTGGTAGCCTTCCACCGAGTCGCAGACGAGACTGCCGGAGAGTTGGGCCTGCGCGCCCCAGGATGTGTCGGGAAGCCATTCACGAAACGCCCGCAGTTCCGGATCAGTGTAGATGGCGGGGAGCGGGTAGGCCCACCATCCGGACTCGCTGCTGACGCTGAAATAGGCGAGGCGTCCGCCCGGCTTGAGGCCATATTTCGCGCCGACGGAGAGCAGCTTGTCGCGCACCTTCTGGCACTCAGCATAGGGCCCGGATAGCTCGACGCCCTTGTGTCCAGCCATGCCGTGGCGCAGCGCCATGACGTTGACGCCGGCGATTTTGACTATCGCGGTGCGGAAGAACGGGATGTCGGGCGCCTGGCCTTCAACGACCTCCTGGAAAATCTTCTCCGCGTTGGGCCCGTCCATGCCGAAGCGGAAATTCGTTCGCCCGTCGGGCCCTTTCGGGTTCTGCGCGGTCTGCAGGTCGCGCGTCACCGTAACGTTATAGCCGCCCGTTTCGGCGTTGAACTGGATCCAGTCCTGCAGCTGCATTCCCGAAATCAGCTCGAAGTGATCCTCGGCCAGCCAGTGAAGCACCGATTCCCCGATGATCTGGCCTTTGTGATTGCAGCCGATGAACTGCTTGGCTCGTCCAGGCCCCCAATTTTCGAAGCTGTTGATGCCGACATGCGAAAGCAGCTTCAACGCATCCGGCCCCTTGAGAAAGAGCTCCGGCATGTGATGGGACTGGTCGAACAGAATGGCGGTTTCTCGCCAAGCCCGCTGCTCTTCGCGCCAGTTTGTGTGCTCTGCGGGAAGCGGTGCGCTGCTCGGGCGGTTGCGCGCATGCGGCGACACCGGGTTGTTGCGAAAATATCTGACGAGATCCGGGGTCTCATCGATAAGGTCCTGCAGGGACCGGTTCTTGGGGAATGGATGCATTGAGACGGGACCTCCTTATGCGCGGCGCTTATCGCCGCCAGCCTCCTCAGCCGACTTGCCAGAATGTTTTTAACGTCAATCCGAAAGGCAGACAACAGAAAAAACATTTTCCAGTGTAATCAAAATTTTTTGTGAACTAGGTTTGCCGGCTGCGGCTCGCCAGCCCAAGGGCAACGAGGGCCAAGCGCTCCGGCCAAACGCCCTCGATCGGCGCTTTCTGTAGATAGTCCGCGGAGCCAGCAGTGACCATCGATCGTTTTTGTTTCCGTGGCTCTGCCACGCCAAACCAGCCATGGTCGTCATCTCAATGGAGCGCCACCGCTTTCAGCTCGTTGTTCCGCTCGGTAGGCGACAACGAGCGCAGATCCAGGCTGAGCTAGGGCAACATCACCTAGTCTTCATGGCGAAGAGTGGCTCCGGTGTTGGCAAGCCGGGGTCGATGCAATGGAACGGCCTGATGGACGTCGGGCGCTAACGAGCATCACTCATGGCGAACTCTGCGCAATCACGCCCTGGATCTTTCCACGCGATCGCATCAGTTCTGTCTCGATCTGAGAGCGGTCAAACAGCGAGATGTCGCGTCGACGTATGATCAGCGTCAGACTTCCAAGCGGCACGGCATCGGCTCCAAGCACGGCTGTCGCGACGGCAATATTGTCGGGATTGATCTCACCTTCGGTCCAGAGGAAAGAATCGCGGTCCCAAGTCCGCACCGTCCCTAAAAACGCGTCCCAGCTGCCACCCAATCCGGCCTGGCGTATCGCGTCGGTGTTCGCTTCGAAGATTCGCTTAAGCTGGCGCCACGGAAGAGCACCAAGGATTGCCTTTCCCGTGCAGCCGTAAAAGAGCGGCACAACCTGGCCGCGTTCATATCCGATGCTGACATTGCGGTCGCCCTCGACATGGCCGAGTCCGATGATGGAGTCAAAATATAGCCTGGTTAGCGTAACCGTAACGCCAGTCACCTTAGCAAGCCGCTCCATTTCGTCGATGCTTGCCTTGAGGAGCGGTGTGCCAAGCCGTGCGACCCGGTCGAGGATGCTGATCTGGCCGCCCAGGATGAAGCGCTCGCCTGGGACGGTCTCGACAAGCCCAAGTTCCCGCAACTTCTTCAGATCACGATACGTTGTGCTGAGCGTCGCACCCAGGCGCTGGGCGATTTCTTCGGCCGACAGGGAATTCTCCTCTTCCGAGAAGAGGAGAAGAAGGCTGAGAGTTCGTGTTTTGCCTATCATCTAGTCTAGTTAGACAAAGTGGCTCTCCGAAGCAAAGGCAGCCATCCGCCGGGCTCTTGCCTCAGGAGGACGAGACGACCTTTTGCTCAATGGCCCCGAAAATTGAATCGCCTTGCCGGTCCAGCATCTCGATGCGGACGGTGTCGCCCGGCTTCATGAAAGGGGTATCCGTCGCGCCTTTCTCGATGATTTGAATGGTGCGACGCTCTGCGAGGCAGGAAGAGCCTACTTCGTGGTGGTTGTTGTTCGAGACCGTGCCCGAACCGATGATCGTGCCGGCGGCAAGGTCTCGCGTCATGGCGGCATGCGCAATGAGAGCCGGAAAATCGAACGAGAGATCCTTGCCGGCATCGGGCGAGCCAAACCATTTGCCATTATAGGTAGAGATGAGCGGCAGGCAGAGCTTCCCGCCATCCCAGGAAGCGCCGAGTTCGTCCAGCGTCACACATACCGGCGAAAACGCACTGGCGGGCTTGGACTGGAAGAAGCCGAAACCTTTCTGCAACTCTGGGCGCATGACCTCGCGCAGCGAGATGTCATTACAAAGCATGACCAGCTTGATGTGGCTTTTCGCTTCCTCTGCGCTCGTGCCGCAGGCGACGTCATCGACGATGACGGCGACCTCGGACTCGAAGTCCAGGCCCCATGATACATCGCGGATCAAGATGTCGTCTGTTGGACCCAGAAAGATATCTGAGCCGCCCTGGTAAACAAGCGGATTGGTTTCGGCGTCAGGCGGAACTTCGGCGCCGCGAGCCTTGCGCACCAGGCGCATGTGACTGAGATAGGCGCTGCCGTCCACCCATTGGAAAGAACGCGGCAGCGGAGATGCCATTTCGATTGGGTCGAACGCCACGGCGCCGGCAATCGCCCCATTGGCCAACTCTGTCGCGCGGCCGCGCAATGCTGGCTCGACTGTCGACCAGGACTCGATCGCCTCCCGCAATGTCGGCACTATGTCAGAGGCGTCAATGCGTTTCGAGAGATCGGTCGAAACGATCACCAGCCTGCCATCACGGCCGCCTACCTTCAAACTTCCAAGCTTCATGATACCCCTCTTCGCTTGATGTGCCGCACCGGCAGGCGAATCCGCGCTTAAATTGATTGCAATATTCGCAATATATGCTAATTTGGAAATCAAGACAACCAGACCCGATCGGTTCGGCGCTGGCGATTCTTAGAAGGGAAGACGATGAACATCCTTTCGCTCGGCTATGTCGGCATCAGCACTGATCGTCTTGATGATTGGCTGGACTACGGTGTGAATCTGCTGGGCCTACAGCAGGTTGATCGTTCCAGACGTGGTGTCGCGTTTCGCATGGACGATCGGTTGCAGCGACTGCATGTCGAGGATGACGGCCTCGAGGGTTGCCGCTTCTTCGGCTGGGAACTGCCGGGCGCGGAAGCGCTTGACCACGCGGCAGCCGACCTCGAGGCCCAAGGCATCAGGGTGAACCGAGGTTATCCTGCGCTTGCTGCCCAGCGACGGGTGGCGGATCTTATTTATTTCTTCGATCCGGCCGGCAACCGCGTCGAGCTTTTCCATGAAGCGGAGGTGGCCGACACTCCATTCAGTCCGGGGCGTGCAATCTCAGGTTTCCGAACCGGTCCCTTGGGTCTGGGCCACGTCGTTCTCACGGCAGAGCGCATAGAAGACATCCTTCCCTTCTACCGTGATGTTTTGGGCTTCCAGCTTAGCGACTATGCCCTGAGGCCTTTCAAGGCGTTCTTCCTTCACGTGAATGCTCGTCATCACAGCTTGGCTTTTGTGGAGACTGGCAGGAGGGGCGTGCATCATCTGATGATGGAGCTCATGAATTTCGATGACGTTGGACAAGGCTACGACCTGGCGCAGATGAGGTCTGGCAATATCGGCGCGACGCTTGGCCGTCATACCAACGATTTCATGACGTCCTTCTATTCCTGGACGCCGTCGAAATTCATGGTCGAGTATGGCTGGGGTGGCCGGGAAATTGACCAGGCGGCATGGCAGCCCGAGGAGCTTGTCTACGGTCCGAGCCTTTGGGGCCACGATCGGACATGGCTCGACGATGCGCGGCGGGCAGAGGCCCGGGAGATGCGGCTCGATGCGGCCCGGGCGGGCCGTCGCGAGCGCGTTCAGGTGCTCGAAGGAAATCACAGTGTGATGTCCGGGCAATGCGCCTGGTGGGATGCAATGAAACAATCCGGCTGAGTTGAGCAGCGATGCCGCCCTGATGGCGGCGCCCGCAATAGAACAGGCACGATTTCGGCATCATGGCCAAGTCGAAGGAGGATGACATGGAAATGAAGGGTTCTCAGACGGTCGGCGCTCCTGTGGGCACGGTCTGGTCCCGGCTTCTCGACCCTTCAGTGCTCAAGGAATGCGTTCCGGGATGCCAGGAGATGCTCGGCAGTCCGGAAGAAGGCTTTGAGGCGACGGTCGTTCAAAAGGTTGGTCCGGTTAAGGCGACGTTCAAAGGGATGGTGACCCTGGACAAGATGCATGAGCCCGAGAGCTTGGTCCTGCTTGGAGAGGGGAAGGGGGGTGCTGCAGGTTTCGCCAAGGGTGGCGCGAAGGTACGCCTCGTCCCGCAGGGGCACGCCACCGTGCTGGAATACGCTGTCGAAGCGCAGATCGGCGGCAAATTGGCTCAGCTCGGCAGTCGCATAATCGATGGCTTCGCAAAGAAGATGGCGGATCAGTTCTTCGAGAAGTTCAAGCACGTGGTCGAAGGGCAGGGGGCAGGCATTAGCCCCGCCCCCGAGGTGGTGCCGTGAAGAGGCTGGTGTCACTGACGGTCAATGGCCATGAGAGGCAAGCGGAGGCAGAAGGCCGTACCTTGCTCGTCCACTTCCTCAGGGAGACGCTGGGGATGACGGGCACCCACATCGGGTGCGACACCAGCCAGTGCGGCTGCTGCGTTGTCCACCTTGACGGCAAAGCGGTGAAGAGTTGCGCGGTCCTGGCGCAGGACGCTGATGGCGCTCGGGTGACAACCGTCGAGGGACTGGCAGGGCCGGATGGCACGTTATCGGCGGTACAACAGGCTTTTATCGATAACCATGCCCTCCAGTGCGGATTTTGCACACCCGGCATGATCATGAGCACGTCCGCGCTGCTGGATGACAATCCAAAGCCGACGGTCGAGGAGATCCGCTCGCATCTTGGGGGGAACCTGTGCCGGTGCACTGGTTACCGCAATATCATCAAGGCTGTGCTGGCAGCATCCGGCCAACCGATGGGTGATCTCGCGTCCGAACATATCTAGTTGCCGCTGAGGTGGGCTATGTACGAATTTGAATTTATTAAGCCCAGCACGGTCGGCGAGGCGGTGGCTGTCGTTTCCGAGGATGGCGAAGCAAAATATCTGGCCGGTGGCCAGACCTTGTTGCCGACCATGAAGCAGCGATTGGCTTCTCCTTCGAAGCTGGTCAGCTTGAGCGCGATCCAGGACATGAAGGGTGTGAGCCGGGTACGCGAGGAGCTTGTGATTGGGGGCGGGACCACTCATGCGATCGTCGCTCGCGAGGCCAAAGACGCCTTTCCCGCGCTGGCGAGTCTGGCAGGCCGCATTGGAGACCCTGCCGTGCGCAACCGCGGCACAATCGGTGGTTCGCTTGCCAACAACGATCCGGCCGCTTGCTACCCATCGGCGGTCCTTGCTTGCGATGCGACGATCATCACCAACGGGCGTGAGATTGCAGCGGCCGATTTTTTTCAGGGGCTGTTCACAACCGCTCTCGAGGAGAGCGAGATCATAACGGCTGTCCGCTTTCCAGTGCCGGAAGCTGCTAACTACCTGAAGTTCGTTCAGCCCGCCTCTCGCTTTGCCTTGGTCGGCATATTCGTGGCCAAGTTCGCGAGCCGCGTTGGCGTTGCCATAACAGGTGCCTCAGAAGACGGGGTGTTCCGCTGGACGGAGGCCGAGGAATTGCTGGCCGAATCGTTCAACCCCGCCGCTGTGGAGGAATTGGTTGTCTCGCCAGATCCCATGATAGGCGACGTATTTGGTTCGAAGGATTTCCGCGCCTACCTCATCCCCGTGCTGGCGGCTCGTGCCGTCCAGACGATCCAATCGTGCCAGGTCTCCTGACCATGCGCCAATCTGCGACGTGGAAGAATGCGAATGGCTGAGAGATCCGGAACAGCCCAGGTCCCGCTTGACCTTGAAGCCAAGGCTCTCGTCGCTGGCCAGGGACAATATACCGACGACTTGGCGCCAAGCGACGCACTTGTCGGTATTTTCGTAAGATCCTCGGTGGCTCACGGCAAGATCAAACGCATTGACGTTGACGCGGCCCGGCAAGCGCCCGGCGTGGTCGGGGTGTTCACCGCGAAGGACCTCGATGCGGCAGGCTGCAACCCGATCACCTTCATGGTGCCGTTAATGACGGTCGACGGCAAGGCCGAGGTGCCTTATCTGCGCACGCCGCGTCCTGCGCTGGCGGCGGACAGAGTGCGTCATGTAGGGGAAGCCGTCGCGCTGGTTGTTGCCAAATCCCTCGGGGCTGCTCAGGACGCTGCAGAACTTGTCGAAGTTGATATTGAAGATTTGACCCCCTTTACGTCGCGCGAGGTTGCCGAGGTGTCGCTGGAGGCTCCTATCTGGGATTCAGCGCCGACCAATCAAAGCTATGTCTGGGTTTGCGGCAACCTAGAAGCGGTCCAAACAGCATCGTCGAGCGCCACACACACTGTTAGCGTCAGCCTTCGCAACCAGCGTGTAGCGGGAAGCCCACTCGAGCCTCGCGCCTCTGTCGCAAGCTATGACGAGTCAAACCAGCGCTACACGCTTTATTGCGGCAGCCAGGGCACCACAAACCTGCGCAAAGGCCTTGCCGACGCGCTCGGCGTCCCGGTCGAAGCGGTTCGCGTCATCAGCAAGGATGTGGGCGGCGGCTTTGGCCTAAAGGTCTATGCCTATCCCGAATATGTCGCAACTGCCGTGGCGAGCAGGCTTCTCGGTAAGGCGGTACGCTGGACCGCTACGCGCTCGGAAGCGCTCATGGCCGATCAAGGTGGGCGCGACAGTTTACTGAACATTGCCGGGTCGTTTGATCAGGATGCGCGGCTCACAGGGATCCACTGTAACATCGTGTCCAACATCGGCGCTTATGCCATCGGGATCGGACCACGCGTGCAATCATCTTGTATCGCCGAAAACCTAGCCGGCCCCTATCTTGTGCCAGCGATCGCCTTGAAGACCGTCGGCGTCCACACGAATACCATTTCGACGGCACCGTACCGCGGCGCAGGGCGACCGGAAGCGGCTTATATGCTTGAGCGCCTGATGGACAAAGCCGCCCGGCAGATTGGGATCGATCGGATCGAACTGAGACGCCGCAATCTAATTCCTCGAGATCGCTTGCCCTATGTCGGGCCGATGACACTGCTTTATGACAGCGGGGATTTTGCGGCTGTGCTGGAGAAGGCGGTCGAGGCTGCCGATTGGCGAGGGTTCGAAAAACGCCGCGACGATGCGCAACAAAGGGGCCTTTGTCGCGGTATCGGTTGCTCCCTCTTCGCCGAGACGGCTGGTGTCAATTTCATCGAGCCGCTGGATTTTCGCGTCACGCAGGACGGCTTTGTCGAACTGCGCATCACAGGTGTTTCTTCTGGGCAGCGGCATAGGTCGACACTCGTCCACCTTGTGAAAGAGCGACTGGGGATCGGGCACTCTAATATCAGGATCATCGCTGGTGATTCCGACGACGTTCCTGTTGGATCGCCGGCGGTCGGCTCCCGCGTAGCGCAGATGACGGGGTCGGCGGCGGTACAGGCGGCGGACAATGCAATTGCCCGAGGGCGCGCCATCGTTAATGCGATCTGCGATGGCCGATACAACGACATCGAATACGCGGACGGTCACTACACCGTGGTCGCAACAGGAGAAAGAATAGCGTTCCTCGACATACCCAAACGCATTGCGATGTCGAGGGCGGAGGGCAAGACGATCGACGAGACGCTTGATGCTGTAGAGATATTCCGATCGCCTGGATTCTCGTTCCCCAATGGCTGCCATATCTGTGAGGTCGAAGTCGATTCTAAAACCGGTGCGCTGCAGATCCTTCAATATGTGGCGGTGGACGATTGCGGCACTGTCATCAATCCGCCCGTCGTCGAGGGCCAACTTGTCGGGGGAATAGCCCAGGGCATTGGACAGGCGCTGATGGAAGAGGTCGTCTACGACAGCCGAGGTCAGCTGTTGACAGGATCGTTCATGGACTACGCCCTACCTCGCGCGGAGGACATGCCTCATTCGATGAGAATCGTAGACCTTCCCGATCCGACCCCTTCAAATCCGCTCGGCGCAAAGGGGGTTGGCGAATCGGGAACGACGGGCTCTCTCGCGGCGGTGGTCAACGCGGTTGAAGATGCCCTAGCGCCGCTCGGCGTAACGCATATCGAGATGCCCCTGACTCCGGGAAGGGTCTGGGAGGCCATCCGAGCTGCGAGGACTTAGCAGCAAAGATACTTCCGCCCGTTGTGATCGCGCAGAGTGCGTCGCGAGCTCGCCAAAAGCGCCATCATCTCCTTAGCTGGCTTAGGTGACGTGATCGCACAGAAGTTGAAGGGCCTGAACCTGAACCTAGCCCCGGACCCGTGATGACCGACGATAGCGATGCCTCAATGTTGGTCCCGCTGCCTGACCGATTCCACAAAGCCGGATCCGGTGTCGATTGGAGGCAACGCGCGATGCGGGCGCCGACCGACGAGCTGGGTTCACGCAGCTCGTCGTTCGGCTCTGTAAGGTCGCTTCAGAGAGGGTTGGCTGTTTTGCAAGCTGTCAACCAGCACAACGGCTTGACGTCGTCGCAAGTTGCCCGATCTGCCGGGATCCCCCGACCAACGGCGTATCGTCTGCTGGAGACGCTCGAAGGTCTGGGGTTCGTGGTCAAGGGAGTATCCGATGAGACCTGGCGCCCAACCCTGCTCACGAAGTCGCTGGGGTCCGGCTATCGCGAGGAGGACTGGGTAGCGCAGATCGCGGCTCCCAAGATGGCCAAGCTCGGCAAGGAGGTTTTGTGGCCGATCGATCTGGTTACTTTCCGCGACTATGCGATGGAGGTCCGCGCTTCCACGCATGGTACCAGCCCATTTTCACTGGACCACGGGATGGTTGGCAGGAGGCTGCCTGTCTTGGAGACATCCGGCGGACGTTCTCACCTGGCATTCTGCACCAAGGTTGAGCGCGACCAGATCTTGGAAGGGCTAAGAAAGAAGCGGGGAATAAGTGGCGAGATATGCTTGCCGGATGGCTGGCTGTCCAAAATACTCCGACGCTGCCAAAGCTTGCGCGTCGGTTATCGAAGCACAGGTTTCAACAGCCGTACCATGAGCATCTCAGCGCCGGTCATGAAAAATGGCAGGCCGATCTCGTGCCTAACGATGATCTGGATCGCGTCTGCGCTGGATTTCGAGAAGGCAATAGAACTTTATAGGGACGCTCTCATTTCGACTGCCGACGAGATTTCAGAGGAACTGTCCGGATTGGAGCTGCCCAGCAGCGTCCTGTAGTTGGTGAGCCCATGCGGGAGGTCTTCGGGCCAGAAGGCTGCGGCGCAATAGCGATCCGGTCGCACGAGCAATATCTGATCCCTGTGTGTTCGAATTGGTCGGGCGGTGCTGAAAGGGCGGGCCTTCTCGACTGTTTCGGCCGGCAGGAAAACCTTCGCTAGAGACAGACCGGCAAAACCGTTGAGGGGAAGGGCTTCGAGCGCTTCAGCGCCGCTCTTGTCTTGAGCGACGAGTGCAAAGCCATCCCCCAACATGTCGTCGAGGCGGAGCTTGTTCCCATCAATGTCCAACTCGGGCTGAGGGATCATTTCGCCCACCAATGAAGCGTCGAATTCGGGCCGATCGAGGTCAATATAGAGACCACCGCCGTGGCGCGGCTTCGGCTTGAATCGCATTTGGACCAGATAGTCGCGCACGGCCGGAAAGGGCTGCAAGGCGGTAAGGAGTTGGTTTCGAAAGGCGATCTGCTCGACCGAGAGCGGCATGACGAAATCGCCCATGACCACTGCAAGCTGGATCATGTCCCAGGCGGGCTTGCGGCGTTCGCTCTCGTAGCTGTCCAGTATCTTCGCATCAGCGCCGCCACGGATGGTCGCAGCCACTTTCCAAGCAATGTTGTGTGCGTCACGCAGGCCCGCATTCATGCCCTGACCTGCGAAGGGGGGCGTCATGTGAGCAGCATCACCCATAAGGATCACGCGTCTGTCCAGCAGTTTTTCTGCCATGCGGGCATGGAAAGTATAAACGGTCTTTCGCAGGATTTGCGCCTCGTCATATGGCCTATGGGGTTTCAGAAGCGAGGCGAGGAAATCCGGCTGGAGGACCTGCTCCCTGGTCTCACCCGGAAGCAGCATGAATTCATATCGGCGACCCGTATTGGGCGCAGGTATGCTCACCATAGGGCGGGTGTTGCTACAAAAGAACTTGGAAAAGCGAGATGTATCGGGGTCGCCAATCGTGTCGAGCACGATCCAGTCCTGGGAGTACGTATTCCCAGCCATCTTGATGTTCAGTGCTTCTCGAATGGGGCTACGGCCGCCGTCACATGCAAGCAGCCACTGTGCCTCGATCGTATAGGTCTGCCCGTTCGCATGGCGCGCCTTGACGGTCACTCCGTGCAGGTGGTTTTCGAAGCTGACGACCTCGGAAGAAAATTGAAGTGTGCCGGGCGCCCTTTCCTCAAGGTGCGTTCTCAAAGCGTCTTCCAGTTCGGGCTGGTAGATGTATTGCCGCTTCGGAAAGCCATAGTCCTCCGACCCGGCCCCCGTCTCCGCAAAAACCGTCCCGTCATCCGCGATGTATCTTGCGCCGACGGCAGCAAGCGACTTCTTTGCATAGCTTTCGTGAAGACCGAACGCTTGCAGCGTCCTCATGCCTTCATCATCCAGGACGATCGCGCGGGGCAGATTCAAGGGCGCGGCCTCGCGCTCGAGCACTACACAGTCCACGCCATACGATGCAAGCAAGTTCGCTGTGGTCAGGCCTGTTGGTCCGGCACCGGCGATTACGACAGAGATTCTCTTTGGATAGCCCACGGTCGTCGCTTCCCAGTTCTCGATCTACGCAAATCATAGGTACACAGCGCTTCAGCCGTCCAAGCCGCGCAAGGATATGTCCATAGCGCGGACAGAAGGCTTACCAAGTCGCTGAACATCGCAATTATCAAAACCAGCGCCGACCGCCGGCTTAAGGGCCTTCGACGATCGCCCATATCCTCTTAGCGGTTCTGGCCTCACGTCCGTGCGAGCAGCCAGTCTCGGCAGGATCTCCTATAAGCTTCCGCCTCTGGGCTACCGTCGCAGAGGATATTGTCCTGAAGCTTGCGGCCCATCTGCAGCAAGCGAAAGCCTATAAACCGATAGGGTTCCGGGATTGCCGAGAAGTCGGTCTCTGACATCATGCGGTCGAATGAGTCACTTGGGATGACCGGATCGAGGCGGTCCTTTTCATAAACGGCGACACGACGCGCAATTCTCCAGCGACCGTCTCGTCGAACAAGCCGGTCGATAAACCTTGCGTAGGAGACGTTATCAACAGCCACGGCCGACAGCGTAAGCCTAGCCAGGATCTGAACGCTTGTCTCGGCGACAGCTCGTTCGCCGTAGAGATCGACGGCTGGCTGTCCAACGA
Source organism: Mesorhizobium sp. M2A.F.Ca.ET.046.03.2.1 (assembly GCF_003952425.1). NCBI lineage: Bacteria > Pseudomonadati > Pseudomonadota > Alphaproteobacteria > Hyphomicrobiales > Phyllobacteriaceae > Mesorhizobium > Mesorhizobium sp. M2A.F.Ca.ET.046.03.2.1. The sequence goes on along the minus strand of NZ_CP034449.1, from coordinate 612,893 downwards.
CGTGCTTTCCTCGAGGTCCGACTTTCAGGAAAGATTTCTTGCAAGCTTCGATGAAGCCGCCAACGGTTCCGGAATACCAGGTGACATGCATCTCGCCATCTGGCGTGTAGCAATCGGCAAGCGACTCCCAGCGTCCTTGGTCCCGGCTCAAGCCCCACACCTGCATGAGGTGAGCGATCTCTACAATGCTGGGAAAGTCCATAATTTCGTTCTCCTAATTCTGGCCCTAGCGATAGCATTTAGCCGTTCACGCTTCAGCCTATTGCGCGCCGATGTCCACGGCACGGACAGGTTCAGGTCATGTCGGTGTCGCGACACCGACTCTGCGCGCGGAGAAAAACACGACAACAGGCTAGGCAATGGACCTGCTGGCCACCTTCAATGCCGCCACCAACGGGTGCAAGCGCTCTTCAAATTTCCACTGCCCACGCCTCAGAACTTTGGCGGCTCAATCCTCGCCATGCGGCAGGCCGAGATGAGCGTGTTGGCCATCAGCATGGCGATGGTCATCGGACCGACGCCGCCGGGCACCGGCGTGATCGCACCGGCACGCTCGGCCGCGTTCTTGTAGTCGACGTCGCCGACCAAGCGGGACTTGCCGTCGCCCTTCTCGCGGGCCGGGACGCGGTTGATGCCGACGTCCACGACGGTGGCGCCGTCCTTGATCCAGTCGCCTTTGACCATCTCCGGTCGCCCCACCGCGGCGACGAGAATGTCCGCCGTACGGCAGAGTGCGGGCAGGTCTTTGGTCCGCGAATGAGCGATGGTGACTGTACAGTTGGCGGCGAGAAGCAAATTCGCCATTGGCTTGCCGACGATGTTGGAGCGACCGACGACGACGGCGTTGAGGCCGGAGAGATCGCGGCCGCGCACGCGTTCAATCAACAGCATTGAGCCCGCTGGCGTGCAGGGCACGAACGCGGTCGCAGTTTCGCCGGTGCCCAACTTGCCAACATTGATGAAGTGGAAGCCGTCGACATCCTTGTCGGGAGCGATTGCCTGGATGACGGCGCCGGAATCGATGCGGTCAGGCAACGGAAGCTGAACGAGGATGCCGTGGATGGCCGGATCGGCGTTGAGCTCGGCGATGAGCGCAAGCAGCATAGCCTGCGACGTCTCGGCCGGCAGCGTATGCTGGACCGAGTGGAAGCCACATTCCTCGGCTTTTCTCGACTTGGAAGCGACGTAGACTTGGCTGGCGGGATCCTCGCCGACCATGACCACCGCAAGGCCGGGCACGACGCCCTTTGCCTTCAGCTCTGCCGAAGAGTTCGCAACTATCGCCACGACATCTTGCGCTACCTGCTTTCCGTCGATGATTTCAGCCATGCGGACGCGTTCCCTCCCGATAGCTCGGCGGCCTGACGAATTGCGCTGTCAGTGCCACCAGTTTTCGAAAAAGCGCGCTGATGGATCTTCATCGCCACGACCAGCCGGCTGACCGTCCGGGTAAGGGGTTTCGGGGCGGGGCTGAGGCTCGGAAGTGTCGGCCGCGACAGGATCGGTCCGCACTATGTCGCCCACGAGCAGGCGGTGGACAATTTTCCATTCGCCGTTCCGGCATTCCCATTGATCCAGGTAACGCGAAAGGCGTGTGACGTCGACCAATTTGCCTTCACGGTTTGCCCGGAAAAGACACAATGTGCGCGCCTCCGACTTTGCCCTGTTGGTTGGCAGATCAAGCTCGACATGGATGTTGGTGATTATGTGGTTGATCGAAACAAAGTTCTTGCAGAGCCTGACGACAGCCTGCTCGAGGAATGCGTGTGCCGGGCCATTGTAGAAACCATGATTGTCGATCGCATCGTCGAAGAAGCAGGATTTCAGGAGAGGCAGGTCGCCGCGATCCATGCCGCGGCAATACCGGATAAGAATGTCTTCGATGTCCCTCCGAGCCTTGAGCTCTGATAGGGTCGAGGATTCGCTGGTGATCATCAGACTGCCTTTCGTGAGCTCAATGCATGACCGAGCCGCCGTCTACCACGAGGGTCTGGCCTGAGATGAAGTCGCTGTCGGCCGACAGCAGGAATACCACGGCGCCGTTGAGATCTTCCGGCATCTGATCGCGAGGAAGACAGCGGCTAGCCAATGTCATGGTGCTGAGGACATTTAGTTCGTCCGGATCGCGCGACTGCACGCCGTCGCTCAGCGTGAAGCCCGGCGCGAGGCAGTTGACGCGCACGCCGTCGCTGCCAGCCTCGCGGGCGATAACCCGGGTGAGCGCGATCACCGCTCCTTTTGAACTCACATAGTGCAACATATTCGTGATGCCCTTGAAGACGGTGCCGGACGAGGTGTTCACGATCTTGCCGTAGCCCTGAGCGCGCATCGCAGGCATGACCGCACGGCAGAACTCAAAGGTGCCGCGCACATTAACCTGCATGACCCGGTCGAATTCTTCCGACTCAATTTGCTCGAACGGCTGGCGCTTCAGCGAGGCGAACAAGGCTCCGTTGTTCACGAGGCCATCGATGCGGCCGAAACGGTCGAGCACGCGCGAAGTGAAGGCCTCGACAGAGGCTCGGCTTGAAACGTCGCAAGTGCCGCCAATTGAATTCCCGCCGATCTCGGCCACGATATTGCTGGTGTCCAACACGTCGCAGGCGGCTACGTTCGCCCCTTCTGCAGCCAGCGCGCGCGCATAGGATGCGCCGATGCCTCGCGCGGCCCCCGTGACGATGACGGTTCTTCCCCTGAGACGATCCATGTTCAGTGTCCTTTTTCAGATGATTGGAGGTGGACGGCCAGCGGATGAAGGGTCCGAGGGTCCAACCCTGTTAGAGCGGCCAGGTTCTAATTGTATTGCCTTGTTTCTCGGCGAAACCACTATCGGTTGAGGGTTGGATAAAGCCGGCGGAGCGCTTGTAACCCCGCATACCGGCCGCCAGGAACGGTCGGTTCAACGGCAGGAGATCAGCTCTATCTTCCTCTCGCGTGGGCCTTTACTTGGGTCGGGTTGAGAATGTATATTCAATCGATAAATGCATTATAATCAAGTGTCAAGCCGGACTGAATTCAAGCTCCTTTGGGGCTTGCGGGAACAGCCTCGCCTCCGGCCGCCGATAGTCGCCTGGCAGCCGGACCTGAAAAAGTATGCATGCTGGAGATACGTCATGGTTGCAGACATAGTCACTCTCTATCCGGGAAAGTCATGCGAGGAACTGGCAAAATGCCCGTCTGGCCCGAGCGTGAACAAGCGCCCGGACACCGTGCCCTCCATCGCCGATCTTATTGCGCGGTTTCATGAGAAATCGGGTACGGCAGAGCCTCCGCGACAGGTGGCGTCGCTTGCCGTCCTTGGAAGAATATACTTCTTATAGTCGATCGCTGTGCGCAGGATGGACTGGATAGAAGCATCAGGCGCGGCAGGCATCGGCACCAAAACGCGCGGCGAAGTCCGTCACGATTTCCGCGAACGGCGTGGGAAAGCTCGAGACCCGCTGCACGGTGTCCGAACCAAATTATTTCCCGTTTGTGCGTACAGACAAAAGCGGACCCACCGGACGAGTGCGCCCGCTATGCGGTGACTACAGCAACGCGAGTCGCACTGGCAGCCCCGGAACCCCGACACGGCAGGTGTAAAGCCCACCTGCCGTCGGCGCTGCTTCCAGCTCTTCCGGCGTATGGCGCAATCTGAGTGTTGTGATGTAGAGGGTCATCATGTCTGGGCCGCCAAAGGCGAGGCAGGTCGGGCCTTTGACGTCCAGCTCGATCTGCTCGAGCAATTTCCCGTCCGCAGAGATGCGCACCACACAGCCACCGAATGCGCGGGCGCTCCAATAGCACCCTTCCACGTCGAGCTTGGCTCCGTCGGGAGCACCGGGGGCGATGTCGCGGTCGGCGAACGGGGTCAGCTCGCGCCAGTTCGCGAAGCCATTTGTTAGCGAAAAGCGGCGGATGACCCCGTCGCGTGTATCAGTGAGATAAAGCACCGCCCCGTCGGCGGAGATCGCAAGGCCGTTGCTGACAGTGATGCCGTTGAGTAGCTTTTCTAGCCGCCCGGACGGATCGAGGCGATAAATCGAACCCGCAGGCTTCCAGTCGCGGTTGTCCATGGTCCCGAAGACAATGCCACCCTGATGGTCGACTGTTGCATCGTTGACCCGGGTTTGCGGGAGGTCTGGTTCGACCACGGCCAAAGTGTCGAACTGAGTCATGTCCGCGTTGGAGCTGACGATGCGATCGAGAAATCCGAGGACGAAACCAGGACGGCGCCGGGGCAAAATAAATGCAGCAGGCTGCGGTAGGTTAAACCGGTGAACTCGCCCGATTTCGTCCAGCCTGTAGATGCGGGCTTGTTCGATATCCGTCCAATAGATGCAGTTATCGCGCGGGTCGCAAAACACGCTTTCGCCCAGCGTGTTCTTGCAGTCCACGAGGCATTCCGCCCGCTTTATCATATTTGTGGGTTCCTCGATCGTGGAACTGCCGATCGCGATGCCATGCACTGATGCATCAGATTTGTCGACGCAGTTTGAGCTCTGTGTCCGCCTGCCGAACACCCCCAGCCGAGCGGCCTTGGCAGTTGTTAAGCGGCTGCGGTCGGTGCATCTACCAAAGGTACTTCGCCGGCCAAGACGGCATGGCGGCTTGACCTCGGAGGGGCGGAGCGAACCAAATGTCGGATGAGTGTCCGGCTCTTGCCTGACCGCAGCTCAAGGCCGGTTGTCGGCGATAATCATCTCGGCCCCCCTTAGCGCGATCATCGCGGTGGGGGTATTGGTGTTGCCTGACGTGATTGTGGGCATCACAGACGCGTCGATCACGCGCAGGCCATCGAGCATAAGGACACGCAGACGTTCATCCACGACTGCCATCGGATCCGTCGACCGGCCCATTTTGGCGGTACCCACTGGATGGAAGATGGTTGTCCCGATATCGCCGGCGGCCTTGGCCAGCGATGCATCGTCATCTGCGACATTTGGGCCGGGCAGGTACTCTTCAGGTCGATACGGTGCGAGAGCCGATTGCGCCATGAGGCGTCTCGTTACGCGGATTGCGTCGGAGGCCACTTTTCGATCCACATCGGTACTGAGATAGGCTGGTGCAATGTGAGGTTTTGCGTCGGGGTCTGGCGAAACGACTTTGACTTCACCGCGAGACGTCGGGCGCAGGTTGCAAGCGCTTACTGTTATTGCAGGGAAGGGGTGCAGGGGCTCCCCGAACTTATCGAGCGACAGGGGCTGAACGTGGAACTGAATGTTCGCTCGATCCTGGAATCGATCGGAGCGTGTGAAGATGCCTAGCTGGGATGGCGCCATAGTTAGCGGCCCACGCCGGCGAACCAGGTAATCCAAACCCATCATCCCGCGCCGGAACAGGCTTTGGTATTGCTCGTTCAGTGTGCGACCATGCCCGACTTTGTAGATCGCCCGTTGTTGAAGATGATCCTGCAGGTTCCTGCCGACGCCGGGAAGATCGACCAGGTTTGGGATGCCAGCAGCACGAAGCCATTGTGCAGGACCGACCCCGGAGCGATGAAGGATTTGGACGCTGCCGATTGCGCCGGCTGAGAGAACAACTTCCCTGCGGGCTCGCACTGAAATTCTCTGGCCGCCCACCATCAGTTCGATGCTGCTGGCACGACGATTCTCGAATACCACCTTGTCGACGATCACATTGGTGCGCAGTTCGAGATTGGGACGGCTGAGCGCTGGCTTGAGGAAGCCGCGGGCAGATGACCATCGCCTTCCGAGCTTTTGATTGACGTGAAAATAGCCGACACCTTCATTGTCGCCAGTGTTGAAGTCCGGGCTTTCGGGAACCCCCATTTCAATTGCTGCGCTCTTCACCGCGTCCAAGATCCGCCATGAGACACGCGGGGCTTCAATTCGCCAACCGCCGCCAATCCCGTGAAGCTCGCTCTCTCCCAGAAAATGGTCTTCGAGCCGTTTGAAGACCGGCAGGACGTCGTCCCATCCCCACCCCGCAAGGCCAAGCTGACGCCAGCCGTCGTAGTCGAGCGACTGACCCCGCATGGAAATCATCGCATTGATGGCCGACGAGCCACCGATCACTTTGCCGCGCGGATAGGCCAGCGACCTGCCGTTCAATCCGGGCTCCTCGACCGTGCGAAACATCCAGTCTGATCGCGGATTCCCGATGGTGAAGAGGTAGCCGACGGGAACATGGAACCAGATCCACCGATCATTGCCACCTGCTTCGATGACGAGCACACGGTTGCGCGGGTCCGCGGAAAGCTGGTTGGCAACGATGCATCCTGCGGTTCCGGCACCGACGACGATATAGTCGTATTCTTCCGTCATGGACCCGGTGTCCTCCCAAATATCGTGGGTAAAGCGGGCTGGTCTGACCCGACAGCCTGTTTTCTATCAAGCATCAGCCAGCGCTACGCCATAGCGGCGCTCTATCCTTGTCAACCAGCATCGCGCGAACCCCTTCGGAGAAGTCCGGGTGGGTGATCGCGATCCGCGCGGCCTTCAGTTCATTGTCGAGACACTGACGAAGGGAAGCGTTCCTGCCAGCGTCAAGCAGCTCAAGGATCAGCGCATGGCTGTGAGGCGAGCCAGCTGAAAGCTGAACCATTGCTTCATCGCGCAAAAGCGACGGCTCGCGTCTTAGCGCATCGAGAATATCAGTGATTGATCGGCCGCTAAAAGCTCGTTCCGCGAAACTGATCCATTCGGGATCCGGGCCATTGCGGTGTGCTGAGCGGAGATCCAACAAAGCACTATCAACCTGCTCATGGGCCGTCGCGCACAAGATGGAAAAGGCGTCATCGACTTGCTCCGGCCGGATCACATAGTCGACCAGCCCAAGTGACGCCGCCTCTTGGCCGTCAAGTCGCCGTCCCGTGAGCCCCAGCCAAGCCCCCATTCCCGCAGGCAGTCTGGATAGGAAATATGTCGACCCGACATCCGTGACATAGCCGATCGCGGCTTCCGGCATCGCGAACAGGCTGTCTTGCGTGGCGACGCAAATATCGCCGTGCATTGACAGTCCCATTCCTCCTCCCATGCAAATACCTTTCACAAGGGAGAAGACTGGCTTTGCATTATTGCCGAGAGCCAGGTTGAGAGCAAACTCAGCGCGGAAGAATTCCATCGCTTCATCGAACCGGCCCTCAAGGCACAGTTCCCGGATGGCGCGCACGTCGCCGCCGGCACAGAAAGCTTTCGGGGACGTCGAGGCAATGACCAACCTATCGATGCCGGCGTCCTCGTTCGCCATGGCCAGGCAGCGCGCGATCAGCATTATCATTGGGGGCGTGAGCGCATTGAGCGCCCCCGGACGGTCAAGCCATATGACACCGGCCCGCCCAATCGGTTCGTAGGAGACCGCTTCGCTGGAGTTCATGGACATCGGGTCGGTGCTCAGGGCAGGGGTTGGCCGATTGCCAACGACACTTCGAACAGAAGCCGCGTAAGGACGTTCGCGATCTCAAGGCGGTGGTCGCCGACAAGGCGCTCGAGGTTTGCGACGAAGGAGGTCGCGTGGGATGGGCGGCGCTTGACCACTGGACTGCCTTTAGAAGCTGCTTGGCGCGTGGGATTCTGCGTGCCAGCGAAGCAGGCGCTGGCGCAGCATTGCCATGCCTCTGATAAGGACAAAGCCGATGAGCCCTATTTCGATCAAACCCGCGCAAACACCGGTGATATCGGCGAAACGTGAGGCATTCATCATGCGAGCGCCGATGCCAGTCCCTCCCATCAACATCTCGCAGACCACGTTCACGATGAGCGCTATAGGCAGTGCCACCTGGATGCCAGTAACGATGCTTGGCGTAGCAGCTGGCAAATAGACGTCGGTCAGCAGTCGCGTGCGCGAGGTACCTATGCTGCGGGCGGACCAGGTCAGGAACTTATCAACACTGTTGATGCCCACGATGGTCGCGGTGACCACCGGCAAGATTGAATCAAAGACGATCATGAAAATCTTGGTTGTGTCATAGACGCCAAGCCAAAGGATGAAGATTGGCAAGAAGACAATCTTAGGCATGGGGAATGCGATCGAGACGAGTGGATCGAGGAACCAGCGCACGGGCCGCATGGTGACCATCGCTATCCCAACCATCAGTCCGAGAATGCATGCGATTGAGAACCCGGCGATCGTCCGGTAGAGGGTGCTGATCAGGTCGACATGCAGCGCGTCCTGGAGGAGGTCGCTCCATATCCGTCGCAGCACAGTACTGAATGCCGGGAGGTAGAACGGCGACAGAAATCCGAAGGCCGACGCGGCCTCCCAGGCGAGGAGGAGCACCGCGATGCTCGCGATGCTGACAACCGAACCGTGTGCGAATGCTCTTCGCATCGTCGTGAGTGATCTTGTGGTCATGCTGTCTGCCACCTCAAGGCCCTAGCGGTGATGGCAAGGAATATGCGGTCGGCCGCAAAGCCGAGGATGGCGACAGTGAGCGCCACGGCAAACATTGCCGAATACGCTCCAGTCCCCCCAAGGAAGCTTATCAGGCAGCCGAAGCCGTCACGGGCGACGAGCAACTCCGAGCCGACGACAAGCATGAAGGAAAGCGCCAGTGCAGTTCGTATGCCGTTCAAGATCTCGCCGAGCGAGCTGGGAACGATCACATCGCGGATAACACGAGGCCATGAGGCACTCATGCTCCTAGCGGACCAGATGAGGAACTGATCGGTGCCTCTCGCCCCGTTATAGGCGCTGAGCGTAATCGGCAAGATGCAGCCCAGGAACACGACGAGGATCTTTGAGCCGTCTCCAAACCCCAGCCAGATGGCCGCGATCGGAATCAGCGCCACCTTTGGGATTGGGTAGAACAGTTCGAGAAAGGGCGAAACGATCAGTCTCAGCGGAGCCCAGACAGCCATGCCCACGCCGAGCAGGACCCCGACGGCGGTCGCCGACAGGAGACCTATCGCCACGCGGTAGAGCGACACGGCTGCATTGCTGGTGAGTTCGCCCGAAGCCACCATCTCTAGCCACGATTGACCGATCTTGAACAGTGGCGGAAAGAGATCGCTCGAGAAGGCTCCGGAGCGTGCAACGGCCTCCCAGGCTGCCAACAGAATGAGGATCGGAAGATAGCGGACGATGTCCGTGACGAGCTTGAACCCCATTTCGCCACCTAATGTCCGACGGCGTCAGATTTGAGGTAATCCCAGATCTCATCTACACGCCGGATGAACTGCGGTTCCCGGTGGCGATTGGGATCCGACTTGTCAAACAGGTTGTCCATGACGGAGACGATACGACCAGGACGCGCCGACATAAGCGCGATCTTGTCGGAAAGGAGGACGGCCTCCTGCACATCATGAGTGACGAAAATCACCGTCTTTTTTGTCCGCTGCCAAATCGACAGCAGTTCCTCTTGAAGCACGCCCCGCGTTTGCGCGTCGAGCGCTCCAAATGGTTCGTCCATAAGCAATATTTGAGGGTCGAGCGCCAATGTCCGTGCAATGGCGGCGCGCTGTCTCATGCCGCCGGAAAGCTGTGAGGGGTAGCTCTGCTCAAAGCCAGCCAGTCCTACAAGCTCGAGGAATTTCTGGGCGTGCGCGCGCGCCTCATTCGTAGCCATCCCCTTCAGCCTTAGTCCATATTCAACGTTGGCCAGGGCAGTCTTCCACGGGAAGAGCGCAAAGTGCTGAAACACGATTCCGCGATCCGGGCCTGGGTCGATCACTTTCTTCCCGGCAACCGTTATCGTGCCCGCGACAGGGCGAATGAATCCGCCAAGCAGATAGAGCAGCGTTGATTTTCCGCACCCGGATGGCCCCAACAGCGAGACAAATTCGCCATCCGCAACGTCCAAAGAGACCCTGTCAAGCGCAAGAACCGACCTGCCATGTGATGGCCGGTATTCAAGTGTAACGTCTTTGACCTCGACCTGAGGCTGCGCTGCCATTCTATTCCTCCCAAAGGCGGCCCCGCGAAATCCTCCGGCGCCTCCTCCAAACGCGCCCAGCATGAGCACTTGAAAAAAACTATTTCTTCGCTACAAATGCATAATCCATTGAGGGTTGTCAACACGGCTGATGCTGGTGGGACGATGCTCTGTGGAAGGATAGCGCCGTCAGATTTAACGGCAGAGAATGCGCCTCCGTGCAGTTTTTGGGAGGCAAACAGGAAACCCCCAGGAGGAACAGGTAATGTATCTGACAGGCGCCGACGAAGGGCTGCAACGGGAGATCGATGCGTTCGTCGCGATCGACAGCCACGCCCATCCGCAACCCCTTGGCGCGGAGCCGGCCGGCGTGGCTGAGTCACCGATTCAACCCTATGAGTTTGAGCTCCCGAAGCGGATGCGGCCGTACAATCCCGAATATCTCGACGCTTGGTCGGCCCTTTGGGGATACGAGCACCGCGATTTCGAGCCTGGCCATCTCGCCAATTTGATGGAGACGAAGGCATCCATCATGGCCTCGCACGGTTTGGCCTACAATCCGTGGGTGCTGGATCGCCTCAATCTCAAATCGATGGTCAATATAAATGCGGACATCCAAGAGACGCTGCCGATGGCGCGGTTTCCTTGGTGCATGCATGCCGAATGGATGCTCTGGCCCTTCCTTTGCGATCCGATGCCGGACGGACCGTCCCGCCGCCTTTTCGATACGATGGTCCGCAAGCTCAAGCAATTTGACCGCGAGGATGTGCCTGGGACCGTCGACGCTTATCTGGAGCAGGTCGTGTTCGCCTCGCTGCGCAGCGGCAAGGAGAGCGGCGCGATCGGAATCAAGTTCAACACACCCTATTCACGCGATCTGAGCTTCGGCAGTTACGACCGGGCTGACATTGAACCCCTCTATGCAAAGGGACGGAGGGGGCGCAAGCAGGGCACCCTGTCGCCTTCCGAACATAAAGCGATTCAGGACTACGTGTTCAGGGCCATTGCGCTTGAGGCGGGCAGGCTTGACTTGGCGGTCCAGATGCATACCGGCATTGGCGCCAAGCGGCAGTTCCGAGTTTCGGGTAGCAACCCGTTGCTGATGGAGACGGTGTTCCGAGAAGCGTCTCAAACCCGCTTTCTCTTGCTCCACGGAGGGTGGCCTTTTGTGACGGAGACCGTCACGCTGACCTCATATGCCAATGTCTATACTGACTTTTCCTGTGCTGATCTCTTTCAATATCCCCGCTCCCTCTCGAACCAGATCAGGCAGGCGCTGGAGTGGTTCCCAGAGAAGCTGATGTACGGCACCGACGCATATTCGGATGTGGCCTTTGGAATGTTGTCGGGCGTTCCCGTAAGGGCCAATCCGTTGCATGGCTGGGAGGAGAAGGCTTGGATGATGGACCGCACCGGCCGGCAGGCGCTCGGTTTGGCGTTGAGCGGTATGATGGCCGACGGTCACATTTCCGGGCGCGAGGCGGAAGCCTATATCGGCATGGTCATGCGTAACACCGTCAAGGAATTTCACAGGCTGGAGGGTTAGCGAGAGGCAATCCGAATCCATGCCTCCGCATTGCGGACCTTCACCGTCTGCCTTCTGAGCCAGGCGGCTTTCACCCGATTCGAAGCCACGGCGTCGCTCGCAATAAGGATGAAAGATTTGCTTGCGTGTAATACATTTCACAATTAAAAATGCATAATCCGACGGTCCATAGGGCCCGCCGCGTAGAAGGCGCTTTCAGCGCGTCACAAAGGAGGAGAAGGTGAGGAAATATTTCCACAGGACAAGTCAGCCAGTCGTCGCCGTCATGGCGGCGCTGGCTATGATTGGCCTATTTACGGCTGGCGCGATTGCCGAGCCGGTCAAGCTCAGGGTGAGCTGGGTTTCGGCCCCCTCAAACCTGATATCCCTCATGATGAAGAAGTCGGACATACTCCTCCATGCAGGGAAGAGCTATGTCGTGGAGCCGGTTTATGTTGCCGGCTCCTCGCCCACCATCACCGCATTGCAGGCGGGGGAGCTCGACATCGGCACGCTGAATTACGTTAGTCTGCCGCTTGCTGTGCAGAATGCCGGCCTGACAGATCTGAAGGCATTCTCGCTCGAGAGCTTGGATGGTGGTGAGGGTTGTTTCTCCGCTGAGTTCAGGGTTCGCAAGGGCTCAGGAATCAAGACCGTTGAAGACCTGAAGGGCAAGGTAGTTGCCACCATCGGCCGTGGAAGTGGGGTGCATCTGTCGCAGCTGGCCATGCTGAAGAAACACGGCCTGGAGGAAAACCGCGACTACACGCTCATCGAGAGTCCCTTCCCCACGATGAAGGCCCTGCTCAAGGATGGCAAGGCTGACCTCATCGCCTCGACGTCGGTCACCTCGGCGGATCCGGAACTGCAAGAAAACTCCGATACGCTCTTCACGACCCGCGATGCCTTTGGCGGGCCAGTCGCACTGTCATTCTGGGTGGTGAGTCAGAGCTTCCTTGATAAGAATCGCGCCGCTGTCGTCGACTTCATGGAAGACTTTCTTCGCGTCAACCGCTGGTATACCGATCCGGCCAACCGCCAGGAGGCACTTAAGATATTCTCGGAGGCCACCAAGCTGCCGACGTCCGCGATCGACGCCTATGTCTTCAAGCCTGGCAAGGACTTTTGCCGCCCGCACAACCTTGCCTTGGATCCGGCGCTTCTCCAGAAGAACGTCGACGTGGTTCGCGGACTTGGGGTTGTGAAGGCGGATTTCGACGCCATGCAGCATTTCGATCCGACCATCGTCAACGAAGCGGCCGCAAGACTTCAGTAGCAGTCAATGATTGTAGGAAGCCAGCGGCTAAGCCGCAGCCACTGGCTTCCGGTTCACCGCTCTTATCCGATACCGATCTGAACTGGCGCACCCATGCGTAGCCAGTCCGACCGACCTGCCAAAGAGATGCAACGATGCCACTGGACGCCTACACCCATATTTTCCCAGAAAAATACCTCAACGCGCTGATCTCCCGTTCGACTGGGCTCGGCAATAGCGCTGCACGGTTGAGGGGGGTGCGCTCGCTGACAAACCTCGATGCCCGCTTCCGAGAGATGGACGTCATCGATGGCTACAGCCAGGTGATCGCTTCCCCGCATCCCGTGCTGGAAGAGATCGCCACTCGGGAGAATGCCACCGAGCTGGCACGCATATGCAATGACGAGATGGCGGAACTGGTGCGCCTCCACCCGGACCGTTTCCCCGCCTTCGTAGCCACGGTGTCGCTTCTCGACGTGGACAGCGCCGTTTCGGAGATACGGCGCGCCGTCACCGAACTCGGCGCGCGCGGAGTGCAGATCTACACGAACATCGTCGGTCGGCCACTTGATCTGCCGGAGTTCGAGCCGATCTTCGCGACCATGGCCGAGCTTGACCTGCCTATCTGGCTCCATCCGGCGCGCACGGCCGCAATGACCGACTACAAGTCCGAAGCGAAATCCCGCTATGAGATGTGGTGGTGTTTCGGCTGGCCTTACGAAACATCAGTGGCGATGTCTCGGCTGGTCTATGCCGGCGTCCTCGACCGTTATCCGAATCTGAGGATCATTACCCATCATTTGGGTGGGATGATCCCGTTTTTCGACGGAAGGGTCGGGCCTGGCATGGAATTCCTCGGCAGCCGGACTGCTGACGAGGACTACAGCGGCGTTCTGCGCTCACTGAAGAGACCCCACCTGGACTATTTTCGCATGTTCTATGCCGATACCGCTCTCTTCGGCGGCACGGCGGGGCTCCCTTCGGGCCTGAAGTTTTTCGGCGCGGAGCACGTTCTCTTCGCGACCGATATGCCGTTTGGCCCAATCCTGCCCACCTACGCGGCTCTCGACACGGTTGACCTCGAAGCAGGGGACCGGGAGAAGATACTGGGTGGCAACATCAAGGCGCTGCTCAGGCTGTAGTCGATATCAATTCGGCAACCGGCGGGAACGGCAAGACCGTTCCGGTTTGTTTGCCGGGGGCGGGTTTTGCTCGATTGGGGGCGGGCCATCAGAGCGCAACCCGCCCCGCCATATCCTCGCTTCCTCGGCCGAGTTCTGAGACCACCCGTTTTGCGCCGCCCGGGCATGTGAAATCTCCAGCCGAGCTAGGGCGTGCTCCCATGAGCGGCCGTCACAGGGGCCAAGGGCGTGGGACGTTCAACTCCCTTCGAGCGGTAAGGCCACGTGCCTTTGACGGTCGGCCATTTTGCGGCTGAGCGTTGGCCGAAAATCGGCTATACCTACGCAGCGCGCATCAGTCCTCAGAGAATGGGATTCGCGACTTCAGAAGGATGTCGGTCGTTCGGCGCAGGTGTGCAGCCATGTGACGAACGGCAGCCTCAGTATCGCGGATGATCGCTGCCTTGGCGATCGCTTCGTGCTCTGCTGAGACGTCACGACCTTCCTCGTCGAGCGGGCCGGAGAGACGGCGATAGCGCTCGGACTGGATGAATAATTGTTGGCGCAGCTTTTGCCACCAGGTGTTGGGGCAAAGCGACGTTAGTTCGGAATGGAAAGCAAAATGGAGCTGATGCCATTGCTGACCTTCCCGGGAACCGGGAACACGAGCCGTGTGTTCCAAAGCACGAAGCTGGTGCTGCAGCGAGAGGATCCTGCCTTCCCATTCTATCCCTGCAGCCGCAATCGTATCGGCCAAGCATCTGCATTCGATCTGCACACGCACTTGGGTCAGGTCCTCGAGGTCGCGTCGCGAGATCGGCGCGACCACGAAACCTTTCTGGGGCTGCGCCACGACGAGCCCTTCCGCGGTCAGGCCCGACAACGCCTCGCGCACGGCTCCCGAACTTGAGTCGAATGCCTCACTCAACTGGTCGATTTTGAGCTTGTCACCCGGGGCATACTTCGCCTCGACGATCGCTGCTTTCAGCAGGTCGAATGTGCGCGCAGTCTGGCTCTTGTAGCTGGCCACAGTGCTCATCGCGGGTCCCGTGCAAGAAACTATTCGGATATCGAATATACATTTTATGTTGCATAATCAAGTTTTTTACGACATAGAGTGGCTCAAAAGTATCCGATTGAAAGCTGGAGAGGACGATGCGTTTTAGGAGCTATTCGCTCGATGGGAAGCTCGGTCTGGCCGTCAGGACCGAAGACGGTTGGCGCGGCTTAAATGAAGGTGCGTTGGCTTGGCCAGGCAGCCTCGATCAGATTGTCAGGGAGGGCAGCTATGAGGATGCCTTCCTGGCCCTCTCGAAGGGAGATCTCATCGACATGGCGCGCGTCGCCTCCGACCTGCCATTCCGTCATGCCGGCAAGGTGCTGTGCGTGGGGCTGAACTATGCCGACCACGTTTCCGAGAGTCGAATGGAAGTACCGTCCTTCCCGACGGTGTTTGTCCGGTTCAACGAAAATCTCGTCCCTCATGGGGCGAGCCTCGTTCGACCGAAGGTCTCGTCGTTGTTCGACTATGAAGGAGAACTCGTCGCTGTCATTGGCAAGGCTGGGCGCGCGATCCCAGTCGAACGCGCCCTCGAGCATGTTGCCGGTTACACGGTCTTCAACGACGGCTCCATTCGCGATTTCCAGCTGCAGACGAACCAATGGACCATTGGCAAGAATTTCGATTCTACCGGCTCCATTGGGCCTGAATTCGTCACTGCGGACGAATTGCCCGCCGGTGCAAGCGGGCTGCGCATCCAGACGCGGCTCAACGGAGAGGTGCTGCAGGATGCGAGCACCGCTGATCTGATCTTCCCGATTGCCGAGCTGGTCGCCAAGCTGAGCGTTGGCATGACCCTCAACCCGGGCGATCTGATTGTCAGCGGCACACCGTCCGGCGTCGGCAATGCACGAGATCCGAAGATATTCATGAAGCCAGGAGACGTCTGTGAGGTAGAGATTGAGAACATCGGGACCCTCTCTAATCCCGTGGTCGCGGAAGCCTGATCCGAGGACGCTGGCTAATGGACAATCGCGACGCGGATGTATTGATCATAGGCGGTGGCCCGACCGGCCTCGCCCTCGCCACCGAACTGACGATGCGCGGAAAGCGTGTATGCGTTGTGGAGCGGAACGAACGGACCGGAGTACAGCCGCGCGCGAAGACCACCAATGTGCGCACAATGGCGCATATGCGGCGCTGGGGTCTTGTACCGGAGGTACGCCGTCGCTCGCCCTTGCCGCAGGGTTTTCCGCGCCGCGTCCTCTTCCAGCATACACTTTTCGCCAATCCGATCGTCAGCTTCGACGATTCGTTTTGCGCGAGTCCGCAGCGCCGCGATGAATTTCCCGAACATGCCGAGTTCATCCCCCAATATGTGATCGAAGGCATCCTTGCCGAAAAGGTCGCATCGGAGCCCCTCGCGACGGTGATGTTTGGATGGGAGCTCGTATCCTTTGCCGAGGAGTCCGAGGGCGTCGTCGCGCGCGTCCGAGGACGCGACGGAGCCGAGCGGGAACTGCGGGCGCCTTACATCATCGGAGCCGATGGCGGGAGGAGCTCCGTCCGCAGGCTCCTCGGGATCGAGATGCGGGGCAAGAGCAATCTGACCACCTTTGCGACCTTGATCCTTCGCATCCCCGGTCTGATCGAGCGCAACGGCCTGCCGAGGGGGCTTTTCCACTTTATCGTGCGACCCGACGCCGCGAGTATCATCGGACCACTCGATCAGGGTGACGTTTGGTATTTCTCGCGCGTCGCTCAAGCGGAGGTGCCGACCGAAGACATCCTGAATGTCGCCCGTCGCGCGATCGGATGCGAGGTGGAGATTGAAGTGCTGGCCCGCGATAATTGGGTAGTTCACAGCCTCCTGGCGGATGGCTACCGGAAAGGCCGCGCATTTCTCGCCGGCGACGCCTGTCACCTGCATTCGCCCTTTGGAGGTCACGGGATGAACCTCGGGATCGGCGATGCCGTCGATCTGGCGTGGAAGCTGGCTGCCGCGCTTGGCGGATGGGCGGGCGAGGGCCTCCTCGACAGCTACGCAGTCGAGCGCGCGCAGGTCCACAAGGCCGTTATCGACAGCGCGACGCGCAATGTCGGAGCGCTATCGGAGAACTTCGCCGATCCGATCCTTGGCGAAACCGGCCCGGAGGCGGATGCCGCCAGGACTGCGGCAGCGGCGGAAATAAGAAAGCTGAAAACGCCCGAATTCCATTCGCTCGGACTTGTCCTCGGCTACCGCTATACTAACTCGCCGGCGATCGCGCCGCCGGATCGGGAAGGTCCGCCCCTCGAGGTAAGTCGTTATGTACCGGACGCTACGCCTGGTCACTTGGCGCCGCATTTCTGGATCGACGAGACGATTTCGATCTACGATCTTTTCGGCATCGGCTTCACCTTGATCGTGGGCGAAGGGCAACGCGACGTCTCCGCCTTGGTGGAAGACGTGGAAGCAACAGGGATTCCGCTCAAGGTGCTGCGGTTGGACGAAGCTTTGATCGACCGCCACTTTGAAGCGCCGTTGGTGCTGGTGAGGCCAGACCAACACGTCGCATGGCGAGGAAACGCGATCCCTGAAAGCCGACGTCTAATTGAGATAATGCGGGGAGAACGTCGCTCCCAATCTGAGCCTGGGAAATCCGAATGAGACATGGAGGCTGGTTTACGAGGCTGAAGCCGACTTTGCCTGGCGGAGGTTCGTCGGCCGTGACCTTCGGTTGGGCTCACTAATGCCGCGGCCGATTTCGCCGCAGGTCGTGCTCGGCATCGCCATCCTGCGGTTCCTCTCGCCAGATCGATGCGAACGGGACACGTGCGGAACTGGTGGAGCATAGCATATTCGGCTGAGCGGATTTTGAATTCGGCCGCTCAGCGGTCCCGAAGCCCTCAAGGAGCCAAGCATGTGCAATGTCTACAAACCAGCCAGGAGGCGATCCACCCATCGCCCGACCTGCGAAGAAGCGATGTTTTGATGAGCGAGGTTTGAGCGGCCTAGACGTTTTTCCGGAGGGGGAGCCACGGAATGACCAAATCACCTGACACAGTAACGCAATCCCGGCAGTACGAGCTCTCAAGCCTTGTGGCGAAGGAAGTCCAGCGCGTCCTGGTCCGCTTCGGCGAGGTCATGGAGGAGCACGGTCGCTGCCCGCCCTGCGTGGCGGATTGCAGGATCGCTCCCGACAGGGAGCAATCGCCGGCGAGCCGGCAGGCGATCCAGGACGACTTGGTAGCCCTAGCCTCGGGCTTCGTCGACAGGCTCGCGGCCGAGGCGGCCCGGCGCCTCGATGCCGACGTCGGCGAGGAGGCGCTGCCAGCAGCGTTGGTCGAGGCAACAGCAGGCAACCCAGCTGCAAGGGCGGAGGACGGCAAGGGCGACTTCCTGCGCATCCAGGAGTGGGCCGGGCAAGTCGCCGGGCCGACATACCTGGAGGATCAATATGGTATACCGCGGTCCACGCTGCACTGGTGGCAACGTCACAACGACGTGGTCGCGCTGCGCAGGGGTGCGCGCAAGCATGTGTTTCCCCTGGCTCAGTTCGTGGATTGCAGGCCGGCACCCGGGATACGGCAGGTGCTCGCCTCGATCGCCAATCCCCGGCTTGCATGGCTCTGGCTGACACGCCCGTGCCCTCTCCTGGATGGCCGGGTGCCCATTGAAATGCTCAGGCAGGATTTGGCCGAGGAGGTCATCTCGGCCGCGCGAAATCATGGCTCGAGGTAAGGTTGCACTGGCCAGATGATTGAGGCCGAACAACTTGCCGAAATGAACCGGCGTACCCGTTGGACCAGTGTTGCCGAACAGAGGTAACCCTTTGCGTGCAGCCCCATAGCGTGGATGGCAAGCGAGGCTGCACATTGAGAGCGTCGATTGCGGAGCCAAAGGAGCAACTCTGCCCGTCAACGCACACGTAGGGTTTTCCCCATCGCTTGATCCTCCGCTGGAGACAGCCATTCGCTGCGAGGCCATGCGGATTCAGCCACGGGGACATCGTCGCGGGAACGGCACGTTGCCGTAACTGCGCTCGCCAAGAGAGCATTCGGACGACCGGGGCAGGCGACGCCTGGGGTCCAGGTTGCGCATTCAACGTAGAGCGACCTCACATAACCTCAGCTGGTCGATGCCCTTCTCCCCCCTTCGCTCAGCCGATTTTGCCAATTTATCCAGATTGTACAGATTGTTCCAATTGCGTTGTTTGTACTATTAGTGCAAGTTATACTTACGTCTTTGTGACATAATCGCAACTATACAATAAATCATGGTTTTCTAATAAGCTTTATAGCTTGAATTATTGAGCGTGATCGATAGCACTCAGGGCGCGAGTAAGCGGCGTGATGCTGGTTGCGCGCTTCCGGGGAATGGGAGGGGACGTAGTCGGTCAAGAACGACAGCCTGGCCCTTTTTTAATCTTTTGAGTGGAGATCAAAATGAATATCAAGAGCCTTCTTCTCGGCTCCGCGGCGGCTCTGGCCGCTGTCGGCGGAGCCCGCGCAGCTGACGCGGTCGTTACTGCAGAGCCCGAGCCAGCCGAGTACGTCAAGGTATGTGACGTCTACGGTGCCGGGTACTTCTACATCCCGGGCACCGAGACCTGCCTTCGCGTCGGCGGCTATATCCGCTATGACATCAAGGGAGGCGATCTCGGCAGTTTCGACGGTGCCCAGGCCATCGACGTCCAGGACGGCAGCATCAACGATACCTGGGCCAAGAACGCACGCTTCACGCTGAAGACCTGGACCGGCCAGGAAACCGAGCTCGGCACGCTGAAGACCTACACCGAGACCCGTTTCAACTTCGGCAACACCGCCAAGAGCGGCCTCGGCCTCGATCCCAATGGTGTCGGTGCCTTCAACAAGCCCTTGTCACTGAAGTTCGCGTGGATCCAACTCGGCGGATTGCGGGTCGGTAAAGATGAATCGGCCTTTGATACCTTCATCGGCTACGCCGGCAATGTCATCAATGACACTCTCGTCCCGTACGGCTCGTTCGATACCAACGTCATCCAGTACTATTTCGATGCCGGAAACGGCTTTTCCGGCGTGGTATCCCTCGAGGAGGGCTCCGCGGCATTCACGATCGACAGTTATGTCCCCCATGTCGTCGGCGGCGTGAAGTACAAACAGGACTGGGGTGCGATCACTGGCGTTGCTTCCTATGACAGCAACTACGAAGAGTTTGCCGGCAAGGTTCGCCTGGACGTGGTCGCCACCAGCCAACTCTCGCTCTGGATTATGGGCGGCTATGGCACCGACAACAACCTGTCGGACTTCCTCGGAAATGGCGGGCGAGGCTTCTACAAGCCGTGGGCTGGCCATTGGGCGATCTGGGGTGGCGGCACCTACAAGTTCAACGACAAGACGTCGTTGAACACGCAGATCTCCTATGACCAGGGCAAGAATCTCGGCATCGCAGCGAACGTTGCGTACACCATTGTGCCCGGCTTCACGATCACGGCAGAACTCGACTACCTGAACGCAGGGAAGTTCGGCGATGCGGACTTCAGCAATTGGACCGGTGCCGACAAGAAGAGCAGCATCGGCGGCGTCCTTCGCTTCCAGCGCTCGTTCTAGCCGGGGCAGAGAGCTTGGTGCCCGCAGCGTACGCTAGCGGGCACCAAGCCTCGCCGGGCCGGTTGGGGTGCGCGAGTGACGAAACAAACATTGCCTGTCGGGGGTGCCTCCTAACACCGGTAGTGTCGGCGCCTCCTTGGCACAGGCATGCCGCCGGGTGCGAATTGCCCGTTGACCTTCCTCAGCGCGAGGCGGAAGACCTCATCCGCCCCGCAAGAGCCCGTGTTGAGATCAACGTTGCCGGCGAAGAGGGGGCGCTGGGCGGCGATTCCAATGTCTCCTCGCATGAGGGCACCGGGAGCCTGGTCGCCGTCATTGGAAAGTCGGCGAATGGCGCGGCTGAGCCGCCTGAGGAAACCGAGCACCAAGGAGTGAAGCCGCTGCCTGGGCGGCACTTCGTCGGTCTTACCGCGAAGTGGACCCGGCGCTGCAGCAGCGCACTCGGCGGCGACACCGACGTCGCCCCCTTGATGGTCTCATGCTGCAAGTCCTCTGCTGCCTTTACCTCGCCCAGACACCTGCCTGAGATTAGGTTGATGAGCGCGAGGCTTCAGCGAGCTCCGAGTTCTCGTCGGCACTCCTTGGGTGTTGGGGCGCCACGAGACTGCGACATGCGGCGATGCGGATCCCCGTAGCCGTAGTGTCTGGGGAGTGCGAACTCGACCTATCCTCGCTCGACATGGCGCCAGCGAACGGCACGCAAGTTCCTCAAGCTTGATCCCTGACCCTGCGCAGCTCCAGCTCGGGTCTATGCGGCACTGTATCATCGTTCAGAAGTCGCGGTCGCTCTCTCCAGGTCCCGGCATGCCCCGCATTATGAAACCGGCGAATCCATTCGACGCATGGACCGATGCCTCCTAACGGGAAGAAGTGCATGCATTCGATTGCGCTTGCAACCTCTCCCGTCATGCGGGCAAAATCGGTCAATACATCGGTCGGCTCGTACGGCAGGGCAAGTTTTGTGACGTCCAGAGCGCGTCTCTGTAGGATCTTCATGGACGGCCCTATTCCGCAGGCGATCGCGTATTTGATCAGGGTCTGCAGCCTGGCGGGTCCTGCAATTCCAACGTGGATGGGCAGATCGATATGCTCCCGTCCCAGTCGCTCGATCCAGCTCTCAACCGGCCTTGCGTCGAAGACGAATTGGGTGACGATGCCCATCTTCGCGTCGGTGCGCTCGGCAAAATCCCGCTTCCACTGAAGAGCGGCGAAGACATTCCGGTCGCCCCCGTCAGGGTCTATGTCCCCATTGCGTTCCGGATGGCCCGCGACATGCAAGCGGCGGAAGCCGAATTGGTCGAAGAGCCCCGTCTCGAGCAACTCGATGGATGAGGTGTAACCTCCATGCGACTTTGTCCCGCCCGCGAGCACGAGCGCTTCGGTTACGCCGGCCTCATCCCGGTAGCGCGTAAGCCAGCTCCGGAACTCGGACCTGTCGCGGATCATCCGAGCTGGAATATGCGGCATCGCGGTATAACCCGAGTCGTTTAGCCGGCGCGCCGCGGCGACCATGTCGGCTATGTCCGTGCCTGCAACGCAGGCGATGTAGACGCGGGTGCCTTTCGGCAGAAATCCTTCAATGTCGTCCACGCGGGCCAGGGTCTTTGGCATGACCTCAAGCGAAAAGTTGTAAAGCAGATTGGCTAGTGAGGCAGTTGTACCGATCGCGCGGGGCCGGAGCCACCGCGCCAAGACGTCTTTGAGCATGATTCAAACCCGGATTTGTCTAGAGCTGCCGACCATTTGTGGAACGATCCCAGAGGCAGCTACCTGAGATCGCGTGGGGGGCGCCGGCAGACACAAACAAAGCTCCGGTTAGCGGACGAGAAGCCTCGCAGCAGCGATTGAACCAGCTGCAAGCGAGTGTATCAGCGTCTTCCGCGAGAGCAAAGGAAAAAACATTTTACATCATGAAAAGAATTTTGCTAATGTGACTCAACGGCCGTTCAGCCTTATCCGACAGGGAGAACCCATGAAAAAATTCGATCCGAAAGTGTGCCATCTCGGATATGTCTCGATGGGCGTCACGGATATCGCACGGTCATTCGACTATTATGGCAAGACCCTCGGCTTGGTTGAGGCGGACAGGGAAAGCGACAGCGCGTTTCTCTCCGTGGGCGCGGAGCACCACAACATCATCCTGCGCAGGGCGAGCGAGAAGTCGTTCTTGGGTCTCGGATATCAACTTCAGCCAGGAACGGATCTTGAGAGCTTTGCGAATGCAGCCCGGCACTTCGGTTTGACTGCTCAAATCAAGTCCGATAGCCAGCCGGAGATTCCCCAGCTGGTAGAGGTGGTGGGCCCTGGCGGCCATGTCTTCGAGTTTTTCGATACCGCCCTCAACGGCGGCCCCGGATTCGGGCTGACCGGAATTCGTCCCCTACGGTTGGGGCATGTTGCCGTCATTTCGCCTGAGACGAAGAAGCTTCGATCCTTCTATGAAGATTTTCTCGGTTTCCACTACACCGACGACATCGGTGGGGTGGCAACCTTCATGACATGCAACCGCGATCACCACGTGGTCAATTTGACGAACGCGCCAGAGTCGCGGCTACACCATGTCGCCTTCGAGCTGTCGGACAACGCGGACCACGTCAAGGCGTCCGACATCCTGGCTTCGGCCGGCATACCGACGCTCTGGGGGCCATCGCGGCATTGTGCCGGGCACAACCTTGCCGCATATCACTTTGATCCCGACAAGGTGATGATTGAGCTGTACACCCAGATGGACGTCTATGTTCCAGCACTCGGATCCTTCGAGCCTCGGCCCTGGCACGAGCAGAACCCGCAAGTTCCGATGAGTTGGGGCATCGACAAGATGGCGAATTGGGAAACCGGGTTCACATTCGATCTGGTCAAGGCCTGACTAGGGCGAGTTCGGCCCGCCGCAGATCGGCCTCATCGGACTCCGCTTCTTGGAACGGAATCGACGAATTCAATAGGACTTCGGTGGTAATCTCCAGGTGCCGCTTCATGGCGGCCTTGGCCGCTTTTGCGTCACGTGCAAGCGCTGCGTCGGCGATCGCATTATGCTCTTGCTCGACCGAGCGTCCGCTTCCCTCGACTGGGCCTGACATGCGGCGGTAGCGCTCTGAGCGTATATAGAGCGCCTGCCTTATCTCCAGCCAAACCTCGTTCCGGCACGCCGACACCAGGGCATCGTGAAACTCCATATGGAGCACGGGCCATTTCTTGCCCTGATCCGTCTCGGGGTGGAGCCGCGCCTTGGCGAGCGCATTGAGCTGGTGCCGCGTGGAAAGAACGCGCGCCTCCCACTCCACCGTGCCGTAGCGGATCGCTTCTTGGAGGCAAAGACCTTCGACCGTGATTCGAACTTCGGTCAGCTGGATGAGATCTTTTCTGGAGATTGGGGCGACCTCAAATCCTTTTTGCGGCTCCGCTTTCACCAGCCCCTCGGCTGTTAGCCTGGAAAGCGCTTCCCGTACGGCCCCCGAACTGGCTTCAAAAGCGGCGCTGAGGTCATCGATCTTCAGACGTTCCCCTGGCAGCAACCTCGCTTGCACGATTGCGTCGCGCAAGTTCCTGTACGTTTCAGCTGTCCTGCTTGTCGACGATGGCTTCAGAGGCATTATCCCAGCCGCGCGTTAGAAATGTATTTTCGTTTGCAATGTGCATTCCGAGGGGCTAAGAATACACCTGAGGGTTATTATACGCAATGGGCGCGCCGGTGCATATCATCGCTGGAGGCGGTTATCGCCGATCGGCGGTGAAACGGCGCCCGATTAGGGCGCGGATTTGGCGGATGGAGAGGCAATATCCGGCTGTCTGACGAGCCGGTTCGCAGCGGCGGCCATGCCATGGCGGTGAGATGTTAAGCCACGCCAGCCGGTCGGCGGCATAGAAATCGAACACATAAGAGTCTGGCGGAACCCGGTTAGGGCCGAAGCATTCGTTTGCTTCGGAGCCTTCCGCTCACCCGACACTTGGATCTGGGATAGGCAAATGGCTTCCAGCAGGAACAGAAAGACCATCATCACATGTGCCGTGACCGGCGCGATCCACACGCCCACCATGTCAGACGCCTTGCCCTATACGGCTGACGACATCGCCAGACAGGCCATCGAGGCTGCGGAGGCCGGCGCCGCGATCCTGCACCTCCACGCGCGCAATCCGGAAGACGGCAGTGTGTCGATTGAGCTCGGTGACTTCAACGCCTTCCTGCCGCGAATAAAGCAGTCGACCGATGCGGTCGTGAATATCTCAACCGGCGGGGATATTTCGAAGACGGTTGCCGAACGCCTTGGTCCCGCGCTCGCCTTCTCGCCTGAGATGTGTTCCCTCAACATGGGTTCCGTCAATTTCGCCTTTCACAGAATGGCTAGCCGCTACGACAAATGGAAGTTCGACTGGGAAAAGGCCTATGTCGAGCGGTCGGAGGGCGCAATCTTTCGCAACACTTTTAAAGACCTTCGGGAAGCCGCGGATGCGCTGCGGCCGCATAGGGTCCGCTTCGAGCATGAATGCTACGACATAGGACATCTCTACAACTTGAAATTCGGGTTGGATCAGGGCTGGTTCAAGGCGCCGATTTTCATCCAGTTCGTGATGGGCATTCTCGGCGGCATCGGTCCCGAAGTAGATAACCTCGTGTTTATGAAGAGGACTGCGGATCGCCTGTTCGGTGATCAATATCACTGGTCGGTGCTCGGTGCGGGTGCGGCCCAGTTGCCGCTGGCAGTGACGGCCGCTCAGCTCGGTGGCAATGTCCGCGTCGGCCTGGAGGATTCCCTTTACATTTCGCGCGGCCGTCTTGCCTCCTCCAACGCCGAACAGGTCAACAAGATCCGTCGCCTTTTGGAAGATCTCGGGCATCAGATCGCCACTCCAGACGAGGCTCGCGAAATGCTCGGGCTGAAAGGCGGCGATAGCGTCGCCTTCTGAAATCGGGCGCCCCGCCCGTCCACAACAATCAAGACCAGGAAATCAGAATGACTCAGCAGTCGGAACGTTCATCTTCAGTCGCCCAGGCTGCGTCAAAACTCCCGACCTTCCTTTTGAACCTGACATGCAAGAACGAGCCAGGCATCGTAGCAGCCGTTACA
This sequence comes from Mesorhizobium sp. M2A.F.Ca.ET.046.03.2.1, assembly GCF_003952425.1. NCBI lineage: Bacteria > Pseudomonadati > Pseudomonadota > Alphaproteobacteria > Hyphomicrobiales > Phyllobacteriaceae > Mesorhizobium > Mesorhizobium sp. M2A.F.Ca.ET.046.03.2.1. Next base: position 587,544 of record NZ_CP034449.1, on the reverse strand, counting down.
ACGGCATTGGCTAGGCTTGGAGGCAACATTGTCGAGGCGCACCAGTTCGACGATTCCTCCACAGGCAATTTTTTCATGCGCGTTCAGTTTGAGTTTGCTGGCCAGATTCAAGAGGTCCGGAGCGCGCTCAAGGACGCCACCGACCAGTTCGCCATGGAACTCACAATCCGGCCGACTGGGCAGAAGCGCAAGGTGCTGATCCTGGTCTCCAAGTTCGATCACTGCCTAGGCGATTTGTTGTACCGCATGCGGATCGGCGAATTGGCCATGGATTGTGTTGGAATTGTCTCAAACCACTCCGCCGAGACCCTCGATCTCGTTGGCCACCACGGTTTGCCGTTTCACCACCTCCCAGTGACCAAGGACACCAAGCCGCAGCAGGAGGCGCAGATCAAGACGATCATCGAACAGACAGGAGCGGAGCTGATAGTTCTCGCGCGTTATATGCAGGTCCTGTCCGACGATCTCTCTCGTTATTTGAAGAACCGCTGCATCAACATCCATCACTCCTTCCTTCCAGGCTTCAAGGGTGCCAAGCCATATCACCAGGCCCACGAGCGAGGCGTGAAGATTATCGGTGCGACCGCGCACTACGTAACCTCTGATCTCGATGAGGGGCCGATTATCGCCCAGGATGTGGAAGTGGTTTCGCATGCTGACTCGCCCGATGACCTGGTGCGCAAAGGTAGGGATATCGAGCGACGCGTTCTGGCCCGCGCTGTCAGTTATCATCTGGAGGATCGCGTGCTGCTTAACGGCACGAAAACGGTCGTGTTCAGTTGAGCTGACAGTTTTGCCCGTTCTGAAGCGCAGAGCATGCACATCCCGTAGCCCATCGAGGGGAGCACCCGGATAGGCTCTCGCTTGACAGCCTCACAAATGCATTATTTATTTCATAATATATTTGAGGCGGCCGAGGAATGATCAGAGGGGGCGCTTGCTAAGTCCCCGAAGGCTCTTTTTTGCCCTGGAAGGGGTCGCGATTTGTTGGCGCACGCTTACGAAAAACTCATGGGAGCTATGAATGAAGAGCTTGCAGGACCTCGTTGAGTCGAAGCCAAAGCTGGTGGATTATTTCTACAACGACACCATATCGCCGTTTTATAAATCGCGGACCGAGCTCTTTTCACGGCTCAATTTGATCGAGCAGGAGTACACGAACTGGCGCGACGAGCAGCGCGCAGCGCACGAGACCTGCATTCTTACCAATCAGTCCCACCACATGCCTGTGTTGATCGTAAGAGGGTCGGATGCGCGCAAGATGCTGCAATACCTTACTCCGATCAGTCTGGCGAATATTACACAAGATCGTGCCAAGCAATATTTCTCGGTCACGCCTCGAGGATATCACATCGGTGACTGCCTGATGTATTATCATGGCGAAGAGCAAGGCTATGAACTCATCAGCGGGATGCCAGTGCTCAATTGGGTCCGCTATCATGGCGAAAATGGCGAGTATGATGTCGAGGTCGAGTTCGAGCCTACGACGCCCTTCAATCCTACAGGCAAACGCAGCAAGTTTCGCTTTCAGATCGAGGGACCAACAGCATTCGACGTTCTAAACGACGTCGTAGAGGGTGGTTGGCCCGAGTTGAAATTCTTCCACATCAAGCCCGTCAAGATTGCAGGGGTTGAAGTCCTTGCTCTCAGCCATTCGATGGGCGCCGGTGGAAGGGCGGGCGCGGAACTTTCGGGCGACTACCAGCACCTGGATACGGTTCGCGAAGCGATCATTAAAGCCGGCGAAAAGCATGGGATCCGGCTTGGCGGTCTGTTGCTGTACTTCAGTCACGGTCTGATAGGCGGCTGGATCGCTTACCCGCTGCCCGCGATATATACTGGCGACGACTTGCGCCCGTACCGCGAATGGCTGTCGGCTGACAGCTGGGAGGCAAACGCTCAGATCGGCGGCAGCCTCTACAGCGAAAATATTGAGGACTACTACTGGACGCCTTCAGCCCTCGGCTATGATCGTCTCGTCAAGTTCGATCATGATTTCGTCGGTAGAGAGGCGCTCGAGAAAGGCATGATCGAGCCGCGTCGAGTCAAACGCATTTTCGTGTGGAACCGCGAGGATGTTCAAAAAGTAGTGGGTTCGCAGTTCTGCAGCGGCGACAGATACAAGGCGATGGAGTTGCCCATTCCCGCCTACGGCTGGCCCCAGGCCGACGAGCTGCGGTCCAAGGACGGCGACCTCATCGGCATTTCACAACATGTCGGATACTTCACTTTCGGTCCCGACGTGATTTCTCTGGGCTCTGTTGACGGGGAATATGCCAAGCCAGGAACCGAACTCGTACTGATTTGGGGTGAACCGAATGGGGGTTCGCGAAAGCCGCATGTGGAGCCTCACATGCAGGCCGCAATTCGCGTTCGGGTAATTGAACCGCCTTACTCGCCGGACAAGAATTTTCCCGACTAGGGCGTGGGCCCTAAGGGTATTCAAACCTAGCTGCGTTGGTCAGCAACTGTGTTTGCGGCGGCGCTGTTCACTGCACACGGCTCGGGACCGGCTCCTTTGGCCTCGAAGATCGGGCCTAGGCAAACGGATCAGGGGCACCTTCCGGCAGTGGGACGTGGAATGTCTTGATGGTCATTGAGATGAAGCCATAGTAGCCGAGAATCCCAACAAGCTCGACTGTCCCTCGGGTCCCCAATAGGCGGAGCGACTCTCTATAGGTGTTGTCGCTGACATTCATGGTGCGGTGAAGCTCAGTCGCGAATCGATAGACCACCCTTTCGGCCGCGTCGCCGAACGAGGGCTCCTTACCCAGCCTTATCGCATCAATGACAGCGGCATCAATCCCGGCCCTTTCAGCAATAGCCGCATGGATCACCCATTCAAAGCCGGCTCTCCAATGGGCACCAGTGAGGAGGATCGCCAGCTCCGACAGCCGTGGTCCCAGAACGGTGCCATAACGGCAGAATGCACCCAGTTCTTGTGCCTTGTCGGCCAGTTCAGGGCTCTGAAGCCACACCCGCAGCGGTCCTTCCACCACGCCACGCGGGCCAGCCTTGATGGCTTTATAGACGTGTGCCTGCTCTGGCGTTAGCAAGTTCTCGTCGAGGGCAGGGGGGCGATCAATCGGTGTGGGCATGTACCCTCCAGCTGCTACCATTTCGATAGGACGGTATTTCCGCCGGCAAATCCTCAGGTTTCCAACGCGGACGTTAAAAGCTACTCGGACGCTTCGTAGTTTACGATGAAGTCGTCTGGTGCGGTCGGACCCCAGACATAGTGCGCATCCTCGGCGTTATGGTCGTCGGCCGCCCAGTCGTGATCGCTGGAGATGTAGTCGATGTCGGCTGAGTATTCGGCGTAACTGCCCCAGGGGTCGCGGACGTAATGGAAATAGTTTGATCCAAGCACGTGACGGCCAAGGCCCCAGCCTTTGGAGTAACCCTTGTCCAACATCTGCTTGGCACCCAGGCCGATCTGATCAATCGATTCGACATCCCAGCTACAGTGGTGCAGGCCTGGCCCATTGGATTTGGCAAACGCAATCATATGGTGATCGCTTCCATGGACCCCATGCATGAAAGCGATACCGTCTCCGGAACGGTCGGAGAGGCGCAGTCCGAGCACGGTGCTGTAGAAGGCGATTGCCTTATGGACGTCGCGCGTGAACAACAGGACGTGTGCAAGTCGTCGAGGATGAACCATCCGGGCGGCGGAGCGCGAAGGCGCCCCACGGACATTTGCCGGCACGGAGATGTTTGACACCTGCGCCTTGGAATTCGGCGATGTCTTTTCCGCGACCTTGATCTCGACGAGATTGTTGTCATGGTCGCGAAACCAGAAACTGTTATTCTCGAAACCGGAGGGTGGATCGAGCAGCTTGACGCCTTGCTTTTCCACGTAGCGGCGAAAAGGCTCAAAGTCGTCTTCGAAGACGCCGAAGGAAAGAAAGTTGAACTTTTTGTTCTTCCCTTCTACCAGACTCACCCAGCAATGATCGTTGCCTTCAGTGTAGAGGCCAAGAGCGTTCCCCTCATCACGAACGATCAAGCCGAATGCGCTGTAGAACTGTTCGGCCCGTTTCAGGTCCGGCACGATCATGTTGAAGGTGTCCATGGAGTGGACCCCGAGAACACCCTCGCGGCGGCTTGGTGCGATGAAGCCATTGATACGCGTCATATTCAACCTCGGAGATCACTGACCTGGTCGACAGTCCCATTTCGGAAAGCTCCCAAGTTATCGACCTCAACACTCGCTAAGTTTCGGTGCTCGTCAAACGGCGAGATAGCGTAACCGATGAGGCCCGAGCCATGGTTCTCGAGACGGCAGCCCCGATCGAGTAGGTGGGTCTGCCTGTAGCAGGCGATCGAGGCTCAGCTCTGGGACCGCTTCGCTGCGAATCTTGCGGGCAGCAAGCATCGACGCCCGACCTCCCACGGCCGTCAACCGTCGCATTCAGCTATCCGTCGGAAAAGACTATTTGTCAACGTAAAATAGATTTCCTTGATGTAAGTCGTCGCCGTCGGACTCCCGCTCTACGCAGGGGAGGGCACTACGAATTGCTGCCTTGCAGAAACCACGAAGAGCAGAGCGTTGCGTGTATCCCAGATAACCAATCGCCTTCCAGGTGTCCGCCAGGTTTCGAATCCGGTTTTCTAGCATCTCCTCGCGATGCCGTGCGCCAAGGCGATACCGCTAAAGCAGGTGTTCGATGCGGATAGGCATGTCCCGCAGCCGTCTGCCCGTGGCGTGAAAAATTGCGTTGGCGATCGCGGGTGAAGCCCCGACCATTGCAACCTCGCCAAGGCCCTTGAGCCCCATGGAATTGGCGAGGGGATCGGGTTGGTCGATGAAACCAACGTCGATATCGCCAATGTCTGCATTCACCGCAACGACATAATCGGCGAGATCGTTGTTGAGATAGCCGCCGTAACGTGGATCGATTTCTGTGGCTTCGCGGAGCGCGGCGCTGAATGCCCAGACCACTCCGCCGCGCACCTGGCTTGCCGCCGTTCGTGGGCTGATAACACGCCCGCAGTCGGCGATGCTGACAACGCGCGGCACGCGAATTCGGCGCGTGGTGGGCTCGATCCGGACCTCGACGAAATGGGCGATGTAGCTCATCGTGGTAAAGGTTGGATATTGGGGACCGGCAACAGCAAAGCCGCCCCGGCGCAGCGACTGGAGCGCCTCGGGCCCCTGGCCTGGCGCGACCTCGGAAACCTGGATCCGCAGGAATGGGCGACGCACGGTCGCAAGTTGCCGGTGTAGATTTCCAGCGATCCGACGTCCGGCAAGAAGTTCCGCAATCGCCTCGCGCATCCGCGCGACTGCCTTGGCTGTCGCCGGGACGGCGCCAGCAGTGCCCCATGAGCCGGCGGTCATGTGTTGGGGAGCGGCGGTGGTGTCCCCGATGACTATTTCCAGCTTGTCGGGATCGATGTCCAATCCCTCGAGCAGCACCGTGGCAATCGCCGTTCGGATGCCCTGGCCCATCTCGTGGCCGGAGACGGTGTAGCGGGTTCGACCGTCCGCGCCGATGCGCAATGTCGCAACCGCCGCGGCCATCATGGACGGGTATGCGCCACAGGCGACCCCCCAGCCGACAAGGCTGCCGTCAGAAGCGCTCATCGAGCGCGGCTGCAGCGTCCGCCGCGACCAACCGAACCGTCGCGCTCCTTCGTCGAGGCACTCGTTGAGGAAGCGTGAAGAATAGGGATGACCGGTGCTGTGATCGACACCGCCATTATTGGCGAGCCGCAGTGCGACCGGATCGCGACCGAGCTTGAAGGCAAGTTCGTCGACCGCACTCTCGAAAGCGAAGCAGGCAGCCTGGGGATGGGGCGCCCGCATCCAACCCGGAGGCTGACGATCGAGCCTTATGTCAGCGGCGGTCCCGCGATAGTTCTCGATGCCGTAAAGGCGGCTAGGCGCCTCGTGATAGTCGGCCGACGGGAAGTAGCCGTTCCGCGACTGCTCCTGCTCAGCGTCATATAGCGCCGCAATCATTTTGCCGTCGGCGCTTGCGCCCAGGCGAACCCGATGGCGGCTGTTCGGCCGATAGGTGGCCAGATGGAATATCTGCCCGCGTGGAGTGACGATCTTCACGGGCCTGCCAAGCAGCATCGCCGCCCGGGCGACCAGTGCCGTCTGACGCTGGCCCATACCGCCTTTCTGTCCGAACCCTCCGCCGATATAGGCGCTCTTGACGTCGACGACCGCCGGATCGAGCCATAGTGCGTGCGCCGCCATACCTTTGGTACCCGCGCTGTCCTGCGTGCATTCGTGGATCGTCAGGCGTCCGTCTTCCCAGATAGCCGTGGTCGCAAGAAGCTCGATCGGATTGTGGTGCTGTGTGGGTGACGAATAGCTCGCGTCGATGGTTACTGCAGCGCCGCGAAGCGCCTCTTCGGCGTTACCGAACGTCACGTCCTCGGCGGAGTCGCGCGAGCTGCCCTCGCTGTCCAAAACCGCTGCGAACGGTTCCGATTCGTAGGTCGGCTGGACCGCCTCGGCTCCCTCGATCGCCGCTTCGAGCGTTTCGGCGACGACAAGCGCAACCGGCTGGCCACGATAGGCGATCTGCCACTCAAGAGTGGGCGGCGGGGGCAGCGCGTGCTTGCCGACGGGTGGCGGCGGGGGAAAGTCATCCGGAGTTAGCACGCGCACGACAGCGGGGACGCGCATGGCCGCAGAGGTGTCGAGCGCGGTCATCGTGCCCTTGGCGATTCGCGAAGGCACCGTCATGGCATAGAGCACCCTCGCGACGGGAACGTCGCCGGGAAAGAGGGTCGCGCCGCGCACTTTGTCGCGCGCGTCCACCCGGGCGCGGTCGGGAAATGATGCGGCACTCATGAACGGCTCCTTTCTGCGGCGATCAAAAGGGCGTCGGCGATAGTCCGTGCGCCGAGATCCAACTTAAAGCCGTTGTGCCGGCCGGGCTCCGCGGAGCGGAACGCCGCACGCCCTGCCTGCAGGGCTGTTTCAGACGTGAGGCGCTGGCCAACGAGCGTCTCCTCGGCTTCGGACGCGCGCCACGGGCGCGTTGCGACCCCTCCAAGCGCAATGCGGGCATGAACGACCCGGTCGCCTCGCATCTCGAGCGCGACGGCCGCCGAAGCGAGTGCGAAGGCATAGGATTCGCGGTCGCGAATTTTGTGATAGGTCGAGCCACGTCCTGCGGCCGTCCGCGGAACCTCGATCGCAGTGACCAGCTCGCCAGGCGCTAAAGCGAACTCGAGGTGCGGCGTCTCTCCGGGTAACCGGTAAAGCTCAGAGATGGGTGTCCGGCGCGCGCCCCCGGGGCCGACGATCTCGATGCTGCCATCCATGGCTGTGAGCGCGACCGGCCAATCACCGGGGGAGACAGCGTTGCACGCCCGGCTGACCCCGAGCACTGCCTGTCCACGGTCGAGGCCGCCAACCGCTGCGCAGCCGCTGCCAGGTTCGCGTTTGTTGCAAGGATAAACGCCGCCGGCGCCGTTGCGAAAATACATGCAGCGGGTGCGCTGAAGAAGGTTCCCGCCGACTGTCGCCATGTTGCGAAGTTGCTGCGATGCCGCCTTCCACAGGGATTCAGCTAGGACCGGATAGTCGCGAGCTATGGTCGGTTCGGCGGCGACCTTGCTCATCGGAGCAAGCGCGCCGAAACGCAGTCGCTCACTGCCAATCTCGATGACGTCCAGCCCCTCAATTGCAGTGACGTCGATCAAAAATGGCGGCTGCTCGATATTGAGCTTCATGAGATCGTAGAGCGTGGTGCCTCCGGCTATGTAGCGCGCTCCAGCCGCTGCTCTGGCGAAGGCATTCACCGCTTCCTGAGCGGTGGTCGGACGGACATAGTCGAACGACTGCATCAGCCCCTCCTCATCTTGGAAGCGGCGTCCTCGATTGCGGCGACGATCCCGACGTAAGCACCACACCGGCAAATGTTCCCGCTCATGTATTCCCTGATGCGGTCCGGAGATGTCGCGTTCCCCTCGGCGACGCAGGCTACGGCCGCCATGATCTGGCCGGGCGTGCAATAGCCGCACTGCAAGGCGTCGTGGTCAATGAAAGCCTGTTGCATGGGATGCAGGTCTTCGCCGCCGGACAGGCCCTCGATCGTGAGGATCTTTCGACCTTCGACTTTGGCTGCCAGGGTGAGGCAGGAGGCAACGCGCCTACCGTCGACATGGACAGTGCAGGCACCGCATTGGCCGTGGTCGCAGCCCTTCTTCGCCCCGGTTAGCGCTAGCCTTTCTCTGAGCAAGTCGAGCAGCGATGTACGCGTGTCAATGTCGCCGTCGACTGCTTCGCCATTGACAGTGGTGTGCACGCGCAATCCGCGGCTCGGCTCTGCATGTAAAGGCGATACACGAGGCGGAGCGGCTTCGCTGGTGCTCATGCTGTTGGCCGCAAAGATCGCCGCGGCAATGGCCGCGCTTCCTTTCGCTGTATCGCGACGAGAAATGCGAAGCGCACTGCCGGGGCGCGAATACGGCTTATCGACCACACCGTCGTCTGCCATGACGTCTCCTCCAGCCGCCAACACCCAGGCAACGGTCTGACTGTCGTTGCCCGCTGACGTGCCGTCTCCGGGGTGTTGCTTTCATTGACCAAAGCGGCGCGATGTTGAGACTTGCACCTGGCTCATTCGCGCTCACCATCCCACCAGTTCCGCCCTGGATGGTGACCCCAGCCGTAGCATGGCGAGCGCTCGGCCCGCTTGCCGCCTACTGCGAAAAACTTGCCTGATACTCGGGAGATGGGTAACTCAGCGTATCCAGGAACGCGGCTGCAACAGCGGTGCGCCGCCCACCGGCGCTTTTCGCTACCGCAGTCTGTCAGGATGACGTGAAAAATGTCCCTGCATCGACGTGCGTTAGATCTGATCCAGACGCACATCGTTTCGTTCGCGTGGCGACATCTTGCCGACCAACGGGCGATCTTCTGTGCATCCGCCGACGTCGCTATGTTGTACACCACCAGCCTGAGATCTGCGCCCCCATGCAAGGGCGCCTAGCGCTGGGTGACGTATGTGCTTAACGGCTTCACTGTGAGGCGCCGGGGCATCGACGCGGAACACACCCACGATCTGCCGTGGCACGCTCTCCCGGAGTGGGCCGGCTCGGAAAACCTGCGCGTGGATCATTTGCCAGCGAACGCGACCGTGTAAGGAGACGCAGTTTTTTCCGCGATTTCCTTTAGCGTGACGCCATCTGCCAACTCTATCAATCGTAGCTGCGGGTCGCCCGCAACCTCGCATTCGAATACGCCGAGATCTGTGATGATCAGATTGGCGACCCGCTTGCCGGTAAGCGGCAGCGTGCATTCCGGTACGATCTTGGACTCACCCTTGGCCGCATGCTCCATCAGCACCACGACGCGCTTGACGCCGGCTACTAGGTCCATCGCGCCGCCCATTCCCTTGACCATTTTGCCCGGAATCGTCCAGTTGGCGAGGTCGCCATTCGTGGCGACCTGCATGCCGCCGAGGATCGACAGATCGATGTGCCCGCCGCGGATCATGGCGAAACTGTCGGCGCTCGAAAAGAAGCTCGTCTCGGGAAGCGTCGTCACCGTCTGCTTGCCGGCGTTGATCAGATCGGCGTCTTCCTCGTCCTGATAGGGGAAGGGGCCCATGCCGAGCATGCCGTTTTCGCTCTGGAGGCGAACGTCGATGCCCGCGGGGATGTAGTTTGCTACAAGCGTCGGAATGCCGATACCGAGATTGACATAAAAGCCATCCTGCAGCTCATTTGCCGCCCGGGCGGCCATCTGATCCCTTGTCCAGGCCATTAGACTGCCTCCACTTCGCGGGAGCGCACGGTGCGCTGTTCGATATGTTTGATCGGATCTGCGATATGAACGATCCGGTCAACATAGATGCCCGGCGTATGGATCTGGTCGGGGTCCAACGTACCGGTCTCGACCAGTTGCTCAACTTCCGCGATAGTCACCCGGCCGGCCGTCGCCATTATCGGATTGAAGTTCCGCGCCGTCATCCGGTAGACAAGATTACCTTCGCGATCGCCCTTCCAGGCATGGACTATGGATAGGTCCGCGACCAGGCCTGTTTCCATGACAAACTCCGAGCCCTCGAAGGCGCGAACTTCCTTACCTTCAGCAATCAGCGTGCCGACACCGGTTTTAGTGAAGAAAGCCGGGATGCCGGCCCCGCCGGCGCGAATGCGTTCGGCGAGCGTGCCCTGGGGATTAAATTCGAGTTCCAGTTCGCCGGAGAGGTATTGTTCGGCGAAGAGCTTATTCTCGCCGACATAGGACGAGATCATCTTTCGGATCTGGCGGGTGCCGAGCAGTCGCCCTAGACCCTTGCCGTCGACGCCGGCATTGTTGGAGATGACGGTCAGGCCTTTTGCACCGGACTGCTCGATGCCGAGGATCAGGCTTTCTGGAATGCCGCATAGGCCGAAGCCGCCGGCCATGATGACCATCTCGTCTTTCAAAACATCTTTCAGAGCGTCGGCGACGCTGTCGCGCACCTTGCGCATAGGCTCCTCCCTACGAGTTTTGAGGAAACCTAGGCCTTGCACAGCATCAGGCACGAGCAGTATTTCTACGGCATGTCTGCGCTGAACTTCCAACTGACCGACATGCCATTGCCGATGGTCTACGCGACACATCGCATCATCCGGGATTGCAACACGGAGTTCGCCGAACTCTTCGGCTATGGCCGCGACGAACTGGCAAACACGACCTTCGCGAAGCTCTATCCGGATCTAGCCGACTTCATACGCGTCGGCAGGATGTGGCGACAGCACATGTCCGGCGGCGCGGCCTATTACGACGAGCGTGTCATGGTGAATTCAAGTGGCATGCGCTTCTGGTGCCGCGTGAACGGACGCTCCCGCAACGCGACGGATCCTTTCGCTGCGGCGCTATATTGCTTCGAACCGTTACAACGTCCGCTGACCGCTGAATTGACGGGACGGCAAATCCAGATTCTGACGCTGGTTGCGCAAGGCAAGACGAACGACAAGATCGCCAAGGAGATCGGCCTGTCCCGTCGAACGGTTGAATCGCACCGGGTTCGGATCGCCAGGTCTGTCGGCGCAGCAAATTCGGCTGAGCTCGTCGCATGGTTTCTTGGATATCGCCAAAATGAATCAATAGGTTAGTTCCATGAATCCATTACGCGGTTGGGGGAGCGGGCATTTCGCAATGCGAACCAGCCACGGCCCACGCGGCGGTTGTTTTCGGCTGCTGAGCCTTGCGCGAGCTGCCGGTGCTTGAGCAATGCGAGGATCTCGTGAGCGTCGAGCAGGGGCGCGCCGGCGATAGGCAACGAGGCCGACGCGATAGCCTCGTATTCTGAGTAACGGGCGAATTGCCACAGACGAATATGTTGAGATTCGAATTCGAACGCGGCTGAACGTTCAGGGACGGTCCCTACAGCAATTTCTTCAGCCGGGTCGCCCAAGCTTGCGGCGGTAGATGGTCAATAGATCGTCATAGATCACTGCGGGAACTTGCCGGCTTGGTTTTGCCACCGTCTCTCCAAATTCGCCAAATCCATCAAGGGTAGGTGCCGGCATATCGACGGACATTTCTTTAGGTTGAAAAGTTACAGACGCGCCGAAGGAAAGAAACCCAATTTTGAAATTAAATTCCGCTTTTGCATAAGGCTTGAAGGTAAAAGTCATATTTTCGTCAGAGTCGATCGTGGCGATTACATCACCAAAAGTCGACTGAAGAGTATGCACTGAATACCGACCATTCTTATCAAAATCAGTTTTGGATAAGACCGTGTTTCTATGGCCAATTGAAAATGACAACGTCTTATTTTCGTTTTGATAGTAAATTTCATCTAACCGAGCACCTGAAATGGCCGCATTATGGAAGTGCGACTGTACGTATAGGTCGGTAGTCCGTAGGTTAAGCGCTCGTTCAACTGCGTTGAGTATCTTTGAAACCTCTTTATCATGCAGGCATTTGCGTTCAAGAGATTCGCATTCGGCAAATTTTTTTCTTGCACGATTTAATGGCGTCAGAATAGCGGCGACTGGGTCAAATACCGAATTTTCCTTCTCGCGGTTGCAGTGGCGACAGGCAGGCAACCAATTAGCGTAGCTATTGATTGAAAAATCTTTCGGCAGGCCATATTCTCGCAATATATACTGCAATCTACCCGGATCGTCGAGGAGGCTTTCAGGAATTATATGGTCCACCTCCATATCTAGCAAATTGATTGGATGTCCGCGTAAGTAACATTTAGAGCCGTGGATCGAGAAAACGACCCACCGTTCTACTGCCGAAAAGCGGTACTTTCTGCGGGACATAAATTCGACAATTTAAAGCGGTTCAGATCAGCTGATGGCACTATACTCGGCTAACACCGTTTTTCCAAGAACGGAGCGGTAGTTGAAAGCCTGGCAGAGTCCGAATTTTGCCTTTTTCTACGATTGAAACCTTTTCAGCTCGGCATTGGTGATCGTCCCACGAGCACGGCTACTCTGGTGTTGCGTCCGTGTCGATCGTGCCAGGCGCGGAAGAAAGCCGAGTAGCAGGGGCGGGTTTGATGAACTTTCGGGTCGCGGCCAAGCGACTGCTCGGCGGTTCCCGCGATGCCGTGGCACCCAGCCAGTTCGCGCCAGGCTCCCAAAGGCTCAAAAGGCAATATAGCCAGATGAGCTTTGCTGGTTTCATGCGCGCCCGCCGCGGGAGGGTCCGCCGGGCGCTACCTGCTAGGGCGCCGAGCGCCGTGGTGGCGGGCAGGACGGCGAAGCAGTTACCACGCCAAAGAGCGATGCCGCAGCATCCACGTCGTGGCAAATCTGGCGTACGTCAGGCCAGCCTCTCCGGAATACCATCAGGTGTGAGCCGGCCTTCTACCCGGGCCGGTGCGCCATTGGTGGCGCATGCCGCGGAGAGCAAAGGAAGCAGATCATGTCGCAACCTCTTTGGACGTCGCGTAGCGCTTGAGGAGCGACGAGGGGCAGCGCAAACGTCCGCCGCTTAATATGCCGCGGCTGAAGGCGAGCTGGGCTGCCTTTGAGACGCCGTAATGCATCATCTCTGGTGGTATTGCCGCGCCCGTCTCGCTGGAGCGTTGATCATCCTGCCCGGCTATTGCGAGCATGAACTTCAGGTAATACTGCGCTTGCCGCACGCCGTTGCGGGCGCCAGCGGCAAGCTATATCCCAGCTGCATTTTGCCGGACGAACATGGTTGCGTCAGGCAAACCCGTAGGCCGTCGGATTTCTAGCGAAATAGCGCTTAATCCCTGCATAGAGCTTCGTATCGGCATGTAAGCGTTCGACGATTGGTTCGAGCTCGATAACCGCAGCGTGTTTGCCCTGCTTTTTTGCGTTTTCCCGCATTTCAAGCACGGTGATGAAATCCTTCAGCGCCTCGAGGCGCGCACGTCGCAATCGATAGAGATTTAACCTGAGGATAGTTATCGTCACCGGTGCTTTGACGCTGCCCGTGGTGGCAAAGACAGTTCCGTCAGGAAGGTAGCCGAAATGGGGTTCGGGATTCTCTTTTGCTGGATTGATGAGTAGCGGCGCTTCCCTAGAGAGCGCATCAGCAGGGCTCATCGCTCGTTTTGTCTCGTCCGACAGAGGAAACTGGTTCATTTTGCCCCCGGCGGGCATCACAGCCGCAACCCGATAGATCGGCTTTTCCCGTCTGCTCTGATTGCAGTAGGTACAGGCAGGTAGAAGATTGTCCCAGTCGTAAGCGAGCCAGTAGTAGCCGGGGTGATTCACCGCGCCCTGGACGGCGCCTTTCGGTCTGTAGTGCTCAACGTCCCAGTCAAATTGAGCTATAGGAGTTTCGCAGTAGGCACATTTGTAATAGGTAAGTTCTTCGAGGGCCGCCCGGACGTCATCGTGCCCATAGAGCTGCGAGCTCACCACATGGGTGGGTCCATCGGCGATCGCTTTCACCTTGCCGTCTCGAGACAGCTTTGCCCAACGCTTTCCGGGATGGACACGCTCGCCGTTTGGCCGCTTCCGCCACAGTCTAATCATGATAGCCCTTAAAGACCGTATTTCTCTCTGAGTGCCTTCAGGTCATTGACCAGATTTGCCTCATCCTCGTCCACTGCGCGATGAGAGGCCTCTTGCCCGTCCGGAGTCGACCTACCAGTTAGGCCACGGAGTCGCGAACTCAGTTGGGCGAGTTCTTTCCGCTCGTCAGGCTGCAGGTCGTCGTCATCTCGTTCGGTCAATTTCTTATACTGGTCCAACATCGCCTTATCGCTGACGCTGCGAGCGTCGGTGTCAAAAATTGCTTTGTCCGTGAGTATGTCCTCTGCTGTAAAGCCTACGAACGATGACGGGCCAAGCTCAGCATTGACTTTGCCTAAATGGTCGCGTTTGAGGACAACCAATTCCGAAGGGTCCGTGCCCAACACCACGAGTGGACTGTGTGTGGTGGCAATGACCTGAAGCTCTGGCCAGAGCTTTTTCAATTCAATAACCAACGTATCCTGGATGTTTGGGTGTGTGTGCTGCTCAATCTCGTCAAGCAGCAGCAGGCCTCTGAGTGTTCCGTCTCTCGTTAGCGCATCGGCCGCCATCGCGGCACCGAAGAAATCCGCTATCCAAGTGAAGTTTAATCTATATCCATCTGCCCAGTGCTCCAACCGGTGAGGAGCTCTATCGGGCCCGGATCGGATCTCCACTCCGCCGCCAGCTGGAAAGCTAATCTCCGTGTGAGGCGGAAGGTCGAGCGCCTCGATGAGGTTCCGCATAGCGAGATCATATTTTTCCGTACCGACGAAATCTTGGAGGCGGCGCATTGTCAGTTCGACGGGTGTCAAAAGTGAATCGTAAAAAAATAGGGTTTCGGCGGAATCAATGAGACGCCGTGGTCGAACGCTGTCTCTGCCTGTTCTGATACGAGCAACACCATAGCCAGCAACGAAGGCCTTCGAGGCCCAGCTTGGCAGTTTGCGTATAGTGCGTACGGCCTCGTGGTCGTCCACCCAGTCGATGATCGTTTCAAGAATCTCGAAATTCTTATCGTCTCGCTTTTCAGAGATCTCGAGATGGATGGAAGCTGGCCTATTCTGATCGTTGATCATGCGCGCCAGAGGGGACGCAATCATTGCATTGGCATCTGCCTCTGAGGCAAAGCCAAGCGCTACCGCGCGTAGCAGAGTGGTTTTACCCACGCCGTTGCCCCCAACAAGCAGCGTCCAAAGGCGGGCTGATTTGTCGTCCGGATTCTCAAAATTGACTTCAAAGTCCGAAAAATCGCGAATGTTGTTTAGCATTATTCTTCGGAGGTACATTCTCGAAATCCTATGAAGCCAGCCTACAAACGCGCATGTTTTGATGGGTTTTCACGAGGAGAGTACCTCGTCCAGACATATTTTCAACAACACAAAACACGGTGAAGCGACCGGGCCGGGGCGCAGCCATTTGCGGCGAGAGGTCTGGCGAGACGGGCGTTTTGCCTGGCGCAAACGGTTTCCTGTTGAATACCTTAGAAGCGCGCTACAGCGGGCCTCTCATGGCGCGCAGGCACGGTGAAAAGTTCAGTGATATCACCTCCGCCAAGCAACTCAAGGGCGCTACGATATGCATCCTTGCCGGGAGCATTGAAGCGAAAGCTGAAAGCTGGGCGAGCCTGAGGATCAGTCGCCTTACTAGAAGCCAAAACCGCTATTCCAATCAGTACGAAGATCGGTGTTATCAGCTATGCCGCATCTGCATACGCGGGTAGTCGATTGAGCTTGTGCCAAAGCACAGGGTTTGCCGTAAAAATTTCAGTGACCTAATACAAGGAGACTTGATTGTAGATAGATGAAATGTAACGGTAACAAAAGACCACGAAGTTGGTCATTATGGGGAAGATCGGGGGGCGGCGTGCTATGCAGGGCGGTCGGCGGGCAGGTGTTTGTCTTTCAATAAGTTGTTTGCTTAGCTCGTGTGCGGTGCACCCTGTCGTCCATGACATGACGCGATACTATGCCCCAGAGATCGTTCGGAAGGTCCGCTGTGAAGCCAGGCAGGCCATTGCGGATAAGATCGCAGCGTGGCTTATCGACAATAAGGACGACAAGTACGGTGTCGAGATATCGGAGAAAATAAAAGATAGAAAAATAAAGCTGAGTACCATTGATTGGAAAAAGCTTGATCCTCGAGACTACGCATATATTGAGTATTTCTTTCCAACGGCGATCGCTTACAATTTCAATCTTGATATCACAGAATCGAATGACGCGAGTGTTGATTTGAATTTCCTGGCAGCGGTTACCAAGGGAACCGTTTCCATTCCGATCAAGAGCGGCGTCGACAGATCCAGGAACAATGTACAGACTTTCACGATTGCGGACAAGTTCGGCTACCTGTTGAAGGACCTTCCAGAGTACTATTGCGATCCACGTGAGGTGCCGCCCGGATTCTTTTCGACGCACTCCAATTATGTGTACCCGATCGCCGGAAAGATTGGAGTGGACGCAATGGTTGATGACTTTGTCGACCTCACGCTCTTCGGAGCCTTGGCCGGTGAAAAGGGCGAGTCGAAACCAGCAATGGCCTATGCGCAGCAGTTCACAACCAAGGTTTATGGCGATGTCTCGCCAAAGATTACGATCGTCTCATCCGCATCGTTCAAAGATGGTACGCTTGGCTTCTCGAATTTCAGAGAAGACAAGCACAAAATCGTCGTCGGCTTCTCGTTGGCTGTCAGTCCGCAATTTGCGAAAGAGGACGAGAAGGTGGGAACCTACGTCAACTTGGAAGGTGATGCGACGACGCGTCGAGCGGTAAGTGCGATTGACCAGCTCATACTCCGTACTGAGCGAAATTTCGTTCTCGTTGAATAGGAGGAGGCAATGGCAAAAAACCCGAAAAACCCTGAAGATGCGCAGGAGAGGATCAAATTGTTCCCTCCACATCGCAAGTGGGTGGATATGAATGCCTACACATTCGCCAAGATCGTTTTAGAGGCACAAAAGCACGGTCAGTTGGATGGACTGATGTCTATCCTTGAACGGGACCACGTGACCGTGAAGGCGGAAACGGTGAATGCGACCAAAACGCTGTTTCATGACAACAATGTCGACACGAAAAGCCCCTTTGCCCGAACCGTCCTTCGCCTCGATCCTTCACGCTGCAAAAAACGTCCAACTTCGCCGAAGATAGGTTAGCGCCACAGCGCGACTTGTTGCGTTTATCATCACGCACTGCCTGGGGGACTCACTGGCATGATGGCCAAGGTCCTGACCGCGGTTTCGCGATCTTGTGTTGCACAGTCAACGAGTTGACTCAGGTTGATACCTCTCCATGCCGTGGCCATAGAAGCTGTCATTCGCTATATGCCCCGAACAATGGTCATTGGCAGGGGCATGGTTATGACGGGATCTGTGACCGACTTGCAGCAGCTGAGCACCCATCGCCGCTCTTTTTATTCCGACGAAGTCGCGGGCTTTTTGCGAACAACCACCGATACCATCGTTGGTAGGTTGTCCACCCGCCATGTCGCCTTCCACGCGTCTGCAGAAGCAGAGCAAGTCCGAGCGTGGGAGCGTGAGATCGAGATACTAAAGATGTCGCTCCGTGAGGTCGGGGAGCGAGCTGAACGCTGGTCGATACTGATTGAGGTGCCTCTTTTGCGGTTAGCGAAGAGGCTGGACGTTATTCTCCTCACTACGGGATGCGTAGCGGTCATAGAATTTAAGACCGGAGCAGGCAGCTTTGACGGAGCTGCGGTTTTGCAGACTGAGCGCTATGCACAATCGCTGCGAGACTTCCACGAAGCATCTCGTTCCCAACTGATCGTGCCGATCCTTTGTGCCGAAAATGCCGTCAGCAAGCCGCTCGCTATAGAGCATTTTGACGGCGTGGCGCGAATATTACTCACCAACGCATCGTCGATTTCTCAGGCATTGGCGATGCTCGCTGATGTAAATGCAACGGCCTCGCACCTTGATGCGCTCACATTTCAGTCGTCCGCTTATCGACCAACGCCGACGATCGTCGAAGCGGCCCAGGCGCTATATGCAGGTCATCAGATCGAGGACATTGGTCGCGGCGACGCGGCTGATGCCGAATTGCAGGCCGCGGCCCAAATCTTGCAGGGTATTGCGGCAAAAGCCGAGGCGGAGAAGGCTCACATCGTCTGCTTCGTGACAGGCTCTCCCGGGTCAGGCAAGACGCTTCTGGGTTTGGATCTTGCGCTCAAGAGCCGCTCGGGAACCCGTCCCGCCGCACTGCTATCCGGCAACCGACCGTTAGTGCATGTGCTCACTGAGGCATTGGCACACGACAGCGCAGTTCGGACAGGGGGATCAAAGGCGGATGCCAAGTACCAAGCCGACGCTGCGATTCAGAATTTGCTGGGCTACCTCAAAGAACATACTGACGGAGCAGCCCCGCCGGAGCACGTGATCATCTTCGACGAAGCTCAACGGGCATGGGACGAGGAGGTCGGCCAAGAGCTGATGGGGAGGCCCACATCAGAGCCCCAACTGTTCCTGGACATTTTATTTCGATTGGATTGGAGTTGTCTCGTCTGCCTGGTCGGACCTGGGCAAGAGATCAATAGGGGCGAGGGCGGCCTGGCGCTTTGGGGCGAAGCCCTTAGCCGATCAGCGGCAGCGGGAAGAGGGTGGAAGGTCGTTGCGGCACCTGCCGCGATTGACGGAGGGCCAGAGGTCTCCGGCGGTGGTATTTTCAGCCGTGCGAAAAGGGATGGGATCACCATTCAAATTGAACCGAAGTTGAACCTATCCAATGCAATTCGGGCCTATCGAAATCCACAGCACGGTGAATGGGTCGCAGCCCTATTGGACAGCCAGATAGACCGGGCCAGAGCAATCGCAAAGCGAATGGGCGACGCTCCTGCTGTAGTTACCCGCGACATTGATGCGGCCAAAGAATGGCTTAGAGCACGCCGCCGAGGGGGCCGATCAGTCGGTTTGATGGCTAACTCTGCCGCGGTTAGATTGATAGCGGAGGGGGTTCCTCCAGCACCACGATCGAATGAGCTCGGTCCAATCGGCCATTGGTTTCTCAAGCCCCAGACGGACTTTCGAAGCGCCGGAGCTCTGGAATTGCCAATGAGTGAATTTGGCTGCCAGGGATTGGAGCTTGACTATGTCGGGCTTTGTTGGGGCGGCGATCTGATATGGGCGACCGATCAGTGGGTGCCCCGTATGATGAGGGCGCCGAAATGGCAGATCATTCGGGAGGCAGGCAAGCAGCAGTTCCGATTGAACGGATATCGAGTTCTGCTTACTCGCGCTCGCGCTGGCTGCGTGATCTATGTTCCGCGAGGCAGTGCGGAGGACCCGACACGTTCACCGCGAGAATTCGACGGCATCTTCGAAGCACTCCAGTCTGCAGGATGTTACCTTCTTTGAAGATGCCCTTAGCCGCGCGTAAGCAGCAGATCGCTACCGACTGTTCCTGCCTTTAGCTGGAGTCTTTTTTGAAGCTGCACTCTTGCGACCAAGTCCTGACGATCTTGCCAGATTGGAGCGGCTTTCGGAATAGCTGGGAGCAACCATGGGATAATCGTGCGCGAGACCCCATTTTTGGCGGTATTCGTCGGGCGTAAGACCGAAATGGGTCATTAGATGGCGCTTCAGCGATTTGAACTTTTTGCCATCTTCGAGGCAGATGATGTAGTCGGCCGTCACCGATCGCTTTGGGTTGACGGCGGGAGCCTGAACGGGCTTTTCAGCTTCGATGGGCTGACCAATTCGCGCCAACGAGGAATTTACGCTCTCAATGAGCTCAGCTAGAGAGGAAACTGGAACGGCGTTTTTGCTGACATAGGCTGATACGATATCGGCTGTGAGCTCGATCAGTGATCCTGCGTGGGTGTGGGTTTCATCAGCCAATTTTTTCTTACTCCATATTACGGATGCATTGATCAGAACCTTCTAGTCGTCTCTGGCAAAAAAGCCAGTGGACCTGTACTCGATTTCGTCCCGCTTTGGGTCGGAGCTGCAAATCAAAGCAGGTCTCAACGCATGGTATATTGCCCTGCCAATCAGTTCGCGTCCCGTGATGCAAACGCGTAGCCACTAATTTGTTGACATTAGGCCAAGATCCCAGCTTATCCAAGGCAACGGTGTCGAGGCACGAATCGTAATGTTGGTCGTTTGTGTATAAGCAGGCGAGTTGGGAATGGATGCGGGTTCGTGCTCGGCTCCGGGTTACTTCTAGACATTTCGCTTTGCTACCGAATAGGGTGGGGAACATGCGGTACTATCCATACGGTCCATTCGAACTCACACGTTCGGACGACAATTTTCTGTTTCTGGAAGACCGGGAGAGGGCTGTTTTCTGGTCGGAAGTCGATGAAGAAATTCCGGGGCTTTCACAGGCTTGCGGATGCTACGTATTTGCCCTTGGATCGGGTCCGGTCCCAGTTCCTTGGTATGTCGGGAAGGCTGAACGCCAAAGCTTCCGGCAAGAGTGCCTGACCGACGATAAAGTCAGCAAATTTAACAGCGTCCTTGAAGGCAGGAGACGCGGCCGTCCCTATCTCTATCTCTACGCCCGCACGACATCAGGTGCGAGAGCGTTCTCAAGACCAGCCCGTGGTAGGCGCACCGATGTCGGTTACCTAGAGCGAATGTTGATCACGTTCGCGCTCGATCGCAATAAATACCTTCTCAACAAGCAGGAGACTGCGATGTTGAGAAATATCGTTGTGCCTGGGTTGATGAACTCACCAGCTGGCCAAATTAGTGCCGCGGCTAAGGAATTGCAGTCTGTACTCGGCTATTGACCTACGTCTGATTAGCGAAAGCTCCCGCTGCACACCGAGCTCTTGACATCGCCGCTTGCAGGCTCCGGGCGGCAAGCCACTGATGGAACAACTGATTACTGAAAATAAGTATGGGGGGAATATTCTCCCCATGAATTCCTCTCTTGATTAGAATAGGATAGGTAAGTACTATTTTTTGCTTGGGAGGACTGTCGCGTCGCGCGTTGCGCGGCGTTCGTTTTTACTTTCCGGCGAATTTGACGCCATCTGACTAGGTTCCCGGTTCGTGCCGGCCTAGGTCTGCGACGCTTCTCGCGAAGTGTCGGAATCAGAAAGCTTCATTTGGGTTTGCGGCCGCTCAATTCGGCCGTCGTCTGCAGGGGGTGTGGATTGGCCAAACAAAGCGAAATCAGCCAGAAGAAAGAAGTGCTCAAGGCACAGCTCACTGCTGCCGAAATGAGAGATGTTTATGCGTCGCGGCGGTTCTTGGACGGCGCGACCCAAAGGAAGCTGGGGCTCAAAATCCCTATAGATACCTACTATAAGGATCCACTTGTTGCGAAAGAAAATCCGGGGCTTGAAATCGACAGCGATTTCTATGTGCCTTGGGAGCCCCGCATCGGTGATGGGCCGACAAGCGCCAGGTTTGCAATTGTCGATTACGACAGCACGGCAAACAAGTTGGAAAAGCCGGCCGAATGGAGCCGCGATGAGAAAGCCTTTCTCGATCCAAAGGGGCGGAAGATCGACAAGTCGCTGAAGGACACGGTCCATTTTCGACAGGTCAGCACCTGGGCAATCTTGCAAAGCACGCTCGACTTCTTCGAGAGCCCAAGTGGGCTTGGCCGGCGTATTTCTTGGGCCTTTGAAGGCAACCGGCTGCTGGTGACGCCAAATGCCGGTTATGCCGCAAACGCCTACTATGACCGCGAGAGCAAGTCGCTCCAATTCTATTATTTCGATGACGAGGAGGGGCAGCGGATTCACACCTGCCTTTCAAGCGATATCGTTAATCATGAATTCGGTCATGCCGTCTTGGACGGCATCAGGCCCTACTATTTGGAGGCGGTTTCACCGCAAACAGGCGCCTTCCACGAATTTCTTGGCGACTTGACTGCAATCTTGATGACCCTGCGGAACAACTCCTTTCGGCGGGAGCTGGCTGTCCGAACGAAAGGCGATCTGAAGACAAAGACCGGCCAGCAGCTCATTGGAGCCGTTGCGGCTCAGTTTGGCCAAGCTGTCAATGGACAGCCCTACCTGCGTAGCGCCGCAAATCCGAGCAGAATGAGCGACTACAAGGATCAAATTGAGCCGCATGAGCTATCGCAAGTGATGACGGCTTCGATGTTCGACATCTTCGTGGCGCTAACCGAGCAGTATCTGAAGCGCGAAAAAACCAGCGGAGATACGCTTACCCCGGCTCAATCGCTTCAATACGCTTCGGCTCGCATGCAGGTGATTGCCATTCAAGCGCTCGATCTGTTGCCGCCGGTTGAGGTGACGTTCAATGACTACGCCCGCGCTGTGTTGCGCAACCTTGCGATCGCCGATCCGACCGACCCGCACGGTTACCGCAAGATGATTGCCGACATATTTGTCGCGCGAGAGATCATCAGCTGTGACGAAGGCAAGGCTCTGCTCGAGCCTGCTCCTTTGTACGACCGTATGCCAGGAGCGATTGCTCATGATCCCGAACTTATAGGCAGCTCGAGAGCCGAGGCGTACCGGTACCTTGATGACAATCGAGACAAGCTTTTCATCCCTGATCATGTCGACATCATCGTGGATGAGGTCTTTTCCGCGCGAAAAATGGTCGGCATGGGGCTTTTCCAGCCCAAGCAGATCATTCTTCAATATCTATGGCGTGAAGAACTCATCCTCGATGGAACTCGTTTCGGTGCTTTTAGCGGCAAGACAACCAGCCTGCTGTGCGGCGGGACAATGGTTTTCGATGTGAACGGCAGCTTACTTTACTGGACGCGCAAGCCTGGGAGTGAGCCTTCCACCCCCTCGCTTGTCGCGATGGAAAGGCGGGCAAAGCGTAAGAAGCTCTTTAAAACTGATGAAGACGCGTTAGCCGAACTGGATGCGGGAATTAAGCGCAGAGGATCGTATCTCGATGCGCTGACTCGCAGAATTGAAGAGGGGATGGTCGGGCAGGAGCTAGGCGGACCTGAAGGTCTTGTTGGCGAGCTTACGCCACCGTTGATCGCGCGGGAGGTCGAGGGATCGATCCGTTTCGAGCTTTCTCCCCATTTTCACATTGATGACGATGATCCAAACCTTGGAGCCCTGAGATGGCAAATGAGCTCCTAATCCGTCTCTATGACGTTGGCCTAGGCGATTGCATTTACGTGCGCATCCCAGGCGAGACTGATGCGAATGAGAAAGCTTTTCATATGCTGATCGATTGCGGTACCTGGAGCGACGGGGGGCTGCTTACCAAAGCGATTGAGCAACTGAAGAGTGAACTTCCAACCGAAGGTAGCAAGAAGCGTCTCGATCTGGTCGTCGTGACCCACGAGCATAAGGATCACATTGCGGGATTCGACCCCAAGATTTTCGAAGATGTCAAAGTAGGCGCCGTTTGGATGAACTGCGTCATGAACCCAAAACACCCTCAGGCGGGCAAGACGCGCAAAGTCAGAGCTGTTGCGCAGAAGGCGATGCAGAGCCTGGAAGCTCTTGGCAAAGATCTAAGCCCGCGCGTCGCCGAACTGCTATCGGTATTTCAGATCAACAATAAGGGCGCGATGGAAACGTTGCGCAGCACGCTGCTCAAGGGAGCTGAGCCCACCTACGTCAGTGCCGGTGAAACAAATCTCACGCACGACATCAAATTGCACAACGCAACGATCAATGTGATCGGTCCGGAGTCTGATTTCGATGGCTTCTATCTTGGCAAGACCGCTGAGAACGCCCTGCGGGGGGTAATTGGTCCGACCGCGTTTGACGCAGCCGACGACGACGCCGAGGATGGCCAACTCAAAGAGGTAGCCTTCACGTCAGCGGATGCGCCTTTGCCGGGCAACATCAGTCCGGCGTCCTTTCGCTCACTTCGCGCGCGTATGCAGTCAAACGGACTCGCCTTTGCCGAGCTAGACGGCAAACTTAAGAACAATTCGAGCGTCGTTCTTTTGATCGAATGGAGCGACAAGCGCTTGTTGTTCGTGGGCGACGCTGAATGGAGCAGCGATTTCAAACTGGGCAAGATGAATGGTTCCTGGAACGTGATGTGGAACAAGCGCAAGGAAATCCTGGGCAAGCCAGTGGATTTCCTGAAAATCGGCCATCACGGCAGCGAGAATGCAACGCCGTGGGACATGGGTAATAAAAAGAAGACCGAGGCTGTCGACATTCTAGAAGCGATACTGCCACTGCCGAAAAACGGTGAACAAGCCAAGGCGACAGCTGTTGTCTCCACAGAGCGTGGCAAGTACCCCACCATACCCCGAGCGTTGCTAATGACTGAAATTGCGCGGCGCATCCGCGACCCGAGGATCTACAAACCTTTCTTGAAGGATTTCAAACCCAAAGATCCAGCCGACTTTGCTGCCTATGAGGCCGACTGGCTAAACCAGGCTCAGCCGCTTCGTACCGATTTTGAGCGGATCAGAAAGGCGACGGGCTATATCGATGTCCTCTTCCAGTAGGGGACATGTCGCGTGACACGGCGGCAAAAGGCACCCGGCCTCGTATCGAGCCATTGCGCTCTATCCTGGTATTCAAACAATGGCGGCGGATCGGAAGCGGATGGGTAAGAACATCGTTGTTCTCTGTGATGGCACGGGGAACCAGGTCGAGGGTGACCTCTCCAATGTGCTGAAGCTGTTTCGGATAGCCGTCAAAAACGAGCAACAGATTGTCTACTATAATGCCGGTGTCGGCACGATCGGACTAAGCAGTGAATGGGGACGGGTCTTTCAGGACGCCAAGGCGATTTTCGGGCTGGCGACGGGCTACGGACTGGATGACAACATCGCAGATGCGTACCGCTTCGTCTGTGAGCACTATCAAGAAGGCGACAGGATATTTTTATTCGGCTTCAGTCGCGGTTCCTACACGGTGCGGGCGGTCGCGGGCATGATCCACATGGTTGGTTTGCTCCGGCCGGCGCAGCTAAATGTGGTCAGCTACGCATTGACGGCCTACAAACGAGCAAGCCAGGACAACAAACTGAAGATCGCCTGGGACTTTGGCCGCGTCATGGGTGCGCGGCACGCCACGATCCATTTCTTGGGTGTTTGGGATACTGTGGCGTCGATGATCGTGCCGCGTCCGGATCGGCTCTATCTGCCAAGCCTACGTACTTTGCCGTACACGCGCAAAAATCCAAGCGTTCGCTGTTTTCGCCACGCCGTGGCGATTGACGAACGTCGTCGTATGTTTCGCCTTAACAAATGGGAACCAGACCAAATTTATGAACCGCTGCCCTTCGCGAATCCACCATCCAAAATCGCACAGGACGTCGTAGAGATGGGGTTTGCAGGTGTGCATTCTGATGTTGGCGGTGGGTACCCCGAGGAAGAGAGCGGACTTTCGAAATTTCCGCTAGCGTGGCTCATCGAAGAGGCTATCGGCCAGGGTCTCCTTACAGACACCGTCATGTATGAGTGTCTGGTGAACGGCAAGCCACTGCCTGACGGAAGGAAGTTTTATGTGGCGCAAGATGCAACAGCCGAACTGCACAATTCGCTTACATGGGCGTGGTGGGTTTTGGAGCTGCTTCCAAAATGTGTGAGATGGCGAGAATGGAAGCGGTGCTCAATCTTGGGCTGGTACCTGCCGCAGGCAGAACCAAGGCGGTTACCTGAAAACCTGCTTGTCCACTCTTCGGTCGATAAACGGCACGCTCTCGTAAGCGACTATCGCCCGGCCAACATTCTATTTTCCAACACGGGTCCGGCTACGCCGGAGGCCCCCAAGAGTTCAGCCGGATCAATGTCTGGGCGCAACTGAGCTCACGGCTGTGATGCGCTAATCCGCAGCCAACTCTCGGCGGCGCTTCTCCGCTAGGAGGCTGCCGATGGTGGCGCCTTTGGCCCCACCGACGTTCCTTGCATCGTCTAGCATACGACGCATACCGGCAAATTTCTCCGGCTGACTGCGGCGCGCTTGTGTGTGTTCTTGCAGCCAGGCTTCAACCTCTTCGGGCGTAGCGTCATTTATCGCCTTACGGTCATAGCGCAGTTTGCCGTCCGGGCCGCGGTTTTTGACGGCAATGGTTTGCCAAATGCCGGAATAAGCACCGAAAAGCTCGCCCTGACCTGGCACCTCTCGGACGCGGCGACGGGCAACTTCGTTAACAATCTTGGTCAACGCGATGGTTTCGAGTTCTGACCGCGCGGCCGAAATGACGGCGGCATGATCTTTTCGCAAGGCGTCGATCAAAGCCTTGGTGCCGATATCCGTGCCGCTGGCGGCGGAATTGATCATCGTGTTGATGGTAGTTCGAACTTCCAACAAGGACATCAAGAGCCTCCTTTGCTGAAATGGCGAACAACCTCTTCGACGGCTGCAGCGGCGACTTCGTCGGGATTCTTTGACGTCATGCGAATGGCCTGAGGCCGGACCTTTTCGATCACAGCCGTCACATGGTGGCCTGCCGCTACTCGAAAGGTCTCGTTTGTGTCACGCTCTGGGCCGAGTGGAATGGCATGGTCCAACTCGGTGATTATGAGCATATCGTAGCGTGTGGCACGGGCAGCGACGATTGTCTGCAATTCTGACAGTCGTTCCCCACTGATCTCGCGCGATGAAACCTCCAGCGCCGCCTTGAGGTATCCCAAGGCGTCCGGAACGGGACGATCGACCAGAACGACGTCGTTGGTAAGCAACGCCTCGGCCTCCTGCCGCATCCCTTCGGCGATGATCCACAAGGTGCTTTCGTACGTGTGATCAGTGAGGATAGGAAAACCCGCTTCGCGTGCCTTGGTGGCGAGATCACCGATCTGGCCTACGCTGAAGCCGCGACCTTCAAGTGTTTGGGCTGCTTTGGCGACAAAGGTAGATTTGCCGGTTGAATGTGTTCCAGCGATTCCGATCATGAAGGGAGGCTTCTTCACAACAGCACCCCTTGGCGATTGTTGAGGATATCGGCATCCATCAAAGCGGCCATTCTTGAGGCGGCAGGAATGCTTGAGACGAGTTCGATGAATAGAAGCGCGGTGACTACTGTATCGAAGGCCGCCGAGTGATGGTGTCCTCCGGTAAGTCGTTCCGCTTCTTCTGAAATGTGCAAAGCCTGACTGAGATTCTCGAGCCCATAGGACCGCATCCCCGGACGAGTGGCCTTCGCCAACCGAAGCGTGTCAATTGCCATCGAAGGCCTCCAGTCGGGGATCGACCTGGAAATGATTTCGAGCTCGACGCGCACATTGTGGCCAACGACTCTCTGTCCATCCGTCCAAGTCATTATCTCGCCTGCGATGTCGTCAATCGAAGGCGCCTCAGCAACGTCGTCTAGCGTGATACCGTGGATTCGCGTTGCAGCGGCGGCTATTGGTCCGTTTGGTTGCACGCGCCACTCCCACCGCCGCGCTCCGATTTTGAGGTCGTTGATTGGGGTGATGGCAAGCTCAACGATTTCAGGTGGATTGGCTCCGCTCCCTTCGACGTCTATGACGAAAAAAGTCTCGTGCTCTATTCCCATCCGACTTCTGCTCTGCCGTGTCTGCCGTGGTGGTGCGGCTGCGCTCGATCATGCACCTGATAATTCAGTGCATGCTGCATAAAGTACCGCTGCTGCTCCTGGCTACCGAGAACTTCGATGTTACGTTCGCTGATGCGAATATCGGAGGTGTCCAAACCGACTGATGCCGCAAGGGCTGCGACAGTTTCGGGGTCTGGTCTCACATGATGCCGCGCGCACACCGCCAATTGGCTGGCCGGACAAATGTCGCAAACTTCTCGAATGCCAAAATGGCCATTGTAGTCCGCGGTGCCATGGGCGAATGCGACTGCACATGAAGTCTTTCGGAACAAGGGCCGCACTCCGAAGGCGGCGATCAACTTCAGCTCCAATTCTCGCGGTAAGATCTTGCGGCGTGCAATGGTGTCATACATTTCGGGCACGCCTGCGGCCTCAAAGTGGGCTCTTATCTGCTCTCTATAGAAAAGGCCGGTAAAGGCGGTGGCATCTGCCATTTCGGCTAACTCACTTGCGCGGCGCAGATGCCGATCGGTGTCGTTTATTCCCGCTATCAATGGTCTCCAATAGAGGACCGACTTAGTTCGCGTCTTATGGTTGGCAAGGGTGGCTAACGACCGCTCAGCGATTGCGCTGTCGACGGGTTCTATGCGTTGGTCATCAATGCCGGACCAAGTGATCAGGACAGTCACACGCAGGTTGGATAGACGTTCAAGTCGAGCGACATCGTCTGGTGCGATATGCCAGCGTGTGATTACCAGCACAGGGTTGGACAGGCCCCTGGCATCTAACGCCTCGAGGCAAGCAAAGAGGTGATCTTTGACCCCAGTCAGAAAGGGGTCGGTCGCTCTGTTGAAGATCTGAACCGGCGTAGTGTCTGCTCGAAAAGCCCAGTGGGCCACCAATGTTTCGACCGCATCGTGGTCTGACATGACAAGGTGCGGTTTCTTCATGTCGTAATTATCGAACAAATGTCGCACGCAATAACCGCAGTCCAGGGGGCAGCCTACGACGTGATTCAGGCTCAAGCCTGATTTTCTGTAGTCAACGACATCCCTCAAAACTGCCGGCAAATTCTTGCCGGCCATACGAAGTTTAACCAATCACCCCTCCACCCCAAAAGGCCGACGAATCCGCCGAATAGAGCGAGCGTAGCTTGGTCTGTCATTGGAAAGCAACATTCCGCTCACACTAAGAAGCAGCATTGTCTAGCATGGATTGAGTACTTAAGGCCCATCGGTCCTCTCCGTACCGTCCGCCAGTTAAGATGCCCGAAGCAAAAAGAGCCGTCCGAGGCATGCAGGCCGATATCCGGGATTGTGGCGCTATGGGCAGGCCAGCCTGCGAGATCCATCAACGCCGGCTGCGGCATTAGCCGCTCCAGTGGTCAGGACTGCCTTCACGACCGACTGTGTTGGAGTGTTACAATCATCCCAGCCACTGCCAGCGGCATCCGCGGCGCATGCAGCACATCATTCGAGCGAAGTTAGTTGTGGCCTCTTGGCTTCAGGTATCCTCAGGAGCTGAGAACGAAGGGCCGCGAATCCGGCGCGTTCAGGTATCTGGAACTTGACTAAGAATCGATCGATCCTTTCGACGCCGTAGCTATTGCACAAATGCGTCAGGCGCATCATGGCGGAGGGGAAGATCGGCGCACTTTGCGCCAGCTTCCATATCAGCGGGCTGAGGTTCTCGCCATCTTCATGCTCGACCAAAATGCCGAGCAACTCATCGCGAGCAGAATGGCTTTCGGGCTTTACGTTGACCAGCGTGGAACCACCAGCAAAATAAATAATGGGTCGACGTGCATTTGCCTGTTTGGAACTGGCGAATTCACGCGCCAACGGCATCAGCGGTTGAAGCATACCTAAAGCCGCACCTCTATAGAGGAGCGTCTCAAGGGCAAGTGAAGCAGAGACCCCGAGTCCAGATGAAGCCGCGTCGCGGAGCACCTCTGTCACGTCACTCCATTCGTCGATCTCAAAAAGACCAGCAGGCATCATCTCAAGCAAGTTAGACGATGAGCGGCTGAGCTCGGCAGGGCTGAAGCGTTGCCTCAGAAGAGAGATCTTTTGGCGGGGCAATACCCTTAGCCCATGCCAGAAGGCTTCGTCGTCGACATGCTCCCAAAGCGCTGAGAGCCGATTCTCGCAGTCGGGGTCGGATGTCGCCAAGAGCTTTGTGATGAGCATGCGCACGATCGTCGGCTCATCGTCGAGTTGATGAAGGAGGTTATCCGCCGACGAGGCCAGACTGCGCCCAAAGGCCTCGTCGTTGCGAGTAGGCCGTGGCACCTGCTTGACTAGTGACCAAAGTCGCTCGGCCGCGTCTGTTCGATCAGCTGATGAATTGGTGATCGAACCAAGGAGGCGTGCCATTGAGTCCGGCTCGACACTGGCAACACGGTCTAAAAGCCAGTCAGAACTATCGCGGCGGCGCCAGCCAATGGCTGCAGCGTCATCCGGTGCTCCAGAGATAGCGAGATAAAGAAGGCCTGATTCCACGGATTCGTAGTCGTCGATCGGGGAATCGGTGAGAGTCGCGTCATCGAACAGCTGGATCAGGTAGTTAAGCGCTGCCCTGGGGTCTGCGGCAATGGCGCGAGCCGCGGCATGACCAAAACCTGTGATCCGTCGCGACTGGACCAAGTCATCGTCGTAGAAGTATTTTCCGCGCCAGTCGGAAACGTCTTCGCTAGGGGCCAGCCTCATCGCCAATTTTAGGCGTTCGAGCGGGGGAAGGGCGATTTCGTCGAGCATAGGTACGAGCGGCGAAAGGGAGAGCAAGAAATTCAAGCCATCCCAATCGTCGAGCAGCGCGCTAGCTAGCTCACGAGCAAGATCGGGGCTCTTGAGCTCGGTGACCGCACGCGCTGCTGCAGCCAGAGACGCGCTCCTGAAATCCGCACCATCACGCAGCGCATGGATTGCGCCTCTCACCTCATTTGCACCAGATGCCTCAAGGCGCGCGGCCGATAGGGCTGCAGCTCCGATCGCAAGATCAGAGCTGATTTGGTCCACCAATTTTCGGGCACCCGCGGGGTTGAGCCGGCGTGCCATGAGGAACTCAATAAGGTCGTCGGGTTCAACACGAATCGTTTCGTCTTCCTCTGACGCAAAACCTGAGTCGATTGCGGCGTCTAGGGCAGGGACCAGCTCTGGAGAGCCAGCACGAAAGACGGGAGCATCGATACGGCCCATGCCATTGTCGACGAGGAGATCGCCAAGCTTGTCTGTCAGAAGTTTGAACTGCTGCGTGCCAACCTTGTTTTGGCGGTAAAGCCCTCGTTGAAGCTCGTCCAAACTCTCCAACAGGACCGCCAACCGCGTACCGACGAGATGCTTGTTGCCCTGGCGCACGCCGGCTTCCATGGCAATTAGGCCTGGTGTACGGAACGATCGCGCCCCAGGAGCAGGCGCCGGTAGTCCATACGCTAGATACGTCGCAGCAATTTCCTGCTCGTCGAGCGGGCCAAGCTCTAGCGCTGGAAAGCGGATGTTAGACTGGGACTTGGGAATATGGACCAGCGATGGGTCCACCGTGATATCCGGAGAGATCATAGACCAAGTGAGTTGACGCGACGTGATCACAAAGCGCGTCGAACCACCCGTTGCAATAGCGAAGCTGTGCGTTAACCAGTCGTCCAGCCGCCGCGACGGCGAGCGATCCAAGCCATCGATTATGAGAAGTCGGCTTGAATCATTGATCCAATCGAAGATCCCCTGCTTAAGTGGGACGCCGCTTAGTTGGCCAAGTTGGCGACTTTCGAGCATATGAGCGATTGTATCTACAATATGCAGATGACCGTCCCTGATGTCCTCGCCCCGCACAATGTCTACCGTCGTCGCTAGGGGGGATTATCGCGAACCCAGCGAGCCCAACTCGATTTTCCCTGACCTGATGTGCCGACGACAGCAAACAGACGCGCCGGCGATGCCATGAACCGTTCGAACTCCGCGGTTAGAGCTGATCTAGCGACATACAGATTTGCGTTTACTAAACCACTCGGGAACGCTTGCCGCGCCATTTTGAGAAGCCGAGCAATATCGCCTGCAACGGCATGGCTTTTTGCATCGCCAGGTCCACGGAAAAACCGTCGCCGAATTTGTTCGTTGTCGGCAAGTCGCGACTTGATATCGACAGGGCCGACAGCTTCAAATGCAAATTGCGAAATCAAGGCGACCGCTGCTTCGTTCTCAGCGTCGGCCTCTTTCGAGTTGCTGGTAACGAGCGCAGCGACGCCCTTTCGCGCATTTGCAGCCATTTGGAGCAGCTGGCTGCGGTTGTCGCTGATGTAGGTTTTTGGCGCGTCAAAGAACTTGATTGCTGGTCCTGTTAGGCTTCCAGCTGTCCACAGCTGATAGCTGAAATCCTCCGCTTTAGGGACCAGGCCTTGAACTCGAACTGCAAGCATCGCGAATCGTAAAAGCTCGCGAAGGACGGACGGACGGTTGAATGCATCTTCGTAGCGCTTGCATTGAATGACACCTCGGACTTCTTCGCCCTTCAACAAAAGCACATCGCGTCCTTGGTCCGCCCCATCTCGCAACAGCGTTGCCCGGGTGAAGGGTGTCGAGCCTTCCTCGATCTGTTTTTGTATCAGGCTGTAAGCAAGGATCTCAAACGTACGATCTTGCAATCGGGTAAGCGGAAGGTCGGGAAGCTCGGTCTCGAAATAGCTGAGGGGGCGATCCTGGTCGATTTCTCGCGAGATTTCCGCCTCGCTGACACTTTCCGTCGCTATGCTCACTTCGCCCTCGACCACATTTGACTGTCGGGTCGTTTATGCCTCGCGTTGTCGAGCAATACGATAGTCAGGCCGGCAGCCGTGCACTATTTCAACAGCTTGTGATTGCGTGGCCACAAATCTGTTGTGCTCCAGCACATCGATGCCCTATGGGTCCGCAGTTGACGTTCGTTATCGACGTCTAGCGGCCGACTGACGCAATTTCGGCTGTTTTGGGGTACGCATGGGTAACTAGAAGAGCACGATCTCATTCACATTGATCTGCCCAACGGAGCTAAGAGACAGTGACCCAAGCCAGCACCTGTCTCCACGCCAACATCGCGTGCCTCAACGAACACGAGCTGATCCGTAAATATCGCTGCGCTGGCTGCGATGCTGTCATGATGTGCGCATGCGACGAAGCTTTTGGCCGACGCTTTCTTGCGCATCAACTAGAAGAAGGCGTCGAGCTCCTGTCGCAGAAGCGACTATCAGTCACTCACGGCTTTCAGTCCGCTGTCTGCAATCGCTGTCGCGGGCTGCCCCTTCAGCCTGCCCCTGCCGCAGCGATCTATGGCCGGTCCAGTAAGATCAAGCGATTCTACTGGCGCGAGCTCTTCTTTCGCGAGACTGAGAGATTTGGCGATTGGGAAGAGGGGAACCCCGAAGCCTTAGAGGCAGAGGCGAAAGCAGAGCGTCAGCGCATCCAGCGCGAAGTTCTCGAAGAAATCAAAACTCTTCATCAAACAGCTCCGCTCTACGACATGCGTGAGCCTTCCCAAGCGGACGTGCTTACCCGCTACAAAGTTGAGGTGCAGTCATTTCACCCGACCTATGCGGAGAATGCGGAAAGGGGCGCAGTGGTAGTGCTAGAAGGCGAAATTGTCTCACCTGAAGCATTCGTGGCCAAGCAATACGAATTGCAGGGCTGGACTGCGATGGCGTTGGAAAGTGTGCCATTGCATGCCCTGTTTTCCGTCATGATGTGGCTGTTGATTGAACATCCATCGGACGAAAGAAATCGGATGGCCGGGTTTGGTTCGCGCTCAGCGTTCGAAAACGGAATACCGGCTGAGATGATCTGGATCCAGCTCCCCGAAGATTTCGGAACACCAGCTTACGGACGGCGTCGAAAGGAAGCGATCGACGAGCATATCGATTTCTTTCTCAAGCCAGATGGATTCGCCCAGCGTGGTCATCTTCTGGAGCTTTTTGATTATTGGCGCGGAGCAAGCGGGCGGCTGCGTCAATATCTTTGGGCGCACCGCGACGCGGATGTTGATCGGGCTCGCAAGCTAATTGAGCTTCTTCCGCCCGAAAAGATCGTGACGATCCTGCGATATCTGGTCGCCAACTATTGGAACCACTACCTGGGATGGCCCGACCTGTTGCTTTGGCGCGGTGAGGATTATCTCTTCGTGGAGGTCAAGTCCTCCTCGGACCGTCTTAGCGCCGATCAGATGCGCTGGATCGCCGACAATCACGAGCAGATCAAGTTGCCATTCGGCGTCGTCAAATTGCATCGACCATCGCGTCAGATCCCGTGATGAGAATCCAACCAAAACTTAGGCCCCAAGAGGATCTCAGACCTGGCTACGGCAGCCGCCTCGAGTGTCGCAACCACAGTCTTGCTCTTATCGATATCCTAGTGCCGCACGTATTGCTCGATCTTCTACGGCTGACAGACGATGTAGCCAATCGCTCCTATCTCAGTGCATGCTGAAAAGAAGCCTGTGAGAATCCAATAGAGTTGCACAAAGTTGGGCCGCAGAGGCTGGCCGTTAGCTGCGCGCGCAAAGCATTCTGCAACGTCCGTGCGGCTTAGAGAGGACGTGACGATGAATACCCGTCGCAGCACGTCCGGCGCGCCGGCGGCGTCGCCAATCTTGCTTTCAACATCGGCGCGATCGCCCCCTCGCATGTATCGGCTTATAGCGGTCTCGGCACCGCCATTGCGATAGACGTCTTCCCAGCTCTCGTATTTTGCGACCATCATGTCGCCAGCGAGTGTAAGACGGCCGAGATTCTTAATCCCCTGGCCAATCGCATCGTGAAACATCGATGCGCTAAGTGAGCGGCTACCGTGCTTCGCATGATAGAAGCTGATCATCGCAGGTGCGGTCTGAGTCGACACACCGATGAAGTCGGCCCATTCATCGCCAAGATCGTCGCAGATAAGCACATCGTCGCTCGCAACATGGTCGACGACGACGCGGAACACGGATCCTTGTGCGAAGTCGCCCTGGCCCGCAGCAAATTCGCCTTTTTCGCTCGTTGCGGTCGCGAGCTCGTTTATGGGAAGCAGATGGCGCATAAAGGCTGTACCGCCGCCGACCAATGCGTCATCTCGGAACATCGAACCATCGACATACGCCAAAGTTAGATCGCTGAAGAGAATGGTGAACATATCCTCAGCGTCGAGATGGTGAGCCAGCAGCACACGATTTGGATCCGCGCCCAGCGCCAGCGCGGCATCTTCGACAAAAACGTCGGCAATCGGCAGCCTTTCCAACTGCCTAAGGGCGATGCGCGTTTTGCCCATTTTCAGCGAGCCGATGGCCTGATCCTTGTCGAATATAACGAGGCTTGAACCATCGACCACTATGTCCAACGGCTGATCGAGGTCGGCGATAATCGCATCGATCTCTGATTTCGATAGCTGCTGCCATGTCTCTCCGACCTGCCGCACTAAGCGGATAGGCTCCTCTGCCTCGAATATCGCGTCAGCCAGCGCCATCGTATCGACTGCAAAAAACGTGGGGAAAACGTCGGCACTAATTAGTGAAAGATCTACAAAGCGCGCGAAGTTGCGGATGAAGGCAGATGTCTCACCATTGTCATCCTTGAGAAGTTCGATGATCTGGCAAGCCCATTCGACGATCGCACTGTAATCCGCCTTGTCCGCACGAATTGCGATCCTTCCTGTACTCGGCGTCGCCGAGTAGCTCCCGTCGGGACGGCGAACCCGATACCCTTGGGGGATATAGCGCGATGCGCTAGAGGCCGCGATGGCATTTTCAAGGTCGCGCGCCTCGAGTGTCTTCGATCGCAATGCGAAGCGCGAGGTTGTCATATTGCGCAGGCTGAGCCTCTCGAAGACCGCGTCGTGTCGCGCGATCGCTCGCTCGACCCGCGATCGACCGATAGGGTCGAGATAGGCTCGTCTGAAGCTGCCTGTCAGATCCAGCGCCGACTTGAAAAGCGCGACTATCTCGTCCTTTTCAACAAGTAGAAGGAAACCATGAACTCGGTCCGTCGCTCCGCCTTCGAGAAACGATACGGGGCGTTCGTAAGAAAAGCAGATCGCCGAATAGCGCGCATCGCCAAATTTTGCACGCTCTACCCGAAAGATGGGCCTGGAAGGGTTCACCGTCTCGCGCTGTAATTGAACGAAAAGGGTCCGAATCGCCTCGTTTGTTATCCTGGCGCGGCGTCGGAAGAAATAAGCGCCTCTGGGGGCTCGAAGCTGTTCGATCATAGATCCAGGTCACAGGAATCAATTTTTGAACAACGAGATTATAGACAGTAGACAGGAAAATTGAACTTACTTTTGGGCAGCCTGGGGCGTTGGTGACACTCTAGTTTCGAGCTATCAGTTAGTTCCTTATGACGACTCGAAGCGAGTGGGTGCTTGACAGCCTCTCTCCCTGCCAAGGCCGTTGTTCCATTATCGGCACCGCGTGGGCCGTTCGAGGGGATCGTGGCGAACAACCTCGTCCTAGCCATCGCCAGTAGCCAAGCGACAGTACTCTGCCAACCTGGATGGCAGAGAGACGTCTTCGTTTCGAAATTCCTCGTCTAGTTGCCATAGAATCCGATCCCTAGCACGGGGCATTCCGGGATCTGGTCATTTGCCTTGGAATGAGCATCAGGTTCAGGTGATGGAGACTGTCGCACGGCTCCTTGTGGGGATATGGGCGTACCGGCTATCTGGTATGGTAGCTGTGGTCGTCAGGAGGCCACGCGTCAATTTCAGCGTCTTCAGCGCATTGAGAATATAGCTTCTAGGGTTCGAGAATGGACGTTTTTGACTCCGGACCGCGTCTCGGCTCACCTTATGGCGATCCCACTCGCCAAGCCGTCGATGCATTGCGTGGCTATGGGTACCAGCTCTATGCGTCAGGCCTTGCTTGGGTAGGCTTGGCCGACGGGGAACTCCTTCATCTTGAGGTCGCGGAGGATTATTCCGTCATCACACGTCAGGCCTTGGCCGGCACCCAAGTCAAGGACACCGCGGCTAGCGGCAAGATAACTTTGCAGTCAGCGGATGTGCGCTCGGCAATCGACAATTTTGTCGACATGGTCGCGCGCAATCATACACGTGTTGTTTCCCTCCATTATCTGACCACCGCTGAGATCGGCCTCGAGCGCCGCAAAGATCAGCGCGTCGACAACCGATCTGCACTGCACTACTGGCGTCAAGCTGCCGCCGGTGCCGACGTTGCGCCGTTGCGCAATCTGCTCGAGGCTCTCGATTTGAAACCCGCGACCAAGGCTTATGTCTTGGCGCGAAATGACGAGCTTTTGCGATCAGACCTGCTCGCTCGGATCCACTGGCATTGCGGTGCATCAAGCTTCGAGGAACTTCGAGAGGAACTCGAATCGGGCCTCATTGAATTTGCCGCCTCGGCGCGCCGCTTATCGAGCCAGGTGGCTAAAAACCTCTTGCCGGCAATGGTCGAGCGGCTTTTGCAGACTGCAACGTCCAAAAGTTCTCGCCAATTGCGCCGTGCCGATCTGCTTAGCCTGGTTGACAGCGTATCTATGGTGTCAGTGCCAGTGGATCAACTGGCTGCCGCCTTCAGCGGATCAGGTGGCGCCTTCACACGTACCTCCTTGCTGGTTTCGACGAGCGAGCTGCCTTTGCCCGCCCTTGTCGCGCCACGCAAAGAATTGGTGGCGAAAGTTGATGCAGTTCGTTGCAGGACGGGCATCGCAATTGCCACTGCGGCGACAGGCGTTGGAAAAACACTTGTGGCCAGGCTTGCCGCCTCAGCGACCAACGGCCATTGGGTTATCGTCGATTTTCGCGACCTTGGCCCCGGGGAGACGGCCTCTCGGCTCTCTGTCGCCTTGGGTGAGTTGGCGTCGCGCCCGCCGGTGCATGTCATTCTGGATGATTTGAATGAGATCGATCATCCGGCCGTGCGCGACGCTTTTCTTCGCCTGATGACAAGCCTGCGCCGTCGCGATGC
This sequence comes from Mesorhizobium sp. M2A.F.Ca.ET.046.03.2.1, assembly GCF_003952425.1. Taxonomy (NCBI): domain Bacteria; kingdom Pseudomonadati; phylum Pseudomonadota; class Alphaproteobacteria; order Hyphomicrobiales; family Phyllobacteriaceae; genus Mesorhizobium; species Mesorhizobium sp. M2A.F.Ca.ET.046.03.2.1. The sequence continues at coordinate 550,333 of NZ_CP034449.1, read as the reverse complement.
GACCGCGATAGTGACGACGTATCGAGCGCCGACGCCAGCGACGCAGCACCTACTATCCCCGCAAGAATCGCCTGTTGTTGAGGTCCCCTATTTTAGCGACGGTGAGGTGTCAGCCTTGGTCAGCTCGATTGGCGGAGACCTCAAGTATGCTGATCCCGTTTATCGTGCGGCATCTCTGGGCCACCCGCAGTTGACGATGGCAATCCTTCTGCACCTGTCGGCGGCGACTTGGTCTCGAGCATCTGTGGCGGCTCTGCTTGGTGGGGGTCTCCAAGCCGAAATGGGTGCAGAACGACGCGCGATGCGGCAGCGGCTCGTCGCGGCGATTCCGGTCGATGCGCAATCGCTGTTCTTTCGAACCAGCCTGATTGGCGGCACATTCAATCGTGGACTGGCTATGACACTTGGTGAAGTCGCCCCACCCGTTAGCCGTACAGGTCTGGCACTTGATCGGCTCGTCGGCGCCTGGATCGAGCCAATGTATGGAGACCGACTTCGCGTATCGCCATTGCTTGAAGGGGCAGGATTGGAGGTGTTCGCTCCGGGAGAATGCCGGGCCATTCATCGGTGCATCGCCGACGTCTTGATCAGCAGCAGAACTCTTTCAGTAATTGATGCCGGCACAGCCATGCGCCATGCACTAAAAAGCGAAGAGGCAGCGCTCGTTGTCGCCTTCGCTGATAGCGTGATCCGTTGCAACGCTGAAACGCTCGAGCTTGTCGCTCCCTTTCTCGGCGAACTTGGTTCGTTTCAGACGGATATCCCGATATTCCCCGCCAATCTCTTCGCATCCGTGATGATGCGGTTTGCGCAGCTACTGTCCCTGCTGCCTTACGGATCGGTCGCACGCGCACAGCAATGCTGGGAGGCGCTTGAACGCGAGCGAGTTGATATCAAGGGACAAGTTTTGTTCGAAGGCTCGATACTATCAAAGCTGTTGGTGCAAGAGCGTGCCGGTGCGCTGTTTCCCTCCTGGATCGAGCTTCTATTGCGCTTCGACCGTTTGGCTGAGACCGATGTCCGCTTGGCCGAGATCAGCCGAGGCTTCCAATCTCAGAGCGGCGGGAACCCTCACGTGACCGGCGTCCTGTTTGCCAGCCAGATGCGCAACATAACGACTGTTGCAGCTTTCCGTGCATTGCTTGAGCGGCTGGATCAAGAGCCCGCCGCACTTCGGGAACGGCTTTTTTCGTCCTTTCAGCCCGGTCGCGGCGATCTGTCGATCCTGGTCACGCATCCATGGCTGAAGGAGTCGCGTGCGGAAGGTTTCGATTGGGAAGCGGCGGCCGGCCAGTACAGCGCCTGCGCGGATATCGCGATACGATGGAAGAATCCCGCGCTCGCGATCCGATGCTCGATAGCCCAGTCGATCTGTCTCGATGAAAGCGGCGATGACGCGGAGCGAGCCTTTGCTTGTCTTTCGGACGCGGAGAGGCGGTTTGGGTTCGACATTGCGCTGGTGCGTGCGCGCGCGAAGATCCATTGGCGGCGGCGCGATCATTCCGCAGCGCTGCCCTTGCTCGCCACTGCCGCGCGCGCGGGCGGCCAAGACGCGATCGAGCGCGCCTATATAGCCAGGGAGGCAGGCATCAGCGCCGCTGAATTAGGCAACTGGGCCGAGGCAGAGCACTGGTTTGAAAAGGCACAGACCGAGGCCTCGGACCTGAAGCTACCATCGGTCCGCGCGATGGCGATCGGCTTGCTCGCCGATACTGCGCATGCAGCGTTTTGCGACGGGCGTGCTGACGTTGCCGTTGTGAAATTACGCGAGGCACTGGCGCAATTGCCGACGATAAACCCCGATGGAACGCTCGCTGAAGTCTATTGCCATCGTGTCATAAGGCACGCGGTTTTGTGGGTGTTCAATGAACTGACCCATAGCGTGCCGGCGGAAGTTCAAGACATTCGCTACGCTCCTGGATGCGCCAGCAACCTAGACCCGCCGGAATCAATCCGGTCACATCCGCTGGGCGATATTGATTTTGCTTACTACATGCTTGCTGACGCCGACGAGGCTTTGACTCGGCCGACAGGATTCCACCTGGAATTTCGGCGAGCTCTGCTCAAGGGACCGATTCTTTCGTCGGAAATTTCTCGGATTATTTCGGCCGGTCGCAAGGCTATCGTCAGTCACGACGCGACTGACTTTGTGCCGCTGCTGCGTCATCACGCGGCGATGGCCGCAATACTGGCGGCTGGCGGCGGACGCGACCATGGTCAGCAGTTGCAAAATCCCGAGCGTGGTCTGGTCCCCCTCGCGGTCATAGACAACGACGCGGATCCGGAGCTCTTGCGTGGAGGTGAGGATATGCTGCTAAGTTTCGCGATCGCAGCGGCGCTTGCGGGCTCGTTCGACGCAGTAGACACCGTCATTCAAGCCGGCTTGGGTTCACCGGAAATTGCTTGCTTGCACCCCCTTCTTGAGCGAATGGCTGGCAGGCTGAATACAATCAGCACGGATCGCCAGGGGGCCGCACTGGCCGTTGATTCGCTTCGGCGGGACGCGACTGGTGAGCCCGTTCTCTTTTGGTGGGCGGGCGCATGGATGCTTTTTCATGTCCGCGCCTCCAAGCTCCGAAGCGGAGTGGCCGAGCCGCTGGTTTCCTGGATCTTCGATAAGTGGTCTTATCTTGCAGGGGAGGGTCGCTTCCGGCTGGCGGCACCTAACGTCAATGTGCCGCCGATCGAGGTAATCCTCTCGGCTTGCGATCGCTCATTGGCGAATGCCGCGCGCCTCCTTCTTGCGGCTGTGCCGGCTGCGTCGATTCGCATTCGGGCCGACGTGCGGGAGAATCTGGAATTGCTGGCAAATGGTGACCACTGACAGCCGATGCGCAAATGGCCAGCCACGAGTGGTGAGAACGGCCTCTTCGACGAGCTTCACCTCCCCTCGGACAAGTCTGTCGGACGGCAAGAGTGAGCTCGCTAGCGCCGCAAACCTGCCCCTCCGTTCCTAGACCACTGACCGGGCTACGGATAGTCTGCTTGCGGCCCAAACCGGACAGTCTTGCGCCGTCGTAAATTAAGAGCGCTCACCGTGATACTGCCGGCCAACTCCGGCGCGGGGCCAGTGCCGTCAGCCAATGGAACAGCAGAACTAGCCCTCATCTACGAAACTACGGCTCAGAGTGCGTCGAGGACACAGGCCGCGCTGGCCGCCCAGCGACTGGCCAACCTGCCAAATAAGGCGCTCCCAACCGCCAATTGAGGCGTCCGCCGATGCGATCTAGCTGCGCGGTGCATGTGCCGCGCAGCTAGATCCAGAGCTCCAAAGTGGCTGAGCCGTCATTGGAATTGCCTACTTCGACTCGGCGCCAAGCCACCAACGTGATGCGTGGATGTCAAGGGGTGACGCCAAGCATCGCGGGCAGTGAAACAGGTTCGCGGCAACCTCAACTCCGGTAGACGAACCGTCGCAATGTAAGCAAAACCAAATGTGGCTGACTTCGTGACGCAAGGGGTGCTCGGTTCGGCCGGAACCGTCCGGGACGGTGGAGCGGCGTGGCCAATCTGAGGCGATCCGTGCATGGACCAGTTTGCGCCAACCCGAGGTGATCTCGATCGCAGCATTACGGAAGTTCGCGTCCTCAATCGGGTTCGCTTTGATCCGGCGATCGGTGACGCGAATGCGAGGGGCAGCTAAGGGAGCCTCTGGTAAGATCACCTCCCAACCCCTACCCCACATGCGAACATCATCCGATAGAGTGCTTATTCGGTACTTGTGTCCCTGCAATTCGCCCTCGAACTTGTCAGGGCCCAGCGCGCTCCAGGGATCGGTGTCGATAGAAATCAACGGGTTTTCGGTAAGGGCCAAAGCCCCCGCTATGGCCAGGTGTTCCACGGTCGGGCGCCACCCCTTCCTTTCCGCGCTAGTGAGGGCGTTCCAGTGCGAGTAGCCCAAGGCTTGTGCAACCATATCAAGCGCGCCGACGTGATGGATGCGCTTGGCGCGGGCAATGTTTCGTGCCGCGGTCTTCAGTTCTTTCAGTTGATCGCTATTGGTCATGATCCATTCCTATCGTGGTAACGGATCCAACATGTGCCCACTGCTGATGAACCCGTCCCAGGAGGGAATGGCTGGTTTTGACTTAGCGCAGCGCACTGCGAGGCTTTGCATGATGGGCACACTGGCCTGTGCGGGAGGCCGACTCCAAGTTGCGCTCGAAAGAAAAAAACGTCAAGCCACGTTGCTGATGTTCGAAATCATGGCTGCCACCTCCTAGTCGTGCGTGACATAGACCTGCAACTCGCTGCACTGGCGAAGGCATCGAACACGCGGTTCACACGATACGCAGACGACATCGTTTTTTCGTGCTCCGACAAGAGGAAGCGCGTCATCAAGGACGCGGTCAGGCATCAACTTCACTACCTGAGGCATCCCAACTTCGGACCAGTAAAGCACGCCGGCAGCAGAGGGCGTCCCCCATCGCTCCCTGATGGCCTAGAACTATTCGACACCGCGTCGGCAAATATTCGTTGGAAACGCGACCGGAACTCCTTGAAGCGCCCGTGCGGATACATAAATTCGAGCTAGTTCCCGAGGCCGTGAGATTGGGCACGGAAGGGAACAGACAGTCAGGCAACTAGCGCCCTTTGGAGGGGTCATGGACGCTTTTACCGATTCGATCACGCCACAAGCTGAGCGGCACCTTGAAGCACTGGCTGAAGAGCTGGAGATCCCGCCCAGCCGCTACGAGGCGGCCGAGCGCAGCTACAAGTCCTTTGGCGATTGGCTTCATCGGCCAACCTCAACGGTGCTGACATATGATCCTCAAGTCTACGTGCAGGGGTCATTCCAGTTGGGGACCGCGATCAAGCCGATAAGTGAGGCTGAAGACTATGACGTGGACTCCGTTTGTGAATTCAAGGCGTTGGGAAAGTCCTCGCTAAGCCAGCGGCAGCTCAAAGCGAAGCTGGGTAGCGAGGTCAAGGCGTATGCCCGGGCGCAGGGCATGAGCAAACCTGTTGAGGAAGGGCGCCGTTGCTGGAAATTGCAATACGCCGACGGTGCGCAGTTTCACATGGATATCGTTCCCGCTCTTCCGAACGGCAGCAGCATGCGGCTGCTGCTCGAGCAAAGACGGCTGGATACGCGCTGGGCCAATACCGCCATCGCAATTACCGACAACGAGCACCATTCCTACGAGCTAATCACGGAGGATTGGCCGCGTTCCAATCCCAAGGGATATGCGCAATGGTTCCGCACCAAGGTTGTGGAATTCAAAACCCGTAGCCTGAATGAAGAGCGGGCACGGGCAGAAGTCGAGGCGATGCCGACCTACAAGATCAAGACGCCGCTGCAGTCCGCAATCATGATCCTTAAGCGGCATCGGGACTTGATGTTTGCGGACCGGTACGAAGAACGTCCCATTTCGATCATCATTACCACCCTGGCTGCCCACGCCTACCAAGGCGAGGATACCATCGCAAGGGCGCTGGTTTCGATCCTGACCGACTTGGAGCGCCACATTCGATGGGACGCCCAGGGCAACGCGGTGATCGCGAACCCGACCGACCCCTTGGAAAATTTCGCTGACAAGTGGCCACTGCACCCGGAACGCAAGGATGCTTTCTTCGAATGGTTGACGGCCGCTCGGCATGACTTCTTCGAGGCAGCCAAGCAGTTCGACCGGCGCAAGATCACCGATGCAGTTGCACGTGGCGCTGGGCGCGCCATTGCCGAGAAGGCGGGCGAGAAGGCGTTTGGCGTTGCGGCCCCGACCGTCCTGACCTCCGGCTTGGTCGGCTCGGCGGCCCAGGCAAAGGAGAAGGCAGTGAGGCTCGAGGGTGGCGGACGAAACGCATAGGGCGCACACTTGGCTTCGGAATCGTCATCGGAAGGCACTGCTTGAGGTCGAGGACTGGCTTTATGCCAATTGCTCTGGCGTCACGCTGCTCCAGCGAGAAGATGTAAGCCGCATTCGCGTCGGCATGGTAGGCGGGTGGCGCCTTAAGTTGGAAACGGCCGGCGCGCCCCGGGTAATCGACATCATGGTTCCGGCGTCGTTCCCCTTCCAACCTGCCCGCCTGCGGCTTGTCGATTTGCCCGAGGATGAAGACTGGCCACACGTGGAAAAGGACAACGTTCTTTGCCTCGTGCCCGAGACGGCTACATTCGACCCGGAGGACCCCGCCGGCGGCGTCATCGCCTTGTTGAACATGGTCGTGGATCTCGCCGACCTGGTCGCGAACGGCGGTGCGGAGGAAGAGTTCAAAAGGGAGGTCTTGTCTTACTGGGACAACCGCGTGCTCGGTGGGCCGAAATCGATCCTTAGCCTGATCAAGCCAGCACCGACTTCGAGATTGCTTACTGTCTGGGACGGCCCGCTTCGGCAGATCATCGCGGATAACCCTGACGATCTGCAAATTTGGCTCCGCAACCGCTGTCTCGGGGTCCGGAAACTTCGCATGGGTGTCGGTGCGCTCATCTGGATAGGTGATCCACTGACACCGGGCCGTTTTCCAAAGACTGCTGGCGATATGTTTGAACTGGCCAAGTCCGTTGGCGCGGAGGATGTCTTGGTTAAGGCTGCAGCCTCCGCTTCAGGCAATCTCACCGTCTCCTTGGGCATGGAGACCGACAATGGCATAGCCATCGCCGGATTGATCGTTCCACGCCCGCGCACAGTTCGAGGCCGTGATCCGATTTATGACGGTTTCCGCATCGGAACGGCACCGCAATGGCTTGTGGCGCGGAGATTTTTCGGCTCGGAGGTGATACTTCGTGCAGATCTGAAGCGGCTCGACCATTCGTGGATACATGGTCGCGACCAGGACAGTCGTGCCCGAGATATTCGGGACAAGACCGTCGTTGTTTTCGGCTGCGGGTCGCTTGGCGCGCCAGTGGCCATAGCTTTGGCGCAGGCCGGCGTCAGCAAGTTCATTTTTGTCGACCCTGATGTGCTCAACCCGTCCAATCTGAGCAGGCACCCGCTGGGCGCGCAATATTTGGGAAAGTCCAAGGCCGAATCTTTGGCAGCCAAAATAAATCAGGATCTGCCACACGTGTTAGCTCGGCCCATTGCGAGTCGAATGGAAGACGTTCTCTTGAGCGCAAAAGATCTGGTCAACGTGGACCTAATCGTATCGGCAGTAGGCGATTGGGGAGCGGAAGCTATGCTCGACGATTGGAGCAAGGCCAATGGTCGGCCAGTCCCTATCGTCTACGGTTGGACGGAAGCGCATGCCTGTGCCGGTCATGCGGTCGCGGTGATGAGAGGAGGGCGGTCTTTCAGGGACGGGTTTGATGCCACCGGGTTGCCTCACCTGAGGGTTGCTGAATTTCCCTACCCGACCGTGAGGCAGGAACCTGCGTGCGGAGCTGTCTATCAGCCATACGGACCCATTGAACTTCAGGGTTCGGTGTCGGTGATCGCTGAACTAGCCCTCGATGTTATGTTGCAGCCGCCGTCTCAGTCAGTCCATCGTCTGTGGATCGGAAGAGAGCGTTATCTGCGGCAAATGGGCGGCAGGTGGTCGCCAGCTTGGGCCAAATTGATGGGGGGCCATAAAGAAGGCGGATTTCTCCATGATCGCCCGTGGGCTTCGAACCTTGAAGGCAGGTCGTTGGCGGCGTGATGAGATATCCAATCGGCTGCTCCGGCCAAGACCTCGTCTTCACGCAAGACGTAGTTGCCCATATCGAACGTCATCGCCAGCTTCGATTTTGGCAAGCCGAGGCCGGCGGCTCCCTTTTCGCGCGCTTCAGCGACAGAGAGGTTATCATCGAGGTCGCGACGGGGCCCAGGAAAACCGATTGCAGAACTCGGTTCACCTACCATCCCGATCGCAAGGCCGAACAGAGAGAAATCGATGAGATGCATCCCAAGGGGCTGCTGTTCGTGGGGACATGGCATAGCCACCCGGAACCCGTGCCGACCCCCTCTACAATCGACCTGCATTCGCTCGCGGAATCCTTCCTGATGTCGCGACATCACTTGAACGCATTTGTCCTAGCCATTATCGGTCAGCGGCAAGCTCCTCAAGGTCTGCAAGTCGTGCTTGGCGACGGGCAGAACGTCATTCCTCTTCGCCCGGCGAATACCTCCGGTGCGGCCGCAATTTCAAAATTGGAGCGCGACATTGTCTAGTTCATATATTCCGGCCAAAACGCAGACCCAGCTTTGGGCTTTGGCGGCCGGCCGGTGTGAATTCTCCGGATGCAACAAATTTCTCGTCGGCGATCTTGTTGCCGGCAAGGAGGACGGCAAGTTCGGCTTCGTCGCCCACATTGTCGCTGACAGCGAGAACGGCCCCCGAGGTGACAAAATTCGCTCGCCACAACTCGCAAGCGAGATAAGTAACCTGATGTTGATGTGCCCCATCCACCACAAAGAGATCGACGTCGATCATGTCGACGATTACCCCGAGAATGTGCTCATAGCGATGAAGCGCGAGCATGAATCTCGGATCGAGATGGTCACGGACATGGATGCAGACCGAGCCGCGCACGTACTTCGCTTCGCGGCCACGATTGGGCAAATGGATTCGCTGGTATCAACCAAGGCAATCTTCGCTGCTATGCCGCCTGACAGGCATCCTGCCGAGCGGCGGACCATCGACATCGAACTTAACTCGGAGGTCAAGGATGACGAGCCATCCTTCTGGGAAATGCAGAGCGAGCATCTGCGTCGCCAGTTTGCGCGGAAGGTCAAGGAACGGATCGAACAAAAGGATATTTTGCAGCTCAGCGTATTCGCGCTTGCCCCCCAGCCGCTTCTCATCGAACTGGGCACGCTTTTGGGCGATATCATGCCTGTGACCGTTCACCAGAAATACCGCGAACCGTCCGGTTGGAAATGGCTACTGCACCAGCCGGCGATAAACTTCAAGGTTGGCGAACACTCGGGCCCAAAGGATGTTCCGGTTGCGTTGAAGCTAGCGATCAGCGCGACGATCGATGATCAGCGAATCCGGTCGGTCTTGGGGGCAAACACCGCGATCTGGTCAATCACTGCCGACGAGCCTCACAATGACATCATGCGTCGGCCAGAAGATCTGGCGATCTACAAGACGCACCTTCGGCGACTCCTAGATCGCATCAAGGCGCACCACGGAGAAGATGCCTCAATAAATGTGTTTCCTGCAGTGCCCGTCTCTGTTGCGGTTGAGACGGGACGGACTAGGATGCCGAAAGCTGACTTGCCGCTGATCATTTACGATCAAAGTTCGCAAAAGGGATTCGTGCGAACAATCAAGATTGGGAATCAGTTCAAAATAGTGGCCTCAAAATATTGAGAAACGTCAGCATCGAGAGAGTTATTCTCTAGTTCATTTCGGGTAGACGTTAGGATTATCGCCATGGCTACGGAGGTTGAGAAGAAGCTCCACTGCTCTGCGCTCGCCTATTTCGTGTCCGTCGCGAATGAAGGATCATTTCGAGCGTCCGCACGGAAGCTAAAATATTCTATAGGAATTATGGTCGCGGCATACTCCTTGGCCTTCTCCAGGCTTTCGGCCTGGAATTCGATTTCGTAAGTAGGCGCGCGTCGTGACGCCGATGCGAAATGAGAACTCGATCATGGTCCGGGCCGTCGTCATCATCGGCCAATGCTTCGCGTTCGCGCGCCGCCCACCAATCCACGAAGCTGTCAGTGGTTTCGCCAGCTGCGACTGCGTCAACCCATGCTTGCCTTGAAGAGTCGACCATCAGATTTTGCCCTGTGCCTTGAGGTTGTGCCAATCGCGTTCCCGAGCCGTCCGTGCTGCAGCCATCGCGGCGTCGTGCTTGGCTGCCAGTTGGCCGAAATGGCTGGCCTGGTCGTATGACTTGTTCTTAGCGTGGCGGGCCGCGCCTTTTGCGGACGAGAGGGCAAGACGTGTCTTGTTCGCGGCGCGCAGGGCTCCAGCTACCTTCAGGCAGTCACGCGCAAAAGCCAGCGCCTCGACAGCGGCCCGCGCCGCTTCGACTGCATCCTTGGGAACGGTTGGCGCCATTTCGACCACATCGTGGTCTATGGCCCAGGACGTGTAGGGACAACAGCTCGCCATCGCCGCCGACAAGTCTCCGTCGAAGAGCGCCTTGAACTCCTCCATGGCCGCCGCACCCAGATGCTGGCCATGGCCGAAGGCGTTGTCCCAGAAGTACTGGTCGATTTCGACTTGCGTGGCTCGGACGATGGACGCGCTGCCGTGCCGGCTCTCGTCGTAGCCGTGATAGACTCGGAATTTCATGGATGGTTTCCGTCAGAAGCCCAGTTGCGGTTCTATGGCGGAGGCGGCGATAGCGCGATCGCGTGGAGTGCGAGCGCACTGTCACCAACGTGCCGATAGGGGAGAAGGGACGTGTTAATTTGGTTTGGTGATCCTGATGATTTTGGTGTTCACCTTGGCCGTTGCGAAAGTGTCGGCCGGGAGGACCTCAAGCGTTTCCGCGTCGGAATGTGCGAAGGTGATCGGCACCAACGCTACCAGGACCGCGGGTAGGTCATGACCGCCGCGTCCGAGCAATGGTAGTGCGGCCGCGACGTGTTTGCGGACCTCGCTGAAGGGCGGGTTCATTATGATGCGCGGGTATTCGACGCGCCCTGTAACCTCGGCAGCCCACTCAAGAAAGCACCGGTTGATGACTGGGCCGAATTGATGAAGTCCGCTCGCCAGCCTGGTGTGTCGTTCGACCTGCGTGAGTTCGTATCGACTGTGACCGGAGGCCAGTAAAGCCTTGGTGAGTTGTCCGGTACCGGCACTGGGTTCCAGCGTCAGGTAGTCGCCCTGCGGGCCAAGGTAAGCGACCATGCGGGAGGCCACGTCGTCGGGTGTGACATGGCACTCAGTGAGCTTGTCGACGATGACGGGCTCGTTGATCCGGATGGGTTCGAGCTTGCCATAGCTGTCACGGCGCTTGACGGAGATCCGCATCGGCTTGTCGGGGCGGGTGTAGACGGCGCGCTTCATTGTGCGCCATCCAAGTTTTCGAGCGTGGCGACGCTGTCGGGCATTGGGTGGGCCTTTGCGTCTGTGAAGAAGACTGCCACGAAGGGCGCCAGGTGGCGTGGTTCATGGTTGGGGTCGATGCAGATGCGGAAGCGAAAGCCGCCGCAAAAGGACAGCCGACATCCACGCTGTTCAAGATGAAACTGGGCATATTTTGATTTGGTCATTTCGACCACGCGGAAGGTTTGTACCTGGTCGCGGTGATAACGATGCCACGAGCGGAGTACCTTTGTCTTGAGGTTCAAAATTGGCGGCAGGGCATCCTTCTCCCGAGGGACCTCGTAGCCGGCGGACTGCATGAGATCGCGCCATTGTTCGGCGGACAATGAAAGCTTCGTGTCGTTGGCGAGGTGGAGGGGGAGGGTGGCTTCGCTTTCGAGCATGAAGGTTTCAGCGTCGACCGCGCGTGCCTGGGGTTTGTGTGCGCCATGCTCGCGGGCGAAGGCCTGTAGGATGACCGGAGTGAGGTCACCGTCGTATCGACGAACTGGCCCGAGCAGTTCTCGTTCGTAGCTCAAGCGGTTGAGGGTGTGTTCGATGTAGCGGCGGCGCTTGTCGCTGGAGATCGATCCTGTCGCGGCGTCGATGCAGTGTAGCCGCGCGTCCTGTGCCGAGATATCGCCACGTTCGACCTTGCCCCACATGTCCCAAAGCGCCAGTGGGCCTGTCGGGAGGCTGCGGCCGACCGCGATTTTGATGGTCTCGTCCTGGGTGATCTTTTCCCAAGCCGCGAGGCAAAGGTGGGCGTGGTTGATCTCGCGCTGCATATCGCGAAGTTCGGCAAGCAGCGTTCTTATGCGGTTGGCGCGCACGCGGGGGTCGTTTTTGTAGTTCGCATGAAGTTGGACGCCTTCGGCCCGATAGAGCCAGTAGTTTGCGAGCTTTGCGGCCTTGTTGGCGTTGGTCATGGCCGATTGCATGCGCTCCCGGGTTTTCCGTGCTTTCCGTTCCGAATGGTGGCCGACCAGGATAGGCTGACCAAACGCGAATGCTTCGGAGAGATCCTGCGCCGCGCGCTGAAAGGCATTGGCCTCGCGGTGGCGCCGGCCGGCAAGTTCGTCAAGGCGATGGGCCTTCGCCTGGGCTCGTTCCGCAAGGGTCATTTCTTCAGCTTCGATCTCACCGCCCAGTTCGATGGCCAAGTCGTCGCGGCTTGGCGACCACTTCGGGGCGACGAATAGTTCCTGCTTTGGCGCCCAGACGAAGCCGGCCTCCTTGACGCGTTGGTAGGTCTCGCTGTCCAGGCGAGCTGAAGGATAGAGGCGAAGCTTGTGGTCTTCAGGGGAATAGGTTGCGCTGATTTTCATGGCGATCTCGCTGGTCAGGAACTGTGGTTCAGACATGGTCCGCCCGCGCGCAACAGACGGCGTTTCAGCCGCGCGGTTGCGGAGTAGAACGGTGTTCGTTCAATGGGTTAGGAAGTTTACCTGACTCAGCCTTACAGCGCTCTCGCTCGGGATCGCGTCAGCTCTGCGGGTCGCGATACGCGAGAGAGGAGTGACGTTGCGCTGCGCAGCAATGGGTCACGGGTTGGCCGCAGTCAGCTTGGAACAGAAGGCGTCTTCAGGACTGAGGATGAAGGTTCTATGTGTCGTATGAACGTGTCGGCCGAGCGGGGTCGCGTTGTTAGAACGGGTTCTGGACCGGGTCGGACGGACCGAACACCTGGGGCCACAGAAGTGCGTAGGCACGTTTCTCGGTCGCGCATTCCCCTTCGGTCATGTCGGATAGCTGCGCGGGTGCGCGTTCCTGGATCGTTTTCCAAATCTCGTCTTTTCGTTGTTGCGACAAATCCATCGTCGCGAATGTTTCCTTTAACGTGGCTTGCAATCGGTCGACTTCATCCGATGTGAAGAACGCGTCATGGTCGGCGCAATATTTTGCGACGTAGAACCGTAGGGAAAATTGAAAGAATATACCGGCCTGTTCGGCTTCTCGTTCCGATACGGGCGCTGAGGTAGCTGTTGGTATATCTGGGCCCGTGGTTGTGGCGCCTTCGCCTTCAGCCGCGTTTGCCTTCTCCACGAAGATCTTATCCCGCGCCGCGTTTACAACTTGTTGTATGGCCGGAGGGGTTGAAGGCCAGCCATAGGATTGTACGAGGGCGGTGATTTCCGCGAGTTTTTGATCCGGGGTGGAGGAGCTTTCGGTGATCGCCGAGAGCTTCTCCATGAAGATTGGTGAAACACCCGGCACGACTTGGTTCTCTTCTTCTTCGTTTTCGTCGCTCTGCGCCACTTCAGCGGAAGGGGACAACGGTTGGGCATCGGAGACTGTGATCAGGTCTCTTAGAGACAAAGCCGCGCCGGGCTTCAAAACGAGCATCACTGCACCCACTAAGCCAGCGCAGATGATCATTGTGACGACGCTTCGGACGACTGCTGTTGAAGCAGCGCGAAAGTGGCCTCGGGCAAGTCGCATGGTCTGCCTCTTAGCATGTTGGAAAAAGAAATAGGATGGCTATAGCCACTGGTTTGAATTGCGGCAAGCTGCGTCTTTGCTGCCATGAAGGGAAGGGCGCTTCTGGCTTGGAATTTGCGACGGATTCGAGTGGATCAAGGCTTGTCCCAGGACCGGCTGGCGGCAGACACTCAGGTCGACCGAGCCTATTTGGGTGGTATCGAGCGCCAGACCGAAAATCCGTCGCTCGACTTGATGGACCGACTGGCCACAGTCCTTGGCGTAAGTCTGGCCGAATTGCTGCGACAGCCGGCACCGGACGAAGAGCCGCCTAAGCCTTTGCGCAGCGGACGTCGCGGCCGCAGGGCTGGTTGAATTTCCGAGTTTCGATGAGACTGAAGCAAGCCGCGCCTTTCTGCCAAGTGGTGCAGAGCGATAACCCTTCATTTCTTTTCCTACTCGCCAGTTTGAAAAACTGAACAAGGATTCGGCCGAGCGTTGCGAAGGTTGCTTGCATTTCGTTCAGACGCAGCAGGGCTTTGGGGTTTCATCTCGCGAACTGGATGATGGCTAGCTGGATAGGTCGGGATGAAGGCCTGCTGGGTGGGTCGCTACCTGCATGGATAACTCCTTCGTTCGGGGCGCATCACCGTACGCAGCGAGGCACTTTGTAGAGTATACTCCGTGGTGAAATACTCTTCAAGACGTTGCTCTCGAGTCCATGGAAATTCGAGAGATTTTTGCCCGAAACTTGCGGATTCTGCGGAAGGCCAAAGGCTTGTCGCAGGAGGAGGTGGCGCATCGGGCCGGCATTGACCGTACTTACATCAGCGCGCTGGAGCGCAGCGTCTATAACCCGAGCATCGATGTCCTCGCCCGGTTGGCCGACGTGCTGGGAGTGGAGCCGTCAGAGTTGTTGAGGCGAAACGACGGCTCCTAAAAGGGTAAGTCATCTGGCACGAGAACGATCGTTAGGTTGGCTTCCTTTCCTTATGTCGTCCTGGAACCTTAAGCCCCACTGCGGCCTTGCATTCTTCTAGCAGGGCGATGAAGTGGTCGATCCCCTTCAGTTCGATCCGCTTCTCTCCATCTTGAGTGATCGTGCCCCTGTCTGGGTAGAAATTGTACGGTCCGACTTTCAGTTGGTGGGGTGATTTCCTCGACACGCCGTATCCGTTGCTGACCAGACGTTTGATGGCGCGTTGCATCTGGTTGGAGTCATCGGGCCGGTGCAGAGGAGATTTCATATATCTTTTCATTGGCGGTCTGGCTTTGTGGTTCTCGGATTGAGGGGAGGGAAGGGATTGAGGGATCGATCGAGGGAAGATCGATCAGGGAAGGAAGGAAAGAAGCGGCTGCATAATGTAGCGCTTTGACAGCCGTTTGAGCATCAATCAGACGCCTAGTGGTGTAGCGATTGAAGCGGTCAGCCCGCGGGGTGGATGTACCACTGCGCGGGCTGCATTTGGTCTCAGCGCTGGAATGAACGGGTCAGGCTTCGACCTGCGCATCTAGGTTGGTTTGGTCGAATGCTTTCCCTGCCGGGGTAGTTACGATCGTCTCCATCACGTGCCGGACGACGCGATGAAAATCGCAGTACCGTGCCCAAAGCAGCGAGGCGTACTCCCCTTCACCCGCGTCCGCGATTGCGCGAATGATGGCCTCGAGCGTGAAGGCTTCGAAACCCACGCGCTCGCGTCCGTCGTCGTGCTGGGTTTTGCCTAAGGCGTCCTGGAGCTCGGCGGCGTACATCGTGCTCGACGCGATTGCGCGTCGGTTCAGACGAGGCGCGATTGTGATGAACTTGCCTCGTGCGGCCAGGCCGTGGTCGACCATAAGCTGAGCCATAACATGTTCGCGACGAAGCTGTTCGAACCCAGGGCGCCGAAGCAGCGGATCCTCGGGATCGTGGTAGAGCCCGGATGCGCGGGTAGTCTCGTCGTACCGCTCTCGGTGGCGGGCTGCGGGAGCGAGCATTTCTTCGACATATTTCATCTCTGTCGCGACGAAGGCGATTTCCCCTTCCGGTGTGACAACTTCCGCCACAACATCGAAGGCCGTGCCATCGCCAAAGTAGTTTTCCTGGAAGCGGCCTGGGCTGTGTTCAAAGCGGATGCGGGTGACGGTCTGGACGAAGTCGGGGAGCAGACTTTTCCAGACGGCGCTGGCCAGGGTGAGGTCGAACGCCATGGGCGCCCAGAGATTGACCGTCAGCGCCTGGGAACTGAGCAGGTTCGTCCAGAGCCGCTCTTCGTCCCAGACGGAGCCCGGTTCACGAAACAGGAGCTCCGCCTTGGCAAGGGCCATGACGTCGCTGGTCATGAAGTTGGCACCGGCCCGGGCCGCCGCAGGGGATATTCGGGATCCGAGCCTGATCCTTCGGGTATCGCCCTTGGTGCCGACAATGAATGCGCCGATTGGGAGCTTTTGCTCTTCCCGCCACAAGGCGCTCAGGAGCCGGGCGGCGGCGCCGAAGCGGTTGTCCGTGGAGACGAAGACCTGCTTGGCCCGGCGGACAAAGTCGGGGATCAGCGGTGGATGAATAAGCGGTCTTTCGAAGACGGTGCGGGCTCGGTCGGTGCTGCCGAAGGTAGGTTCGATGTTGGTGAGAGATGGTGCCGTTTCCATATGAACTCCTGTCAGTGACACAGGGAGATTCAATGAAGGGGGGCAGCAATTTCTGGAGACCCGCTAGAGGGTAAAACATCGATGGGAAATTGGACCGCCGAGCCTCAGATAGGTGGAGGCCCTAGGTTTGGTTGGAGTAGGGGAACCTATTCCGCCTTAGGTGTCATCATTGGATTTTGGTTTTGGGAGTTCGTCTTGGGGAGTTCGTCTTGGGGAGTTCGTCTTGGGGAGTTCGTCTTGGGGAGTTCGTCTTGGATCGTCGTAGTTCTACGTACGTCTTCATCCGGGAATAATAATAGACTTTGAATCAGCCGATTCACATTCGCTATGCGGCCTGGGGCTGAGCGATTTTGTAAGATTGGTCGCAGGAAATCGTCTCATGCTGCACGTCCGCAGCCGCTTTATCCTCGCGCAAGCCGATAAAGCTCGCGCCGCGCACGCAACCACCCGAGCTCAGTTCGAGAAACTCGACTTCGGCGACGAGTTTCGGGGGCAAGAGCCGGATGTCGCCCTCCACAGGAGGGAGAGACGATGGCAAGCCGAATGTGCTCGATTTTGAGAAGAATTCAGCTAGCTCACTTCGTTGGCGAACAGAAAAGCCGGTGCCCACGCTACCTCGTAGCGTAAGGGCGCCATTGTCCATGGTCGCAACCACGATGGATTTGACCACGCCGGTTTTCCTATCTGGTCGCCATCCGGCGACGATGAACTCCTGACGCCGTGTGAATTTGATCTTCCGCCACGCCGGCGATCGAGCACCCGGCTGGTATGGCGAGTTTCGATCCTTCGCCATCACGCCTTCCCAGCCCGCGCTCTTCAGCACTTCGGCCAGTGCGTTGCCATCTCCGGTGTGCGCGACGAGCTTGACGCTCTCAATGCCCAGTGAGGAGATGACTTGGGCGAGACGTTTTTTCCTGGCGTGCAACGATAGGGGGGTGACGCTTTCGCCCGAAGAGGCAAGCAGATCGAACGCAAAGTAAGTGAGCGGCACGCTTCGGTCGGAAAGAGCCTTGCAAAGCAGCCCAAAATCGGGCCGACCGTTTTGATCGAGCGCACAGATTTCGCCATCCAGAGCGCAGTCGAGCGTCTCGCAGACGCGTTCCGGAAGAGAGCGGCCGAAGCGCTCTGTCCAATCGAGGCCGTTGCGGGTGAAGAGCCGCAGTTTGCCGTCCCAGACCACGAGCTGACAGCGATAGCCGTCGAATTTCGGCTCGAAGATCCAGTCCTCGCCGACTGGGAGAACTCGAGCCTGGGAGGCAAGTTGGCAGGGAATGAAACGCATGGCGGGCTCCTGGGCTAGGTCAGCGATTCATCGATCGATTGTTCGTCTTGCTGCTAACGCGAAGCGATCGCGGACACGCCGGTCCGTTGGGACGTGATGTCGAAAAGCCAGTCAGTTGCGCGTGAAGCTTGTGTGGCGGCAGTGAAGATCGCGCGCGGATCTTTTTGGAGGAGCGGCAGCCAGCTCGCGACGTAGCGCGCATGGTTGGGATGAGGCGTATTGGCCAAGCCAAGCCCAGCGAGTAGGAACGCCGAGCCGATTTCGGCGACGAGCTCCTCGGCGGCATAACCCAATTCGCCGTATCGAGCGGAGAGATCGCGCGATAGTCTGGACTTGGCGCCGGTCCAGTGCAAAAGCTCGTGGCCTACCGTTGCCGTATAGCCTTCTGGGGTCTTGAAGCAGTTTAGGGGCGGTAGGTGAATTTCGTCCCGAACCGGGCAGTAGAACGCTTCGTTGCCGCCAAAGCGTAGGGCGGCGCCCGTTGCCGCCATAAACTCATCAAAGGTGTCGGTCGACAAGGTTACGGGTGGGTTCGGGGAAGGCTCGCGAGTTAGCCCGTCAACTTGGTCAGCGTTGAAGACAACAGATGTCCGCATGATGTAGCGGCGATGCGTCTGCGCGGACTGATCGCGGCTCTCGGCTCTGTCTTTCGAGTTATCCGCGTCGCGGAAGAAGTGAACGAAACTGCCCTTTTCCCCACGTCGAACCTGAGCGCCGAGCGCCTGCCATTGGCGGTAGGTAGCCCAACGTGCGTCGGCAAAGCCGAACCGTCGGGCGGCGCACCAAAGGCCGAGGATGTTGATCCCGCGATATTTGAAGCCGGTCTTTCCGTTTTTCGGAAGCCCGCCCGTGCGGTGCCAGGGACAGGTCCATTCTTCGGGATTGGCGCCGTCGATCTGCGCCAACAGCGTCTCGGTGACGCGTTGATAAATGCTTCTGGCCATAAGGCGAACCTCCGACTTTCGACCGTCGGAGGTTCGCCTTAAAGGTCTCGGGCTTTACAGCCCGAAACCGGGTCTAGATTCTGCTATTTGCAAAAAAACTAAATAAAATCAATTACTTAGAAATTTTGACCTCAGGATCACCATTAGAAAAGTGCATAAAAAGTTTCGAAAACGCGAGGCAATAAATTCGAAATCATCGCTTTCGAATTCGATCGTCCCTGCTGTCGAAATTGGAGAGGTAGGCCTCGAACGCGTCTTCAGGGCATGAAAACCTCATCCCATGCGCACAATGTGCAAGAGTAATGCCCTTCGAGGCGCCTCTGGTGGGCGCGAAAATCTCAGCAAAGACCCTCGAGAACGAGGTGAGGTCGATCGCGCCCCATTCCGAGTTCTCGGTCTGACTATCCGGCATCGCGGGTAAGGCGACCCAATCGTGCACCACTGGTCCCCTTGTCACGTTGAACCTCAAGGAACCCTCCTCAAGCCTTACATGGGCGATGTGATACTTCTCAGGCGCAACGCCCTGGCGCCGGGCCCGCACCCTCCAATGTTCCATCAAGGTCTCGGCCACCAGGTAGGTTTTCTTTAAGTCCTGGATGTCCCCAGTGACCACGCACTGTGCGGGAAATCGCTCACGCATGTCGCCGACGACAGGGACCTCAGCCTTGGCCGTCTTGATGGCCAATTCAAGGATGCCGTCAGTAACGATCACGGCCGAATCCGAGACGTACACCTTAGCGATCTTCATGTTCTGGATCGCCAGGCCAATTTTTTTGGATTCGCCGAGCGGCACGGGTATGGGGAGGGCGGATAGTTCAGGATTTCTAATAAGAACGACAGCTGTACGGCTGTAGCCGGTCGCGAGGCCGTTCTCGATTGAGATGCTGCAATCGGGCTTGCCAACCGTTGTCCGCGCGGTTCGGCACAATTTGATCGCTTTTGACATTGCAGATGTCGAGGCAATGTCGTGGGAGAACGACCGCGTGCCTTGGAGTAGGCTAGGTGCGTCGCTATCAAAGACGCTTAGCCGCAGATTAAGATTCTGAGCCACTCCGTGCCTGAACTCCTGCACCTCTAGAAAATCCTCCTCCTCGCCGCCGATCAGCGCAAAATTCAACTCGTCGCCCTTCTGACCACATTTGGCCAGGCGTACCAACTTCGACAGTTCGATGCCGAAAATGACGCCGCCGGGCCTCTCGGCCGGCAAAAATGTCTCCACGTGCAGATTGGCGCGGGCGGTAATCTCGGATGAGGAGGTCGAGATCCTCACCACTCCCTGGGTGACCTCGACCGTCGCAGCGAGAAATGTTTCAAACGTTTTGCCAGCCACTTTCGCAAGGGTCGCCGTGGTCATCAAAGCCTTCAGGGAAAGGGCGCTCACCGCGAACCCTGCCTTGATGTTCTCAACGCTTTTAAGATGAAACGGCGCCGAATTTCCGGCGGCAAGCACAAGCCCGCTCTCCGCAAGAGCACGCTCCTGCATCTCGTCTTCGAGCCGCTCGGCGTCGTCGGCTGATATGTCTTGGGAATCGTCCACGGTCTACTCCTGTTCGGTTGGAAAAAATGGCGTTATGTGTTGTAAGTCATCGCCAAGAAGGCTATGTATATGCCCAGGAGTGATTTTCAATGTCTCGATCTTTGCTGACCAGGGCGCAAAATTCCGCGGCGAGCAGCCTCACCAGGCGCAAGGTGTTCGACCTCGTCGTCGAGCACCGAGATGATCTTGTGGCGGCTGCCCGAGACGGTGTTGTCCCCGTATCAGTGATAAGCGGCCGTTTGCGCGAGGTTCTGGGTTCGGAGTTGGATAATCCCACCCTCCGGCAATATGTTGGTTTGTGCGTTGTCGCCGTCTTAGAAGACGCCGGATTCAGCGTGACAAGACCAAGGGTTCGGATTCCACAGGATCCGGTGTTCGGAGTAGGCGCGCTGTTCAGCCGCGAGAGCACTAAAGGCGGTAAGCCTGAGCCAACCCTTCTTCAGCGTTTCGTGGACGCCCTCTCGATGGAAGAGTTGAAGGAGGCCCAGACCCTGGTCCATGCTCGGCTGACGCTCTCCCCGGCGCGGCGTCCTAAGCAGCATTCATAGTGGCATGCCCGGCCGGTGGAGAAGCTTACCAGGAAGTATCGACCACAGATCTATTCCGAAGTGGTGGGGCAGGACGAAGCGATCCGCCACCTCCTTCCGCTCGTCCGTCGTCAAGAACCTCATCATTTTCTGTTTTCCGGCGGGAGCGGGACAGGCAAGACCTCGTTGGCACTGATGACGGCGCGTGCCTATCGCTGTGAAGGCGACGGCGGGTCGGCGCTACCCTGCTTGGAGTGCGCATCGTGCAAGACCACCGGAAAATGGCAAGGGGTCGAGCAATATTCGGCGTCGGGGTTGTCGATGCCGGAACTGGACGAAATCATCGAGCACGCGCCCGTTGGTGGCTGGGGCAGGATCAAGTTTGTCTTCATCGATGAAGCGCATGCGCTCAGGGAGGACAAGCAAGACCGGCTACTCACCGTCCTGGAAAAGGTCGGCTCCTGCAGCTTCATGCTTGCTACTGATAGACCTGAGAAACTGGCTGGGCGCCTCCTTGATCGGGTCAAACACATCCAGCTTCGTCCGCTTGATGCCGAAGCCGGCATCCGGCATCTACGAGGTGTCTGTGCGAAGGAAGGGCTTAAGTACGACGATGAGGCGCTCAGTCTGCTGGCGGACTTATCCGACGGCAGTGCCCGCAAACAGCTTCAGGCGCTGGACGATGTAGCCTGCGTCGGCGAGCGGATAACTGCATCCCTCGTCAGGGCCACCTTAAATCTTGATCGGCTAAAGGCTTATGTCCCGGTTCTCGAGTCATTGCTCGATGGAGACCTCGCAAAAGCATTCGCCGAATTGAACGGCTTCTATGAGACGGCCGCTACCCAGGCCGAGGCCCTGCGAGATCTCGTCGTACAGATCTACGAAAACGTCGAATTGCGCCTTGCGCGCCCGAGGCTCGGGATCGTTGGCGTTGCTCGCGCCACTCGCGCCTCGATCGCCGACGCAATTAAAGGGATCGCTGACAAGAAAGGCGTCGAGGCAGCCCATATCTATTACCACCTTTCGACCCAGTTGGAAGCGGAGGGATCTGCAAGAATAACGGACAGCTGGCTGAGGAGTCGGTTGATCGGTCTCAAGACCTTTCTGCATTCGGCGCCGCCGGTACAACAACCTCGGCAGGCTCCTTCAAGACTGCCCGGTCGCGCTTTAAAGCGAGCGCAGAGCCGATGGTCCGCTGACGAGAAGGCATACCTTCCAAAGCGCAAGATTGTTTCGATTTTGGATGCCGCATCCTTCCTCGCGCAGACACAACGAAGGCTGTTGAATTTTAGGCTCGTTTTCTTCCACGACGAGCTTCAGCTCGATCAGACACAAGGCGCTGATCTCGTCGCCGCATGCCTGCACGAACTCGGAATGAGGATAAAAAGTTGGACCCGGGGCAGGGACGCCCTGCACTACATTTACCTCCATCAGGTCAGTGGCAAGCTTGGCTTCACCAGCACGGTAGCGGGCAACATCTCCGAAGATTTCACTCATGAGGTAGGCGAATGGCTCGAGGGTTTCTTCCGCAAGTCTTCGCACTTTAGAGCCGCGCCGCACGCGGTGCGGTTGAAATTCCATCGCGTTGTCGACGCAGATGCGAAGGTTCGACAACATTGGCGCTTTCTGCGCGCCCTTTGCAGAAACCTCGATCCTGACGTGAAGGTAGACGCAGGTCGCGGGTCGGAAGTCATCCTGGATCTTCTCAAAATCAATGTGAGGCTACGAGAGCCTTTGGGCACTCTAGATGTCGCGCATCCCATAAGGATGTCGTCTTCACTATCCGCAACGGCAATGCGCAAGACGCCTCTGCCTGCTTTATCCGCGGCCCGCGATGGAGCCTGGGACCGCCTTCAGTCGGGATGGGAGCTGCTGGAGCACCTTGATCGAGTTCGCGAGTTGAAAAAGTTCGAGGCTGAGACGCGCCGTATAAACGAAGAGTTTGTCAACGACACCAATCTACGTGATCACGAACTTGAACGCCTTCGCCAAGGCATATCGACCGATCCGCATGACAGAGAGCGGACATGGCCGATATGGCGTACCAGATAGAGGTGGAGCGGCAAGTGGGCGGGGAGACCCACGCGGTCAACCATCGCTCCGTCCTGGAAGGGTCCGTCGCTGTTTTCTATACCTGAGTCGCGGGCGAACGAAGGCTTTCATACCCGGCTTAGCCTGCAGCAGGGATACGATGTCGAAGCCGATATCGATCGAATTGATGGCTGACTGCAGCTGTACCAATGCCGACGCCTTAACGTAGCGGCTCGTTTCGCCTGGCGTCGAATGCCCAGTCACATGGTCCAGCACGGCGCGTTCGATGCCCGCTTGGTGCATCGAGGTGCTAGCCGAATGGCGAAAGGAATGGAAATCCAGACCTTTGCGGTACACGCCGATGTCGCGGCGATACCGGGTAAACCACTTCGAGAAGGAATGCCCAAGGCGATTGTCTGCACCGCCTGGCTTCAAATTTGGGAATAGTCGCACCTGGCGGAATTTGCGGCACTGGTCCACATATTCCAGAAAGCCGAGCCTAATGAGCGTGGCGTGCAGAGGCACTTGCCGAGCCGCATTCGCATTCTTCAGCATCCGAGGCGGCTTATCGTTTATATCGAAGAAGGCGACGCCATCGGCTTCCTTGACATCTTCTATGTGCAACTGAGCGATCTCTTCCTGACGCATTCCTGAAAAAATCGCGATCAAGGGGAGCCAGTAGCGCTCGTCCTTGAGGACCAGCGACCCAGGCTCGGCGCGACGCAATTCGGACTTGCACCCAGTGTAGAGAGGAGACGAAAACAGGGTCTCCAATTCAGGTGCCGTCCATGCGTCCCGTTGCTCCGAGGCCTTCTTGGATGACCCGAATCGGAAGCCACTGAATATGTTCTGGCTGACTGTTCCAGCTGAAACAGCTGATCCCCAAAGCCCGCTCAGCGCGGAGAAATGTCTTTTGACAGTGCGCTGAGTGATTGGCTGAATGTCCCTCGTTTTGGCTTGCGACTCGGCAACCTTCAGGATCTCGTCGACCGATCGATTTCGATAGGCAGGCGCCTTCGAGTAGTCCCATGGGAGACGCTGGATCTTTTTGCGGAACTCGTCGGCATCTCCCCGAGTGTATTCCTGGAGCGGCTTATCGCCACAAACCTCAGCAAACAGACGGTATGTGGCCCGAGCCTGTCCGGCCGTTTGCTGATCCCAAATCTTGACCGCGACCTGGTCAGACCGAAACGCCTCGGCAATCTCTGAAAAAATCGGCCCGCCGCTTGCCGCCGGCGGAGAGGGGAGCGCCAAAGTGGCCGCGGCCTGGCTTGGCAGCACCGGCATGGCGCTCGCTCCGCCAAGGGCATCTTTAAGCAGTCTGTCGCGAGGGTCGTGATTGAAGTCACCGTCCTGGCGCGCCCTCAGCTCACTTATGATATCGATACTGGCTCGTAGGATCGCTTGACGGATTTGATTGTATTCGCCGGGACCGAGGTCGCCCTCGGCCAGCTTGCTACGCGCCATCACCACCTGAGCCGCCGGGTTGGCCTTCTCGAAATCATTCTTCCGCAGAGCGTCACGCTGCTCGGCGAGCGTATGATCGAGATAATCCGATCGCGCTTGATGGTCTTCCTCGGACCACGGTTGCTCCGGGAATAGCCGGCGATGGTCGTCAATCGTCAGGGTAAGCTGATAAAAGTCTTTCACCAGCCGGGCAATTTCATCGGATGAGAGCATGGAGGCGGCGGCCGCGAAAAGTCCTTCAGAATGTCTATAGAGCAAATCAGCGCGCATTCTGGCAGAGGCCACGGCATTTGTGGATAGGCTCCGGACCAGTTCAGAACGTCCAATCCGAGATCGCAGCGGCGAGGGTACGACTCGCCGGAAATGAAACACGCCATCTCGTCGAACCACGTTGAGCAGACGACGTCCCCGCCCTGATTTGTAGCAATCAATTGTAGCAAGGGGGTGTTCGGCGCCTCCCTTCGGTGAAGAAAGTGAGTCAGAACAATCTATTACGGGTTTGTTGGCTGGGGCGCCAGGATTCGAACCTGGGAATGTCGGTACCAAAAACCGATGCCTTACCGCTTGGCGACGCCCCAGCAGGCGGGGCATGCCCGCTTGCGCGCGGCCTTATAGGACGGGGCGAAGCAAAGCTCAATGCCGCAACATCAACTAAAAGCGGCTGCGATACGGGTCGCTATTGCTGCCAGTTCGTCGCTTGATCGCCAGCGGCTCATCCCGGGCCGCCCGCTGCCGCACGCCTGCTTCGCTCGCCTGGCCGACATCGGGGCAATCCTGCTTCCGCGAAGCCGACGACGCTGCTTTGCTCACGCCTGGGCCACACGTGCACGGCAATCCTGCAGGACCGCCGCAAGCGTCTCCTCGAAAGAATGCTCGGGCGCCCAGCCAAGCAGGGTCCGGGCGCGGGTCGCATCGCCGACGATGCATGGCAGGTCGCTTGGCCTCATCCGCAAAGGATCCTGCTCCACGACGATCTTGACGCTACTTTGCGCCAGCAGCAGATCCAGAATATCTGCCATCCGCCAGGAGAGGCCGGACGCAAGGTTGAAGATGGTGTTCGGCGCAAGCTTGTTGCTGTTCAAGACCGCGCGCGCATAGGCATTGGCAATGTCGCGCGCGTCCAGAAAATCGCGCCTGGCGTCGAGATTGCCGACGCGGATGAGCGGCGGAGCGAGGCCTGCTTCGATCCGCGCGATCTGCATGGCGAAGGCCGGCACTGCGAATGCCTCAGTCTGGCCCGGTCCCGTATGATTGAAGGGACGCATCCGAACGCATTTCAACCCCCGGTACGACAGCGCGCCGAGCGCGAGGTCGGCCGCGGCCTTGGTTGCGGCGTAGTCGTCGACCGGGGCAAGCAGCGTGCTTTCGTCGAGCGGTCGTCCGGTCTTCGCGCTTTCGCCATAGACCAGACCGGATCCGACATGGACGAGCCAGCAGTCCGGAGCCGTGTTGAGGATGGCATTGGCCACGTTGAGCGCGCCGTCCACGTGGATGCGCCACGTGTTTCGTGGATTCGCCTGGGCGGCATCGGGGGCCGCGACCGCCGCCAGGTGGATGACATGCGTTGGCCGATGACGGGCCATGGCCTCATGGACGGCGGCCGTATCCGTCACGTCCAGCTCTTCGACCTGGCCGAAAGCGGGGTGCGGGCCCCCATCCTTGGAGGTCGCGGCAATGACGACCTCAGGGCCGCAGATCTTGCGCAATGCCTCGCCGACATAGGGGCCGACGAAACCGTTGGCGCCGGTCATCAAAACGCGCATGCCGGCCTCACGAACCATGAAGCGTTGTCCGGATGCGGATGCGTGGCGGAACGCGGCGTCACAACGGCTTCCCTTTCAACGCCTGGCGGCTGCGTGGCGCGCGAGATCGGCGTCCACCATCTCGCGGATCATCTCTTCCAGGGAGATCGTCGCTTCCCATCCGAGCTTCGCCTTAGCCTTGGCCGGATTGCCGAGCAGGATCTCGACTTCCGCCGGCCTGAACAGGTCTGGATCGATGACAAGATGGTCGTTCATCTTCAACCCGACATGCTCGAAGGCGATCCTGCACATGTCGCGCACCGTCGTCGTCCTGCCGGTGGCGACCACATAGTCGTCGGGCTTTCCCTGCTGCAGCATCAGCCACATGGCGCGGACATAATCCCTGGAGTGGCCCCAGTCGCGCCTGGCGTCGACGTTGCCCAGGCGCAGCTCCCTCGCCAGCCCCATCTTGATGCGCGCGACGGAGTCCGTGACTTTGCGTGTCACGAATTCGATGCCGCGAAGCGGCGATTCGTGATTGAACAGGATGCCGCTCGAGGCATGCAGGCCGAAGCTCTCGCGATAATTGACGGTGATCCAATGGCCATAGGCCTTGGCCACCGCATAGGGCGAGCGGGGATGGAAAGGCGTGGTCTCCGACTGCATCGGCTCCTGGATAAGGCCGTACATCTCCGACGACGAAGCCTGATAGAAACGCGCCCCGGGCACTTCAAGACGCAGCGCCTCCAGCACATTGGTGACGCCGATGCCGGTGACGTTGCTCGTCAGGATAGGCTGCTGCCAGGACGATTTGACGAAAGACTGCGCGGCAAGGTTGTAGACCTCGTCAGGCCTTACGTCGCGCATGGTTCGGGTCAGGCCCGACAAGTCCGTGATGTCGCCATCCACGATCCGCACGTCGTCCTCGATGCCCAGCCATTTCAGCCGCATCGTATTGACGTCGGCCGTGCTCGACCGTCGCGCCAACCCGTGGACTTCATAGCCCTTCGAAAGCAGGAGCTGCGCCAGATAGGCGCCGTCCTGCCCGGTAATGCCGGTTATCAATGCTGCTTTTGTCATCAATGGTCCGGTGATCGGGCGAGATGCAGGGCGCAAATCCCCATCGTTGCTGAATTGGCCGCTCTACGCCTGCGGCAACCGCCGGCACCGCTGTCATTATACAGCCCCGGCCTGATCCGCCAGTGCGGTATCCCGGGCCCGTTCCAGCGCCATTTCCACGATTTCGCTTGCCCTTTCATGGCTGGCGGCCTCGGCATAGCAGCGAAATTCGGGAGCGTTGCCGGAAGGCCGCAGATGGATGATCTCGCCGCTGGTCATTCGCGCTCTCAGACCGTCGGTCTCGTCTACATCCGCCACCGTGCCGAAGGGCGCCAGGAACCGCTGCAACGCGTCGCGGTCGGCGAGCTTGCGCATCAAGCTGCGCGATGTCTCGACCGGGAAGTTCTCGAGCCGCTCGCTGGCGCAGACCGGAAGATTCCAGGTTTCACGCAGGTTGGAGAGCGTTTTGCCGGCCGATGCCACCGTGCCCAGCACCGCCAGGATGGGCAGGAACGAATCCCGCGTCGGCAGCGCCGACAATATTTTGCCATTCACCAGGCCGTCGGATCCCAGCAGAACCCCGCCATTGGCTTCGAAGCCGACGACGATGCCGCCCGCCGCCTGCCGCGCGGCGTCCATTCCCTCGATGACGAAAGGCGATCCGACCTTCGTTCTCTTGACGCTGAACCCGAACGCTTCGGCTATGCCCGAGTTGGAGGTGACCGGCGTCACCACGACATCGGCCTTGAGGAAGAGCGCCGTGGCCAGCCCGATCAGGTCGCCGCGGAACAATTCGCCATTTTCGTCGATGACAAGAGGGCGATCGGCATCGGCATCGGCCGAGACCACCGCGTCGAGTTTGAACTCGCGCACCCAGTCCCGCACCATCGCCAGCGTTTCCTGGCTGACGGCCTCGGTATCGACAGGCACGAAAGTATCTGTTTTGCCGACGACGATCACATCGGCGCCGAAGGATCGCAGGACCTCGACCAGCAGCTCCGCCGCAACGGTGCTGTGCTGGTAGACGCCGAGCCTCATTCCGGAAAGGGCGCCAGGGGGCAGAATTGCCTCCACACGGTCTCGAAAGGCCGCGAGCGCCTGTTCATGGCCGGCTTGCCTGTCCGCATAGGTCGGCGGCCAGGGATATTGATCGGACAGCTCCGCGACAGAAAGGGTGATCGCGGCCTCGTCCGCCTTGTCGATCTCGCCCTTCGGTCCATAGAACTTGATGCCGTTGCGGTCGGCGGGGATATGCGAGCCGGTCACCATCAGCGCCGCGGCGTTGTGCCGGCGGGCATAAAAGGCAAGCGCCGGTGTGGGGATCGGACCGCAATCGACCGGCTGGAAGCCGGATGCGGCCAGCGCCGCCATGCAGTCCTGTGCGATCGCCGGGCTGCTGTCGCGCAAGTCCCGGCCCACGAAGACCTTGCCTTGCTGATATCCAATCGCCCGCAAGCGCCGGGCGAAGCCCTCAGTGTAAAGTCCGCTTGGCCTTCCGGCCAAATCGGAAGCCAAACCCCGGACACCGCTTGACCCGAATTTCATCAGCCTGCTTTTGCTGTTAGAAGGTTGCCGCTGCTCATTTGAATGAGCCCCGCGGCCCACTGCCTGTCAACAGCAAAAAACCTCGAAACCCGCGTCCTTTCTAATGTCCCCACACCGCCAGTTCGTTGCCGGCCGGATCGGTGAAGTGGAACCGTCTGCCGCCGGGGAAGGAAAAGATCGGCTTGACGATGGTGCCCCCGGCGCTCTCGACCGCGTCCAGCGTCTCCTCGAGGTTTTCGGAGTAGAGCACGGGCAGCGGTTTGGCCGGCGCTTCCCCGGCATCGGCCTGGAAACCGCCATCGAGCCCTTCGGCGAAAGCGGAATAGGTCGGGCCGTAGTCGGTGAACGACCATGAAAAGGCGGCGCTGTAGAAGGATTTGACGCTGTCCAGCGTGCCACCTGTCGCCGGCAGTTCCAGATAGTCGAGTTTCCCGTTGAGTTTCATCACGCTACTCCACTATGTTCTCTTTATGTTCTATATCGCACCATGCCTCTCCGGCAAGTCTTTTTGACGCAGCTTTGCTTAATCGATTGTAGTGGCGGCGAGCGCTGCCGGTACCTTGCCTTTCGCACTGCAGCATCCTATCGCTCGGACCGGGGAAGCGGGGAACCGGGCCATGGTCCGGCTGTTTCTATCTTCCACGAACTGGAGGGCAAGCATGACCAAGTGGGTTTACACCTTCGGCGACGGCGCCGCCGAAGGCCGTGCCGGCGACCGCAATCTTCTCGGTGGCAAGGGTGCCAATCTGGCCGAGATGTGCAGTCTCGGCCTGCCCGTGCCGCCCGGTTTCACCATCACCACTGAAGTCTGCAACGCCTATTACGCCAACGGCCGGGCCTATCCCGATGGGCTCGAGGCGGATGTCGTCGCCGCTCTCGACCATATCGGCCGCATCACCGGCCGCCGCTTCGGCGATCCGTCGAAGCTGCTTCTGGTCTCCGTCCGCTCCGGCGCCCGGGCGTCAATGCCCGGCATGATGGACACCGTGCTCAATCTCGGCCTCAACGACGAGACGGTCGAGGCTTTGGCCGCCGATTCCGGCGATGCGCGCTTCGCCTATGACAGCTACCGCCGCTTCATCCAGATGTATTCCGACGTCGTCATGGGCCTCGATCACGAAGTGTTCGAGGAAATCCTCGAGGACCAGAAGGCCAGCCTCGGCCACGAGCTCGACACCGAGCTGACGGCCGCGGAATGGCAGGGCGTCATTTCGCTCTACAAGGCCAAGGTCGAGGAAGAGCTTGGCAAGCCGTTCCCGCAGGACCCGCACGAGCAGCTCTGGGGCGCGATCGGCGCCGTGTTCTCGAGCTGGATGAACAGCCGCGCCATCACCTATCGCCGCCTGCACGACATCCCGGAAAGCTGGGGCACGGCGGTCAACGTCCAGGCCATGGTGTTCGGCAATATGGGCGACACCTCCGCGACCGGCGTCGCCTTCACCCGCAATCCCTCGACCGGCGACAGGCAGCTCTATGGCGAGTTCCTGGTCAACGCCCAGGGCGAGGACGTGGTGGCCGGCATCCGCACGCCGCAGAACATCACCGAGGCGGCGCGTATTGCCGCCGGCTCCGACAAGCCGTCGCTTCAGAAGCTGATGCCCGACGCCTTCCAGGCCTTCGTCGACATCTCCGACCGACTGGAAAAGCATTACCGCGACATGCAGGACCTCGAATTCACCATCGAGCGCGGCAAGTTGTGGATGCTGCAGACCCGCTCCGGCAAGCGCACCGCCAAGGCGGCGCTGAAGATCGCCGTCGAGATGGCGAGGGACGGCCTGATCACCAAGGAGGAGGCGGTCGCCCGCATCGATCCGGCATCGCTCGACCAGCTCCTGCACCCGACCATCGATCCGAAGGCGGCGCGTGATGTCATCGGCATGGGCCTGCCGGCCTCGCCCGGCGCCGCCACGGGCGAAATCGTCTTCTCGTCCGCAGACGCCGAGGACGCCAGGGCTCAGGGACGCAAGGCGATCCTGGTGCGCATCGAGACCAGCCCGGAGGACATTCACGGCATGCATGCCGCCGAAGGCATCCTCACCACGCGTGGCGGCATGACCAGCCACGCCGCGGTGGTGGCGCGCGGCATGGGCAAGCCCTGCGTGTCGGGCGCCGGCTCGCTGCGCGTCGACTACAAGGCCGGCACGCTGGTCTCGATGGGCCAGACCTTCCGCAAGGGCGACGTCATCACCATCGATGGCGGCAACGGACAGGTACTGAAGGGCGCGGTCGCCATGCTGCAGCCGGAGCTTTCCGGCGATTTCGCCGCCATCATGGAATGGGCTGACGCCGCGCGCCGCATGAAGGTGCGCACCAATGCCGAAACGCCGCTCGACGCGCGCATGGCGCGCTCCTTCGGCGCCGAGGGCATCGGGCTTTGCCGCACCGAGCACATGTTCTTCGACGGCGACCGCATCGTCGCCATGCGCGAGATGATCCTGGCCGATACCGAAAAGGACAGGCGCTCAGCGCTCGATAAGCTGCTGCCGATGCAGCGCTCGGACTTCCTCGAGCTGTTCGAGATCATGGCCGGCCTGCCGGTGACGATCCGCCTGCTCGACCCGCCGCTGCATGAATTCCTGCCCAAGACCGAGGCCGAGCTTGCCGAGGTGGCGAGCGCCATGAATGTCTCGGCCGACAAGCTGCGGCAACGCACCGAGGCGTTGCACGAGTTCAATCCGATGCTCGGCCATCGCGGCTGCCGGCTCGCCGTCTCCTATCCGGAGATCGCCGAGATGCAAGCGCGCGCGATCTTCGAGGCGGCGGTCGAGGCCGGACGCAAGGCCGGCGCGCTGGTGGTGCCGGAAATCATGGTGCCGCTGGTGGGGCTGGTGAAGGAGCTGGAATACGTCAAGGCGCGCATCGACGCGGTGGCGCAAAGCGTCATGCAGGAGACCGGCACCAAGATCGATTATCTAACGGGCACGATGATCGAGCTGCCGCGCGCGGCGATCCGCGCTCATGTCATTGCCGAAGCCGCCGAATTCTTCTCCTTCGGCACCAATGACCTCACCCAGACGACCTTCGGCATCTCGCGCGACGACGCGGCGTCCTTCCTTGAAACCTACCGGCAAAAGGGCATCATCGAGCAGGATCCGTTTGTGTCGCTCGATGTCGATGGCGTCGGCGAACTGGTGCGGATCGCTGCTGAAAAGGGCAAGGCGACCCGGCCCGGCATCAAGCTTGGCATCTGCGGCGAGCATGGCGGCGATCCGGCTTCGATCCGCTTCTGCGAGGAGGTCGGGCTCGACTATGTATCGTGCTCGCCCTACCGTGTGCCGATCGCCAGGCTGGCGGCCGCGCAGGCGGCCGTGGCGGCGGCGAAAGGCGCCGCCAAACGCGCCTGAGACGTGCATTCCGGGGAGCGGCACCCCAAGGGACCTTACGGTTTTGTATGGAATGTCACGCGAACGTGCGCGTGACAGCCCTGAATCTCGACACCGTTTCGAGGGAGTTTCCGACACCGAACTTTTTGGTGTCAGAAACCCATGTTGCAGATTGCCCCCACTCCTTTCCGGTCGATCCTTGTCCTGCAGACCAAATTTATCGGCGACATCGTGCTTGCCTCGGCGCTGGCGAACAACCTGCAGCTCGCATGTCCGGGCGTCAGGATCGTGTTTCTCTGTGAAACGCATTTGGCCGGCTTCCTGACGGCCCACGGCATTGCCGCCGAGGCTATCCCCCTCAGCCGCGCCAGGATGCGTGGCATGCCGTTCGAGCGGGGACGCGAGCTCTTCCGCGTGGTGCGGGAATTGCGGCGGCGTCGCTTCGACATGACCATCGACATCACCGACTCGAAAACCTCGCGTCTTATTTCCGGGCTGGTCAATGCTCCGGTCCGGGTCGGCTATTCTCCGACGGAGCGGCCTCTGCGCTGGCATGAACGCCAGCCCGCCAATGTCAGGATGAAGCCCTTCGGATTTGGCAAGAAGCACTTTCTCTACCGCTATCTGTCTCCGTTGGAGGCGCTCGGCGTCGACCTGCGCGTAAAAGCCCCGGCCATTCGACCGCTGCCATTCGAGACGATCCGCGTCCTGGCTTTGCTGGCCCGGCACCACATCCTCCCAAACGCCTTTGTCGCGGTTCATGCCGGAGCAAGTTTCGCCGGGCGTCGCTGGCAGCCGGAGCGCTTTGCCGAGGCAATCGACAGGATTGCCGGCGAGACAGGCTTGCGCGTCGTCCTGGTCGGCGGCCCGGACGAAAACGAGGCGACCGACAGGATTGTGGCCGCGGCGAAGACGCCTGTCGTCAATCTGGCGGGCGCGCTGCGGCTGGAAACCCTGCTTGCGCTGCTCAGGCAGGCGCGGCTGTTTCTCGGCAACGAAAGTGGGCCGATGCATATGGCGGCCGCGGCCGGCACGCCGGTTGTCGGCCTGTTCGGCCTGACCAATCCGGTCCGCTGGGCGCCGGTCGGCGTGCCCAGCATCTCGTTGCGGCCATCCGTGCCCTGCGACTGCGTCGGCGGCGACCTGTGCAGCCGGACCGATCCGAGCAAGGCCTGCTGCGTCTGGCGCCTGGAGGTTGATCCGGTGGTCGAGGCGGTGCTGGAGCTCCTGGCGCGTACCGAGGCGGTCCTGGAAGCCGCGGTCTGACACGCGGGGAGATTCTCGTGCCGTCGTCGTCCGCATTGCAAACAGCGAAATCCGGAATTTCACTATTTCCATGACCGTGAAACGATCTGCCGGCACGTGCAAGTCACTCTGGCCCACGACCTTGTCGTCTTGTATATGAGGGCCACGTGAAACATGCGCGTGGCGGCCCCGGATGTCGACGTCTCAACTCAGTTCTGGTGCCCGGACACGGATGTTGCAGGGGCCCTTCGCAGGCGTCCGGTCGATCCTGATTCTGCAAACGAAATATATCGGCGATCTGGTTCTTGCCTCGACGCTGGCGAAGAATCTGAGGATCGCCTATCCGGAGGCCAGAATTGTCTTCCTGTGCGAGGCTCGCTTCGCAGGCTTCCTGACTGCTCACGGGATCGCAGATGAGACCGTAGCTTTCAAGCGCTCGAGCGCGCGTGGCACGGTAATGCAGCGCGGCCTGGAACTCTACCACGTATTGCGAAAGCTGCGTCGTTTGGCTTGCGATATGACCATCGACTTGACCGATTCAAAAACGACGCACTTCGTCGCCATGGCGCTCAACGCCAGGATCCGCGTTGGCTATTTCCCGACCGAGAGGCGATTGGGCCGGTTCGAGCGCCAATCCGCAAACGTCAGGGCCAAGCCCTTCGGCTATGGCGAGAGGCATTTCCTTTATCGCTATCTTTCTCCGCTGGAGGCGCTAGGGGAAGATCTGCGCGTGCGGGTTCCCTCGATCGAGCCGCTGCCATCGGAAACCGCGCGGGTCCTGACATTGCTGGACAGCTGCGGTCTTCGCCGCAAAGCCTTCCTGGTGGTGCATGCCGGAGCAAGCTTTCCGGGCCGCCGGTGGCAGCCCGAGCGTTTCGCCGCGGCCGTCGACACGATATCGAGCGAAACCGGTCTCTCCGTCGTCCTGGTCGGCGGACCCGACGAAGCCCAGGCGAACGACCACATCGTGGCCGCGGTCAAGGCGCCGGTCGTCAATCTGGTAGGTAAGCTATCGCTCGAAACGTTGATGGCGCTGCTCAAGGAGGCGCGGCTCTTCCTCGGCAACGAAAGCGGCCCAATGCATATGGCCGCCGCAGCAGGCACGCCGGTCGTCGGCCTGTACGGCCTCACCAACCCGGTTGCATGGGGTCCGGTTGGCGCACCCAGCATCTCGCTGCGGCCCCCAATGCCTTGCGAGTGTGTGGCCGCCGACATGTGCCACCGGACCAATCCAGCCAAGGCATTTTGCGTCTGGCGCCTGGAAGTGGACACGGTCGCCGAAGCAGTGCGCGAACTGCTGGCGCGGACGGACAGACCCATTAAAACCGCGGTGTAGACGAAAGCAATTTTTCGCGATTGCTCCTTTTGCGCTGTTGGACGTCCCCATTTTCGCCTAGATGCCGGTCTGTTGGGACGAGCGGAGGCAAGTTTTCTTTGGCGCGATGCGGCAACTGGCCGTGCGTGCCGGGTTGGAATGGATGATGGGTCTGCTTCGAAATTCTCTTTGCGTGCTCGCGCTGTCGCTCTTGGCGGCGTCGGCCGGCAATGCCGCAACGCTTCTCGAGCCGACGCTGCATCTGAAGACCCAAGCCCCGGAAGGGCGTGGGCGAGTCGCCCTGACGCTCGACGCTTGCGGGGGAAAGACCGACACAAGAATACTTTCGGCTCTTGTCGACAATCGCATACCGGCGACCATCTTCGTTACCGGCATCTGGCTCAAGCGCAATGCCGCGGCCGCCGAGATCATGCGAGCCCATCCTGATCTGTTCGAGCTGGAAAACCATGGCGGCCGCCACATTCCCGCGGTCGATACGCCGCGGAAGATTTACGGCATAAGCAGCGCCGGCAGCCCGGACGCCGTGCAGGCCGAGGTTGAATCCGGCGCCGCGGCGCTCGCCAGCGCGGGCGGACCGGCGCCCAAATGGTTTCGCGGCGCCACCGCGGAATACAGCCCATCGGCGATCGCCATGATCCGCAAGCTGGGCTTCAAGATCGCCGGCTTCTCGGTCAATGGCGACGGCGGCTCGCTGCTCGGCGCCAAGGAAACGGCACGCCGCATCGGCGCCGCCAAGGACGGCGACGTCATCATCGCCCACATCAACCAGCCGACGCATGCGGCCGGCGAGGGCGTGGTTCAGGGGCTGCTCGCCTTGAAGCAGAAAGGCATGACATTCGTGCGCCTGGACGATGCCGACGGTATAGGCAACGACGGCACCACCGATTGAGCGTGCGGTGCGGCGGCTGAATTTTGGCAGCCACATCCTTCCGAGATTGACGTGAACGCCCATCCCTCCGCCCTGGGATGACGACGCTTGGCCTTCGCCTGCCTCGGATCGCAGCGACGACCCAGCCCAATCGAAAACTCAGCCCGGTTCGGCTTCGACCGTTACCTTGCTCGTGTAGAACGCGCCGTGGTTGCGGATCTCGGTCATTTCGTCGATCGGATTTCATAAGCCCACATGGCGTTCGTGCCGGCTTCGCCGGCCGCCTGGACGCTCCAGTAGCTGGCATCGCCCTTGTAGGGGCAATGCGTCGAGTGCTCGGTGCCGGCGAGCTTGCTGAAGTCGATATCGTCGAACGGGATGTAGAAGGCCGCCGGGTAGGGTGGTTCTGAAAGCACCTTGGCCCGGGTGGATCTTGCGATGACGGTATCGCCGGCGCGCACGGTGACACTGCCGCGATAGGGTTCGACGGTGATCACCTTGTCGGGATTGCGCTGGAAGCCGGGGGCAGGGTTGGCGGGCTTGTCCATGAATGGTCTCCTGGAGCAATTCCAGCAAAAGTGCGAAGCGGTTTCCGTCCGGAATTGCGTCAAAACAAAGAGAACGGTTTGCCGTTTCCATGAAACGGTGAAACGTTCTCGCGGCAGACTTACATGTGTCGGGTGAGTGCGTCGCGCAAGCCCGCGCGGCGCGAGGCTCCATCACCATTCATTGAACGTCTGCTGGCCAGCCGTCAGGCGGCTGTCTTGAAGGCATCCATGAGGCCGGCATAGGCGGCGGCAATGCCGGCCACCGGATTGGTGCTTCTTGCCGCGGTTTCGACCTTGAGCGCGCCGCCGCTGGTCGGCAGCGTCAGCAGCAGGAACTGGCGGTTGCCCGCGTCGCCGATGCAGGCGGCGGCGACATGCTCGCCATTCTCGCCGTTTTCGACGCGCATCTTGAACAGCAGCGTCCCGCCGACGGCTTCAAGCGCGCCGCCGACGACTTCGGCAAATTCATCTTCGGAAACGGTTTTGATGTCCGGCGCCAGATCGTCCAGACTTTCGGCAAGCGTGCTTTCGAGGGCTTTTTCGTCGAGCTGCGCGTCCATGCGAACCACTCCATTCGCCAATCTCACCCAGCCCGTTAACGAAACTTAACGGCGAGGATGGCCGGATTATGGCGGTTTTCCCGGTTCTTCGATCCATCCACGGGCTTCGACTTATGGCGGCTGGACAATCCGCCGGTTCGTTCCACAATGTGCGGAACAAACGACGCGAATGCGCAAAGGGGAGGAAATAGATGCTCGGATTGATGCAGGAATGGCCGCTGCTTTGCCACAAGCTGATCGACCACGCCGAACGCCAGCACGGCAGCCGGGAGGTCGTGTCGCGTTCGATCGAAGGTCCGATCGTGCGCACTACCTTCGCCGAAATCCATCGCCGGTCGCTCAAGGCGGCGCAGCGGCTGGAGCGTGACGGCTTCGTGCTCGGCGATCGCATCGCGACCCTTGCCTGGAACACGACCCGCCATATCGAAGCCTGGTACGGCATCATGGGCATCGGCGCTATCTACCACACGCTCAATCCGAGGCTATTTCCCGAGCAGATCGCCTGGATCATGAACAATGCCGAGGACAAGGCGATCTTCGTCGACCTCACCTTCGTACCGCTCCTGGAAAAGATCGCCGGCGCGGTGAAATCGCTGCGCCGGGTGATCGTGCTGACCGACCAGGCACATATGCCGCAAACCTCTCTGGCCAATGCCGTCGCCTACGAGGAATGGCTGGCCGAGGCCGACGGCGATTTCGCCTGGAAGACGTTCGACGAGAACACCGCCGCCGGCATGTGCTACACCTCCGGAACGACGGGCGACCCGAAAGGTGTGCTTTACAGCCACCGCTCCAATGTCCTTCACGCCATGATCGCCGCCATGCCCGACGCGATGGGCCTGTCGACGCGCGATGTCGTCCTGCCTGTGGTGCCGATGTTTCACGCCAACGCCTGGGGCCTCGGCCAGAGCGGGCCGATGATCGGCACCAAGCTGGTGATGCCGGGCTGCAAGATGGACGGCGCCTCGATCTATGAACTGCTCGACACCGAAAAGGTGACGTTCAGCGCCGCGGTGCCCACCGTCTGGATGATGCTGCTGCAATATCTGGAAGAGACCGGCAAGAAGCTGCCCTATCTGAACAAGGTCGTGATCGGCGGGGCGTCCTGTCCGCGCGCCATCACCGCAAAGTTCCAGGATGATTACGATGTGCAGGTGGTGCATGCCTGGGGCATGACCGAGATGTCGCCGCTGGGGACGCTCTGCACGCTGAAGCCGCAATATCAGACGCTGACCGGCGAGGCGCGGCTGGATGTCCAGGGCAAGCAGGGTTTTCCGCCCTTCGGCGTCGAGATGAAAGTGACCGACGACGATAACAACGCGCTGCCCTGGGACGGCAAGACCTTCGGGCATCTCAAGGTGCGCGGTCCGGCGGTGGC
Source organism: Mesorhizobium sp. M2A.F.Ca.ET.046.03.2.1 (assembly GCF_003952425.1). Classification (NCBI taxonomy): domain Bacteria; kingdom Pseudomonadati; phylum Pseudomonadota; class Alphaproteobacteria; order Hyphomicrobiales; family Phyllobacteriaceae; genus Mesorhizobium; species Mesorhizobium sp. M2A.F.Ca.ET.046.03.2.1. The sequence continues at coordinate 512,981 of NZ_CP034449.1, read as the reverse complement.
CCGCGCCTATTATGGCGGCGCCGGCGCCGAGCAGTTCGATGCCGACGGCTGGTTCGACACGGGCGATGTCGCCCATATCGACGCCAGCGGCTACATGCAGATCACCGACCGCGCCAAGGATGTCATCAAGTCCGGCGGCGAATGGATATCGACCATCGACCTGGAGAATCTCGCCGTCGGCCACCCGGACGTGGCGGAGGCGGCGGCGATCGGCATCCCGCATTCGAAATGGGGCGAGCGGCCCTTGCTCGTTGTCGTGCGCAAGCCCGGTCGGGAGCCGAGCAAGGGCGACATCCTCACCTTCATGAGTGGCAAGGTGGCGAAATGGTGGATGCCCGACGACGTCGCCTTCGTCGGCGAAATTCCGCACACCGCTACCGGCAAGATCCAGAAGACCAGCCTGCGCGCCCAGTTCAAGGATTACCGCCTGCCGACGGATTGACGAAAATGTTCGATCTTCCGGCTTCAAGCCCGCGCCAAAAACCGCTAACTCTCGGCCCGGGTTGGGACGATACGGCGAAGAATGGCATCTATTCCTGAACGGCAGACGTCGAGGGCGGCCGGCTGGTCGCGGCGGATCGGGGCATTTTCCCTCGTCCTTCTGCTCACCGCCGTTGCCGGTTACCGACTCGGATTCGTCGAGACGCCGCCTTTCCTGTGGGTGCTTGCGGTCGTCGCGCTGCTGGCGGCGCTCGCCCTGTTGATGGCGGGTCTCGGCCTGTCGAGGGTCTGGAGCTTCGGCGATCGCGGTGGCCGCGATCTCAGCGTCGGCGCGCTGCTGGCGCTGCTGGTTCTGGCGCCCTACGGCGTCGCCGTCTACTGGGCCACGATCTACCCGCCGCTGCGCGACATCTCGACCGATCTCGACGACCCGCCGGTCCTGGACACCAGCGACCGGACAAGCGACATGAACGAGCTGTCGCCGCCGACCCCTGGCGAACAGAGCCTGCAGGCCGATACCTATCCGCTGGTCAGCGGCCACAGCTACAATCTGCCCTTCGAAACCGTCGTCGACGCTGTCGAAACCGTGCTCGACCGCCGCGACTGGCAGCTGACGGCGCCTTATCCCGACATCAACGGGCAGAGCGAGGCGACGATCAATGCGCTGGCCAAGGGCTTTGTGCTCGGACTGCCGGCCGACGTCGCCATCCGCGTCACCGACGATGGCGAGCAGGTCATCGTCGACATGCGCTCGGCCTCGCGCTACGGCCGCTACGACCTCGGCGACAACGCCGCCCGCATCACGGATTTCCTCGGCGAGCTGGACCAGGAAGTCGCCGGGCAGGTTGGCGCGGCGCCGGCCGAGTGATCAGCCGGCGGGACTGAAAATGCCGTCGATCGCCGGGTCGCCTTCGGTGGCGATCAGGCCGCGCGCGGCCAGATCCTCGAGATGGGCGAGCACCGACAGCCCCGCGGCGCCGTGCAGGCGGGGGTCGGTGTCGCGATAGATCGCTGCGACCATCTCCCTGATCGTCCGGTCGCCAGCGCGGATGCGCTCCAGGATCGCCCTTTCACGCATCTTGCGATGCGTCTTCAGGCCGCGCATGAACCTTTGGGGCGCGGTCACGGGCCCGCCATGGCCCGGCAGCAGCAGACGATCCTCGCGCGCCAGCAGCCTGTCGAGGGAGCTCATATAGTCGGCCATGGCGCCGTCCGGCGGCGCGACGATCGAGGTCGACCAGGCCATGACATGGTCGGCCGAAAACAGGATGCCGGTTCCCTCGAGCGCAAACACGGCATGGTTGGCGGTGTGGCCGGGCGTCAGCATGGTGCGGATCGCCCAGCCGTCTCCCTCGGTCAGGGCATTGTTGGCCAGCGCGATATCGGGCACGAAGGCCAGGTCGGCGCTGGCGTCGAGCGGATTGACCTCGCCGATGCGCAAGGGCCGTGCCGGCCGGTGCGGGCCTTCGGCAAGCGTCGGCGCGCCGGTGCGCTCCTTCAGCCGTGCCGCCAGCGGCGAATGGTCGCGATGCGTGTGGCTGACGAAGATGTGGCTGACCGGCCGGCCAGCGATCGCCGTGAGCAGCGTTTCGAGATGCGCGTCGTCTTCCGGCCCCGGATCGATCACCGCCAGCGTGTCGCGACCGACGAGATAGCTGTTGGTGCCGTGGAAGGTGAACGGACTCGGGTTTCCGGCAGTGATGCGCAGCACATCCGGCGCAACCGTGACCGCCCGGCCGTAGGCCGGGTCGAAGCTGGTATCGAACTCAAGCGCCATGCCGGATTCCTTTGCAATGCGGCAAAATGATTGCCGCCCGATACGGAAGCCAATATAGGAAATTCAATGCATGTCGCCCAAAAGTGCGCAGCGGTTTTGGGACAACGACATGCATCAAGAAAGTTTTTGAGCATGTCGCCCAAAAGTGCGCAGCGGTTTTGGGACAACGACATGCATCAAGAAAGTTTTTGAAGCCAGCAAATCAGCCACCCAATGAATCAGCCAGAATGAGGAAGACCATGGCAATTGCAACCACGATGCGTCCGCTCGTTTCTCTCACTCTGCCGGAGCGGGGCGCCGCGCGGCTCGCGACCCAGCTCTTCCTGGCGCTTGCCGGAACCCTGCTGCTCACGCTTTCGGCCAAGACCAAAGTGGTGCTCGGCCCGGTCGACATTTCGCTGCAGACGCTCGCCGTGCTGCTGATCGCCTCGGCCTTCGGCCTGCGGCTGGCCGTCGCGACGCTGCTTCTCTACCTTGCCGAAGGCGCTTTTGGCTTGCCGGTCTTCCAGGGCACGCCGGAAAAGGGCATCGGCATCGCCTATATGCTGGGCGCGACAGGCGGCTATCTCGCCGGTTTCGTGGTCATGGCCGCGATCGCCGGCTGGGCCGCCGACCGCGGCTGGGACCGCAGCCCGTTCAAGCTGTTCGGCGCCATGCTGACGGCGGAAGTCGTCATGATGGCCATGGGCTTTGCCTGGCTGGCGATGCTCATCGGACCGGAAAAGTCCTGGCAGTTCGGCGTCCTGCCCTTCATCGCCGGCGACCTGATCAAGGTGGCCCTGGCCGCCAGCCTGGTGCCGGCCGTGTGGGCGTTGCTCAAGCGCGGCTGATCGCGATCGACGAAAGAAGGGCCGGCGGGCGACAAGCGCCCGCCGGCCCTTTTTCATGCCGCAGTCGGATTTCGCTCGAAACCACCGCGTGCCGGATGATAGAAAGTGGAACCAGCGTCAGGAAGGAAGCAAACCCGACATTGACAAGCCGGTGCCCGAAACCTAAGCACGGGCAACTTGGCATCGAGGCGGGGGCCGCGGTAGTTCAAGGAGAGCTTGTTGAAAGGAATTATCCTTGCGGGCGGCAGCGGAACACGTCTTTATCCGCTAACATTAGCTGTATCTAAGCAAATACTGCCGATCTACGACAAGCCGATGATCTACTACCCGCTTAGCGTGCTGATGCTCGCGGGAATCCGCCAGATCCTCGTCATTTCAACTCCGCGCGACTTGCCGGTGTTTCAGGCTTTGCTGGGCGATGGTTCGGAATTCGGCCTGGAGCTCTGCTATGCCGAGCAGGCGGAGCCCAATGGTCTCGCCGAAGCCTTCATCATCGGTCGCGACTTCATCGGCAAGGACAGCGTGTCGATGATTCTCGGCGACAATATCTATTTCGGCGGCGGCCTGTCGCAGCTCTGCGGCGAGGCGGCTGCGCGCGACGGCGGCGCCTCCGTCTTCGCCTACTATGTCGACGATCCCGAGCGCTATGGCGTGGTCTCCTTCGACAAGGTCACCGGCAGGGCTTTGACGATCGAGGAGAAGCCGCAAAAGCCGAAGTCCAACTGGGCCGTGACAGGTCTTTATTTCTACGACAACAACGTCGTCGACATTGCTTCGACCATCCGCCCTTCGGCGCGCGGCGAGCTCGAGATCACGGCGGTCAACAATGTCTATCTCGAGCGCGGCGAGCTGCATGTCCACCGCCTCGGCCGGGGCTATGCCTGGCTGGATACCGGCACGCATGACAGCCTGCTCGAGGCCTCGTCCTTCGTGCGCACGATCGAGCATCGCCAGGGCATCAAGATCGCCTGCCCCGAGGAGATTGCGCTGGAGCAGCGCTGGATCAGCGCCGACGAGGTCCTCGATCGCGCGGCGCGGCTCGGCAAGAACGAATATGCGGCCTATCTGCGGCGGCGGGTCGCCGATCTGATGGAGGATCAAGGTGCTTGAGGTCAGGACGCTCGGCCTGGAGGACGTGCTGGAGATCGTGCCGAAGCGGCATGGCGACGCGCGCGGCTATTTCTGCGAGACCTGGAATGCGGAGCGCTTTGCCCAGGCCGGTATCGACCTGACCTTCGTGCAGGACAACCATTCCTACTCCGCGGCCGCCGGCGTCCTGCGCGGCTTGCACTATCAGTTACCGCCCCGCGCCCAGGACAAGCTGCTGCGCGTCGTGCGAGGCAGCGTCTTCGATGTCGTCGTCGACATCCGCCGGTCTTCGCCGACTTTCGGAAAATGGTCGGCTTTGGAGGTGTCGGCCGAGAAGGGAAACCAGATCCTGGTGCCGAAGGGATACGCGCACGGCTTCGTCACGCTCGTCCCGGACACCGAGATTCTGTATAAGGTCACCGATACGTATTCGCCGGAGCATGACCGGTCGATCCGCTTCGACGACCCCGCCATCGGCATTGCGTGGCCGTCGCTTGCCGGTGACTTCCAGCTCTCGGACAAGGATCGCAAGGCGCCACCGCTGAGCGAGGCAGAGGTTTTCGCGTGAGGGAAGAGGGCAGGCTGAATTTTCTGGTCACCGGCGGCGCCGGCTTCATCGGCTCGGCCGTGTGCCGGCACCTGTGCGCCAACCCGGCCAACCGCGTCACCAATCTCGACAAGCTCACCTATGCCGGCAATCTCGCGTCGCTGCGGCCGATCGAGAACGCGCACAACTATCGCTTCGAGCAGGGCGACATCTGCGACGAGCGCGCGGTGCTGGAGATATTGCGCCGCGACGACATCGACATCGTCATGAATCTGGCCGCCGAAAGTCATGTCGACCGCTCGATCGACGGCCCCGGCGCCTTCATCGAGACCAACATCGTCGGCACCTACCGCATCCTCAATGCGGCGCTGGAATACTGGCGTGGGCTGTCCGAGGAGCGCAAGGCGGGCTTCCGCTTCCACCATGTCTCGACCGACGAGGTCTTCGGCGACCTGCCTTTCGACGGCGGCATGTTCGTCGAGGAGACGCCCTATGCGCCGTCCTCGCCCTATTCGGCGTCGAAGGCGGCGTCGGACCACCTGGTGCGGGCCTGGCACGAGACCTACGGCCTGCCGGTGGTGCTGTCCAACTGCTCGAACAATTACGGCCCCTACCATTTCCCCGAGAAGCTGATCCCGCTGGTTATCCTCAACGCGCTCGACGAGAAGCCGCTGCCGGTCTACGGCGCCGGCGCCAATGTGCGCGACTGGCTGTTCGTGGAGGATCACGCGCGGGCGCTGGAACTGGTGGCCACCAAGGGGCGGCCGGGCGAGAGCTACAATGTCGGCGGCAATTCCGAGCGCACCAATCTCGGCGTGGTCGAGGCGATCTGCGATCTTCTCGACCTGAGGCGGCCGCGCGCCGGCGGCAAGCGCTATCGCGACCTGATCACCTTCGTTACCGACCGTCCTGGACATGACCGCCGCTATGCGATCGACGCCTCCAAGATCGCGCGCGATCTCGGCTGGGCGCCGCGCGAGAATTTCGACAGCGGCCTGGCCAGGACCGTCGACTGGTATTTGGACAACAAATGGTGGTGGGGGCCGATCCGCGAGCAGCGCTACGCCGGCGAGCGGCTGGGCCACGGTGCGGCCGCAAACAGCCAGAACAGTCCGGTTGCAGGCAACCCGGCCGGGATCGCGGCCGAGAGCAGGAAGGTGACCACGTGAGGCTTGCCGTCACCGGACGCGAGGGCCAGGTCGCCGCAAGCCTGGTCGAGGCGGCGCGGGGCCGCGAAGGCGTGGAAGTCGTCGCCGTCGGCCGCCCGGGGCTCGACCTTGCGCGGCCCGACACAGTGCTCGCGGCATTGGAAGCGGCAAGGCCGGACATCGTCGTTTCCGCCGCCGCCTACACCGCCGTCGACCAGGCCGAGGACGATAAGGACCTGGCCTTCGCGGTGAACGCCACCGGCGCCGGCAAGGTGGCCGAAGCCGCGGCAAGGCTCGGCGTCCCCGTCATCCATCTGTCGACCGACTATGTCTTCGACGGCGCCAAGGACGGCGCCTATGTCGAGACAGACGCCACCGCGCCGCTCGGCGTCTACGGCGCCTCCAAGCTCGCCGGCGAGGAGGCGGTGGCCGCCGCCGATCCGCGCCACATCATCCTGCGCACGGCCTGGGTCTACAGCCCTTTCGGCAGGAACTTCGTCAAGACGATGCTACGGCTGGCGGCCGATCGCGACGAGATCGCCGTCGTCGCCGATCAATGGGGCAATCCGACCTCGGCGCTCGACATCGCCGACGCCATCCTGCATGCGGCGGCGAGGCTGCGGGACGACAGGAATTTCGCCGCCTTCGGTGTCTACCACCTGGCGGGCGAGGGCGACACCAACTGGAGCAGCTTTGCCCGCCACATCCTCGACACAAGCCGGGCGTTGGGTGGCCCCTATGCGAAAGTGCGCGATATCGCCACGGCGGATTATCCGACCAGGGCGAGGCGCCCGCAAAATTCGCGGCTGTCGAGCGCGAAGTTTGAGGGTGTGTTCGGGTGGCGAGCGCCGGGGTGGCGGCAGGCGACGGAGAAGGTTGTTCGGCGGCTGGGGCGCAGCGAGACGAAACAGGCATTGAGTGCATGAACGAAAATCCATCACCGGAGCAACTGCGCGATGCGACCGCGCAGCCGGCGGACCAAGCGGCGCCAAAGAAGCGCGCTAAAGCCAGGTCAGCGAAGACGAAGCCGGCGAAGCGCATATGCGTCATGGTGCTCGGCATGCATCGCTCGGGCACGAGTGCGCTGACGAGGGTGATCAGCCTAGTTGGCGCCGAGCTACCGAAGAACCTAATTTCAAAAGACAGCAACAATGCGACTGGTTACTGGGAACCGGCAGCATTGAACGCTCTCAATGATCAGATGCTTGCGGAAGCCGGTAGTCGCTGGGATGATTGGCGCGCCTTCGACGCGGCCAACCTTGGCAAGCCTCGTGCCCAATTCTACCGCGCGGAGATCGCTCGCATCCTGGAGGAAGAATACGGTGAAGCTCCGCTCTTCGTACTGAAGGAACCGCGGATATCTCGTTTTGTGCCGTTCTACGCTGACATCCTGAAGGCGATGGAGATCGATGTTCGCTATGTATTGACTGGGCGTAACCCGCTTTCGGTCATTGCCTCGCTCGGCAAGCGAGATGGCTTCACACCGGGGTTTGGGGCGCTTCTATGGTTGCGCCACGAGTTGGAGGCTGAATCCGCCACACGCGGCAAGCCGCGTGTCTTCCTCTCCTACGAAGCGCTTATGCAGGACTGGCGTCCTGAAATCCGGAATATAGCGGATGTGCTGGCCATCGGCCAACCATGGACTGTGGACGACATTGCGGCCCATGTGGATGCCTACCTCTCGCGAGAGCATCAGCACCATATCGCAGGCGGTGCACAACTTCTGGCCGACGAACGCATCGCCGACTGGGTCAAGGACACCCATGCCGCCTTGACCGCGCTTCGTAACGACGGACAGGACGCTGAGGCGCTTGCCACGCTCGATAGGGTAAAGGCCGAATTCGACGCAGTATCGCCGATCTTCGGGGACGCATTCTTTCCCGAGCTTGAGGCACGACAGCGGATCTCGGCGCAAGCGCAGGCCGACCTGCGAATGGTCGCAAACGACAGCGCTGAACTGGCCCGGCAACGTGCCGACGAAATTGAGACTTTGACCGCTCTGGAGCGGCAAAGACAAGCCGACTGGGGCGAGCGCGAGGCACAGTTCGCTGGAGAGAAGGCTGAACTTCATCGCTTAATTGGCGAGCGCGACGCCGAAGTCACGCGGCTCGTGCCAGAGGCCGAGCAAAGCATGGCCGAGATTGAAAGGCTTGGTGAGGAAACCGCGCACAGATTAGAGCTCCAGGAATATCAGACAGCTTTTGCCAAGGAATTGGCGGGTCTGAAGTCTTTGGCTGATCAACGCGCGCTCCAGATCGAGCAGCTGCAGAACCAAGCTAGCCAGGCAGCGACTATACAGTCTCATCTGCAGGCCGAGCACGACAGATTGCGTTGGCAGGCTCACGAGAGCACAGCCAGATACGAGGAACTTGAGCGCGAGAACGCCGCTCTTCGCGCCAACGCAACCGGGCTGGAGATGGACCGCGATCACGCCCGTGCCGAGGAAAAGCGGCTGCATGATGTCCTTGACGCGGTGTATGGCAGTACGTCTTGGCGAACGACGCAGCCAGTTCGTGCTATCGGATACGGTATCGCCGCGGTTGCGCGTATTCCTGTGTCAGGTCGTAAGCGTTTGAGCCGGGCAGCCTACGCCTCTTGGCATCGGCTTCCTATGCCGACGGCCGCAAAGCAGAAGTTTAAAGGCGCTGTTTTCCGTTTCTTTCCGTTTCTTTTCAAAAGGACGACCGCCTATAGGGCCTGGCGGAGTTCCAACTCTTATGATGGTGGATTAGCGGCAATTGCCAGCACAGCACCTGTCGGCTTGGGCGCGCCGAAGCCCACACACGTTCCGCTGCTGAATGCCGAGCCAGTGGCGAATAAGCCGGTGCGCGTAATTGCCTTCTATCTTCCGCAATTCCATCCAATCCCGGAAAATGACGAGTGGTGGGGTCAGGGTTTTACGGAATGGGTCAATGTCAAACCCGCGCAGCCACAGTTTTTGGGACATTGTCAGCCCCATGTGCCGGGTGAGCTTGGCTACTACGATCTCAGAGACAAAGCGGTGCAACGCCGCCAGATCGAATTGGCGAAGTTATACGGAATTGAGGGCTTCTGCTTTTATTTCTATTGGTTTGCAGGAAAAAGGCTACTCGAAAAACCATTGGAGAACTGGCTCAACGACAGGGATTTGGATCTTCCATTCTGTTTGTGTTGGGCCAACGAGAACTGGTCCCGCCGGTGGGACGGGCTCGACAGCGAGATCCTCATAGCTCAGAATCATTCGCCAGCGGACGATCTCGCTTTTATAAAAGAAGTGGCGCCCTATCTGCGCGACCCTCGATATATCCGAATTGACGGCAAGCCGGTGCTTTTGGTTTACCGGCCGAGCTTGCTGCCGGACGCCAGCGAAACGGCCTCGCGCTGGCGCCAATGGTGTCGTGATAACGGCGTCGGCGAAATCTATCTCGCTTACACTCAATCCTTCGAGAAGAACGATCCGAGACACTATGGCTTCGATGCCGCAGTCGAATTTCCGCCGAACAACTCCGCGCCCCCGAACGTGACCGGTCAAGTCGTGGGCCTACGTGACGACTTCGCGACGACTGTCTATGACTGGGCTGTCTTTCCGGAGCGCAGCGAAGCATATCCTCCGCGTGAGTACAAGCTGCTCCGTTCCGTCTGCCCAGGCTGGGATAATACCGCCCGTCGCAAGAATAACGGAACGGCTTTCATCAACAATACGCCAGATCTCTACAAGCGATGGCTCGAAAACGCCGCTAAGGACACAATAAACTGCATCGACGAGCCGAGTGAAAGACTGGTCTTTGTCAATGCCTGGAACGAGTGGGCAGAGGGCGCGCATCTCGAACCGGATGCGCAGACAGGCTATGCTTACCTCCAGGCGACCCGCGATGCATTGGAGGCAGTGGGTCGTGAAGGGAAAAGCATCGTTGTAGTCTCGCACGACGCACACCCACACGGCGCGCAAATGCTCGCTATGAACATGGCACGAGGTTTCGGTGAGCTTGGCTTCAAGTCCGAGTTGATCACCCTGGGCCACGGCAATCTGCTTCCTCGCTTCGCGGAAGTGGCCAATGTGCATATAATCGACCTTGCGGCGGAACCCGAGGCAAAGGTGTTGGAGCGCCTTAAGGCTATCCGACGCGGCGGGGCCGAGATGGCGGTGGTCAATACGACGGTCTCCGGGCTTCTCGTTCCCTTGCTGAGGAGAGCAGGCTTTTGCACCGTCTCGCTTATTCACGAACTGCCGGGCATCTTGAAATCCCACGGGCTTGAGCGGAATGCTGCCGCGATCGCGAAACACGCCGACGTTTTGGTCTTTCCCGCCGAAATTGTTCGATCCGGGTTTGAGAATTTCGTCGGCAGGTCAACCGGGCGAGCGGTGACTCGTCCGCAGGGTTCCTATTTTCGCACGCCATTTCGAGAAGAAGATCGCGTTGCGGTGCGGGATCGGGTGCGCAAGAGACTCGGCCTACGCGAGGACGCCCGCATCATTCTGTCGGTCGGATACGGGGACCACCGCAAAGGGCTCGATCTTTTCGTTGACGCCGGGCTCAAGATAACAAGGGCTCATCCGGATGCAGCTGCCGTCTGGGTCGGTCATGTCGATCATGCCCTGCAAGCATTTCAAATGCAGCGAATAAAGGATGCCAGGCTTGAGGATCGTTTTGTCTTTATAGGCTTGGTCGAGGATCCCAGAGATTACTATTTCTCGGCTGATATATATGTCTTGACGTCGCGCGAAGATCCATTTCCTTCGGTAGTGCTTGAGGCACTGGACGCGGCAGTTCCGGTCGTCGCCTTCGAAGGTGCTGGAGGCTTCCAGGATCTGTTAAAGCGCGATTGTGGTATCCTTGTCCCCAAGTTCGACACGGATGCGATGGCTAGGGCTGTTTGCAGCCTCCTCGACAATTCGGAAGAAGCTGAACATCTGGCAAAGATCGGCCGTGAAATTGTCCGCCAGGAGTTTGGTTTCAGTCACTATCTCCATGATCTGCTGGCCTATGCCGGAAGGCCCTTGCCGCGGGTATCCGTCGTGGTGCCGAACTACAACTACGATAGATATCTCATCGAGCGTCTCAATTCGATCGTGAGGCAGACGGTACGACCTTATGAGTTGATTGTGCTCGACGATGCCTCGACGGATGACAGCGTCAAAACCATCGAGCAGTTTTTGGCCACCTGCGATATTCCAGCCAAGTTGGTCAGGAACGAGCGGAATTCAGGCTCGGTATTCCGTCAATGGATGCGTGGCGTTGAAGCTGCGCGCGGCGATTTCGTCTGGATCGCCGAAGCGGATGATCTCGCCGATCCCGACCTCCTGGAAAAACTTCTGCCCGCCTTCGAACGACGCGATGTCGTCATGAGCTACTGCCAGTCACGGCAGATGGACGGCGATGGGCGAATCTTGAGCGAGGACTATCTGGACTACGTATCCGATATCGACCGGTCTCGTTGGGCCAAACCCTACGTCGTCGACGGACGCCAGGAAATTGCCGAGGCACTTTATCTCAAAAACACGATCCCCAACGTCAGCGCGGTACTGTTTCGTCGAGCGCCGCTAATTGAGGTTCTCCAGGGGGAACTCGAAGAGATCGCTTCCTATCGGGACGCCGGCGATTGGGTCGCTTACCTGCGGCTGCTCGAGAAGGGAGGGGTCGCGTTCGATCCCCGGCCACTGAATTCGCATCGCCGTCATCAGTCGAGCGTCACCCGCTTCGATGGCAGGCACTTGCAAGAGATCGCCAAAGTGCAAGCGGAGACGATCGCGCGTTTCCACCTCGGGGCGTCAGCGCAAGCTGCGGCTGCCGCATATGTGCAGAGCCTGTATGAGCAATTCGGCTTAAGGGCCCTGAAATAGTGCGAGCAGAATGACCGCGCCCGGGATCGCATTCCTTTTCGTCGAAAGGGACGAAGTCCTGGCTTCACAATAGACCGGCATCAAGTAAACGAATGCGGCCCACTCTTGCAAGAAATCCGGTCACTCTTGCCCTAGCCGACTGTTGCAAACTGAACCATCCGCGTTCTGGCTCATGCCGTCGCTCAAAAAGGAAATCTTCTTGAAAGCCGGGGCGAAAGTGCGGCCGGTAGGAAGGCAATGCATCGCGCATCTGGTCGATGCAGTACCTCACATTTTTCGCAGTCAGCGGATACTCTCCCGGCTCGCTTTGGATCGTCCGAAAAAGTTCGACAAGCAGGCGGTGTTGGTCGGCAGAAGGGCGTGCGATATTCACTTGCCGAAGGGCCTCGATCAGAGGGTAGGGCAGTGATCCGTTCCCTTCAACTTGACTGTGGTCGAACCCATCGCCAGGAACGCCGATCATGGTGAGAAAGTCCTTGAATAACGAACCCTCAACCCACTGCGCTCGATCATAGGGGGCCAGCGTCAGATTTGGCACTTTCAACCAGCGCCTAAGAATGTCCAACTGCGACGGGTCATAGGCGAAGGGCTGCTCGTTCAGCGGGCGAGTCCAGCGCGTGTCATAATGCCGGACCACCTCATTGAAAGCTGAGACTACGATGTCGCTTGGGTGACGTACATAAGCGATGACCCGAATGTCGTGCCCCTCGAGGCATGATAGAAACAGATCGAGATCTACCCCCGCCTCGCAAAGCATTTCCGAGCTGATGAGCAGCGTTTTGCCTTCTGCCTCTGCCAGCGTCATTGCCAGCCGTGTCGGGCCATGATCGTTTGACCCTGGCATGAATGCCACAGCCAATGGGTTATGATTTGGCCACTCGGAGGTTGTCGGCTTGTAGAAGACTCCGTGCTGCAAAAGCAAAGCAGCGTTTCGAGCTAAAAAAGCTTGAAGCGCACTCGTGCCCGTCTTGTGGACGCCGATATGGAGGATGATCGTCATGAAGTCGACCTCTCAGCGGAAGTCTGCAGCTTCGATCACCGAAGCCATAATGTCATTAGCGATTCATGATTTTCCAACGGATTCAGGAGCGAACACGAGCTTGTTGCCACAAAATGTTGCAAGGCTTGCTGTGCTAAAGCATGTCTCCCGGAAATGGGAACCGGTTTCGGGATAAAGACATGCGTAAAATCAAAAATCTAAAGCGCGTGGAGCGAATCCGAAGGATCGCGACGCGCTTTAGTCTAGAGGCGCGACCCAGCTCGTCGATGTCCGAGGTCCCGGCCGATCGTTGGTCACCCTATCCCGGCTTCCTCAGAACATAGACCTCGGTCATGGGGCCAAGGACGGCAACGTCCTTTGACTGCATTCTTCTCACCTCGACGTCGAACCCCGTGCGCCTCTGAATGAGCAGCGGCAGGTCGTATCCGTAGCGCCACGTTACGAGCGAACCCGACGGGTCCTGCGGGTTCCCGTGATATTCGGGCTCTCCGAAAATGCGGACGCCATCTGAGGATTGGAATGCCACCTGTTCCGACTCCGTGCGTTCGGGATAGGTCGGTGCGGTGAAAATGCATATGCCGCCAAAAGTCCAAGGTCCGAAAAATCTCCGCCAGGGCTTTGAAAGGTTCAAACAGGTGCTCCATCACGTCCAGGTGCACGACCAGGTCGAAGCATCTGTCGGGGAAGGTTTGCGCCTCCAGGTTCTCGTTCCTGATATGCCCGACCATCGTCCCGAAAGGCTTGTCGGGATAGTAGCCGGAGAAGACTTTTTTCGTGATATTGTACCAAAGCCAGAGCGATAAACCTCGCTCGCCAGGCGCCGCCTCATGAACCCGAAGTTCCTTAAGCTGCTCTCGTGAGAACATTGAAAAAAGGACTGCTGCTGCAGCCCTTTCTCGCGTGACGCAATCGTTGAGCGGGCAACCGATTGCCTTTAGCCCGTCTCTGCAACCGGCATAGTCGTCAGGCGCGACGAAGGTTCGTTTCTCCGAGCAAATCGGGCACGTGGCTTGAAATCTTTGATCCATCTGAAGCCTATTCCAAGATCTCGGTGTTTATGGTCGATTCCCTGATTTGGAGAACCCGGCACTGGACATCGGCACGATCAATCAAAACAATCTCGGCGGCGTGATCAACTCGCGCAGCATCGAAGGAGTTTCACATGAGCCTTGCCGCGTCCTTCAGCGGTTGGCGACCCTTGCGAGTGCCTGTTGGTTTGCGTAGCTCGGGCCCTCGCCAAGCCGGATCAATACAATGTCGCCTTGTATTTCCAGGCTGCCAGGTGCGGGCCATACAGGCATCGTCGAGAGCCGGACAATTGTTTGATCGACTTGCTGGTCCGTCGGACCGTTCAGATTGGAGTAGCCGAGCAGTTTCATATAGTAGGTGATGCGCCAGGCATTGCCCCCGTCCCACTCGAAGAACGAGTACCCGACGGTTGAACTGGGGGGCCTTGGATAGTTGGTGGTAAACGGCAGCCCGCCGAACACGCTCAGAGCGTAGGAGCGCTTGGCGTCAAAGCCGGGCATGGACGTCAGCCTCCCGTAGATAGCCGCGGCCAGGAGTGTGTCGTGCTTGTCGACAAGATAGCTGGACGCCTGGCGATAGTTTTGGATCACCTGGATCTGGAAGATCACCACGCCAAGCAGGATTGCCGACACGATGCCGATCCTCGCATTGCTGCTTGTCACCCCAAGGTAGACGAAGAGCCAGACCGCTATCGGCAGACCTACGAGACTTCTGACGGGCATGGTGCCTGCCGCCAGAACGTGGACGCCGAAAGGAATGAACAGGCAGACCAAAGCGGCTGCCAGCAGCAGCAACCTTGAGCGTGACGACTCCTTGAAAAGCGTCCAGCCGCCGAGGGCCATCAGCAGCGGAACTGCCCACAAAATAACACCGTAAGTGCCGCGGTCCAGGCCAAGCGCCCCTCCGAGCGCTTCCAGCACCCGGCCCGTCACCACGACCGGATGCTGAAACAAGAAGCCCGGCTGGAAAAGCGACTCGAAATACTCACTTCTTTTGGAGGTGAACGATTTGAAGATTGCATTGCCGACGGCGTAGAAAATCGCCGAGCCCGCTACCAGAACGCCGGCGCGGGTCAGGTCTTTCGGCAGCGAACTTTCAATGCCGGCCCGTGCCCGCAGAACGCAGACAACAATGCCGAAAACCAGGATTGCCGGTGCGAAACTCTGATAGATCGAGATCGCAAAACCGCCGGCAACGATCGCAACGAAGAAGCGCGAACCATCTGCCGGGATATCTTTCTTGTTGATCAGCCAAATCGCAAGAGCACTGGCAGCCAGGCCGATCCCGACCGCGGCGATGTTGGAGTAGAACTCTACGATGAAGAACCAGGTCGGGAAGGCACAGAAGATCGTGAAACAAGCATATTCGGCGATGGAAAGCCTATGCTTGTCGATGATGTCCATAACGAGCAGGTAAGCGGCAACGCATCCGGCGCCGAAGATGGCCGGCGCCAGCAATGGCATTACAGGATTTGGGATAAGGAACCTCTCGATCAGGTAGGCCCCCCAACGCCCCTGGGCAATCCAGATCGAAGAATCGGTTCTGAAGGCGGCTACCTCTTCGTCGATGGACAGCGAAAAGGAGGCCAACTCGGAAAAGTACATTGCGACAAAGATCGCAAAGAGATTGATGGCCGCCCGGATCGAAGAGGGGCGTATCAGCATCATCGGCGCAGTATCCATCGAGAAACCAGAAAGTTGAGCATCGTCGTTGCGGCCAGCGTTGCAAAGAATGCCGCTGCATGGCTTTGCAACACCCGCTCGAGAAAATGAAGGATCGCCAACCCCGCTGCAAACACCACCGCGACCGACCCGCCGACCGCCAGCCGATCCGCGAAGCCGGCGCGCCCGCCTGGAAAAACCCGATCCGGATAGAACACCATCACGAATACGAGGCCTGCCAGCCAGGCAATTGTGTAGGAGATTGCTGACGGGAGCACAGTCAAGCCGGCAAAGTAGACGGCGCTCGTCAGCGCGGTGTTCAATCCGCCGGCCACAAGAAAGCGGATTGCGTCTGAGCCTATCCGGTCAATGGCCATCCGGTCTGACCGTGGCGAGGAAATCCGAATAATCCCTGATGTAGTCGCTTGCATCATAGGGATGCGAAGCCATGACGAGCAGCGCGGTATCCGGCTGGAATTTGTACTGAATGCCCCACACTCCGGGAGGCAGGTAAAGACCGATTGAGGGATCTGCCAGCGACACTTCCTTTCTGTCGTGCCCGTCATCGACGACCACCGACAGGCGTCCATGGGCGGCGATCAGGAATTGATGGCACTGGCGGTGCGCATGCTCACCTCGGACTTTGTCCGAAGGTACGCCGTAGACAAGAAACGACCGCAAGGGCTTGAAGGGCAGGTTCTGTCCGAACTCAAGCGGGGCCAGTTCGCCGCGCAGATCACTAAAGTGCGGCAACCGCCACAGCTCACATCCGCCAACGCCAAGCGCCATCCTGTCACCGGCAGCGCCGGGGGTCGCCTGCGTCATCACGGGCTCGACCTGCGGACCGGTCTGATAGCCGACGATGACGGCCGGATTTCCCACCACCACGGCGTTGGCCGGCACGTTCTTGGTCACCACAGCGCCGGCGCCGATCATCGCCTGGCGACCGATCGTTATCCCGGGCAGGATGGTTGCGTTGGCGCCGATCGACGCGCCGTCCTCGACGATCGTCTGGAGAAACGATTCCGGATAGTGTTTCGAACGCGGGAAACGGTCGTTGGTAAAGGCGGCATTCGGACCGACGAACACGCGATTGCCCAGCCGGACGCCGTCCCACAGCTGAACGCCGCTTTTGATCGTGACGTCATCGCCGACCGTCACATCATTTTCGATGAAGACATGATCGCAGATATTGCAGTTCGCGCCGATCACCGCCCCTGGGAGGACATGGGCAAACGCCCATACGCGTGTGCCATTGCCGACGCTCGTGCTTTCGCAGATGCCGTGCTGGTGAACAAAGAAAGTCTTGTCGTTCATGCGGACGTTCCGTCGACAATGCGGCTTATTATCCGCAATGGGCGCGATTTGGTGTTTTCAACGGCTCGCCAGAGATAACACCCAAGGATGCCTTGCACCGCGAGAATCGCTGACCCAAATCCCACGATAAGCAGCACCAGTGTCGTGTATCCGGCAGAGTCGATCCTGCCCAGCAAGCGGGCGATTACGGTCACTGCGGCAAACACAAGGCTGAGGATGCAGCCCGCGATCCCCACCCACAGTGTAAGCACGATCGGAAAGTCGGAAAACGAGAAGATCGAGTCCATCATATATCTGAGGCGGCGCCCCATGCCCCAGGCGCTTTTTCCGTGCTCCCGTTCGCGACGGTGATACGGCACGAATTCCCGCCTGAAGCCCACCCAGAAGAGTTGCACGACCAGCGAGCTGTTAGGCTCCGCGATCGACAGGATCGCTTCCAGCACCTGGCGGTTGCAGCCAAAAATATCGACGCCGCCGCTGGGCATGCTTGGCAGTATCAGCCTGCGGTAAACGCCCCAAAAAGCCCGGGACAGAAACCGCGTCACAAACGGATCGTCTCGCCCCGCTCTGCGGCCGAAGACGACGTCCGCAGCGTCTTTCTCCAATATCGAAAAGAACTCGACAATCAGTTCCGGCGGCTCTTGAAGGTCGGCCGCCATGGCAGCCACATAGTTGCCCGATGCATGCTCAAGCCCGGTCCGAATGGCGGTAAAGGAGCCAAAGTTCCGACTGTGAAAGATGATCTTGTAGTCGTAGCCGGTATCCTTCAAAGCCGTGACCAGCAGCGCGCCGGATGCATCTGGCGATCCATCAATAACGAAGACAAACTCGATATCGCCCCTATACCTGCCGTGAAAGCCGGCAACTGCCTGCATCAGGGCGGGGATATTCGCCTCGTTTCGATAGATGGGAAAGACGATGGAGCGCGCCGTCACAATGCCTCCCATTCACCGAGAGCCTTGCACACTTGCTCGATCTCGTCGCTCGTCAGGTCTGGGTGGCACGGAAGGGAACAAAGACGACCGATACTTGCCCTGGAGACCGCGAGATTTTGGGTCCCTTTCATGGGCAGGTCAGCCCAGCCAGCCTGATCGCAATCGAGTACGGGATAGTGGACATCGGTATCGACTCCGCGGGCCTTCATGAACACCCGGAATGCATCCCGATCGTCGCAGAGTAGGACCGCAAGGTGCGCGACGGCGCCGCTGCCTCCGTCGACGAACCGGAGCCGGCTCCCGGCAGCAGACTTGAATCGGTCGAGGATGGCGCGGCGCTGTTCATTGCGACTGTTCAAATCCGGAAGAAGGATATCCAAAATCGCGGCCTGGACCTCATCCATGCGGGAGTTGCGCCCTCCCGGCAATCCCACATGATATTTGGAGCTCCAGCCATATTGATGAAGCTGACGAACGCGGTCTGCCAGCCTGGGATTGGAGGTTAGGACCGCGCCGCCATCCCCCATCGCGCCGAGATTCTTGGTCGGATAGAAGCTGAAAGTGGCGATGTCACCAAGCGATCCGACCGTTTCATCCCCGATGCGTGCACCATGTGCCTGGGCGCAGTCCTCGATGACCGGTATGTGCGACATGCCCACATCGATAAGTCCTGCCCGGATAGCGGGAACATCGACCACACCTCCGTAAAGGTGGGTAACGACGATCGCAGCGGTGTCGGCACCCACTGCCTCCAGCACCGCTTGGATGCTTGCAAGCTGGCTGGCGGGTTCGATGTCGACATAGTGTGGAACGAGGTCGTTGTGCCAGCAGGCGCAACTGGCATATCCCCCGGCATTGGCCGCCACGATCACCTCGCGTCCATGCGAAGCGTTGAGCCCGACGACCGAGCGCAGAGCAAGCTCGAGGGCGTCTGTTCCGTTGGCGACGAGGATGCAGTCAGAGGCTCCCACAAATTTCGCAAAGTTTGCCGCGAATCGCTTCCCGGCCGCGCCATTGAGCCACCATCCGGATTGCAACGTGCT
The DNA here is from genome assembly GCF_003952425.1 of Mesorhizobium sp. M2A.F.Ca.ET.046.03.2.1. NCBI lineage: Bacteria > Pseudomonadati > Pseudomonadota > Alphaproteobacteria > Hyphomicrobiales > Phyllobacteriaceae > Mesorhizobium > Mesorhizobium sp. M2A.F.Ca.ET.046.03.2.1. The sequence continues at coordinate 494,343 of NZ_CP034449.1, read as the reverse complement.
CGTTACTTCGCGCGCAATCTTGACCTCGTAGCGCTGATACAGGCGCTTGAGATCGTTCATCGGAACGGCATTCGGCTTCGTCATCAACAACTCAACAGCGTATCTTTATTGATCCCGGCCTGCTCGAACTGCAAAACACCCAGAAAATTCAGGTAGTTCTAATATAAAGTATCTGAGATACTGCCGTCACGGGCAGAATGGAAAGCCGGAACCACGGGCACAACTATTGAGATTCCGGCCTAGCCGCAACAGCTACGCGTCATTTTGCAAAACGTTGCAAGCCTAAAGCGCGTCGCGATCCTTCGGATGCGCTCCCATGCGCTTTAAGGTCCTTGATTTTACGCATGTTCTTTATCTCGAAACCGGTCCCCATTTTCGGGAGGCATGCTTTAGGGGCGGGCCAACGCGGCCTCGACAGGTTTGACCGGCACCGCTGTCAGCGACTCCACTCGGCCGCCTTTGAGCGTTAGCCTCTTCGTGCACACGCTTTGAATAAGACTCTCGCTGTGGCTCGCCAGAACGATTATGCCTGCCTTTTCGGCCAGTTCATCCATGCGCTTCTTGGCCTTTTCCTGGAAAGAGGCATCCCCCGCCCCGATCCATTCGTCCATGAGCAGGATTTCGGGGTCGAGCGCCGTCGCCACCGAAAAGGCGAGCCGCGCCGCCATACCCTGGCTATAGGCCTTGAAAGGCAGGTCGATGAAATCGCCGAGCTCGCTGAAGGCAATGATGTCTTCCATCTTTTCTTCAATCTCGGCTTCCGACCATCCGTTGATCAAGCCCCGCAACACAATGTTGCGGCGGCCGGTCGCTTCGCGGCGAAACCCTATGTTGATGTTGAAAAGAGCGTCGACCTTACCTTCGATCGCGACGCTCCCTCCGGAAGGCTCGTAAATGCCGTAGAGGACCTTCAGCAGTGTTGTCTTACCGGCTCCGTTCGGGCCGACAAGACCAAGCCGGTCGCCGGCCTTGAGTTCGAAACCGACGCCGTCGAGCGCCTGAACAAACTGCTTTCGGCCGGAGCCTTCTATTCGACCGCCAGTCGCGCTTAAACGCCGATCCGGCGCCGAAAGCGTCAGTTTTTCGTGCAGCTTGTAGATCAGGCTGACGTTGTCCAGCTTTATGGAAACCATCACAAACTCAAATCAAAAAGACGACCTGGCGGCGGTAGCTGCCAAGCAGCAGCAGCGCGATCGTCCACGTGACCAACGCTGTGGCGCCGGTGATGGCGAAGGCGTTACTCGGAAACTCACCCCCGAGGATCGGAATGCGCGCAACGTCCAGGAAGTAAGAGAACGGGTTCCAGAGATAGGAGTATCTCTGTATAGCGTCTTGGCCATTATAGACCCAAAAGACGGGTGTGAAGAACATCCCAACGCGCATCAGATTGCCGACGATGAATTCGCTATCTGGAAAGAATGCGCCCAAAAACGCGAAGACCGTGATGAGGGCTGGTGTGGTCAACAAGATCAACAGCAGTCCAGCAAGCGACCACAGCCACGCAGGCGTCAGCGAGGGCCCGCTGATCAGCAGGATAATGATGCATCCGACAACTGCATAACCGGCCCGGATCACCGACTGTACCGTCAGCCGCATCACATAGACGAACAGCGGCAGCGTCGTACCTTCGATGAAGCTCTCTTCGCGCTTGAAGAGTGGGACGCTCAGGGAGATGATCTCCATGAGGTAAAACCACACCATAAGGCCGATGGCGACGTAGGCGCCATAGCCTGCCGCATCCTTGCCAATCGGTTGAAACACGAAAACGAATGTTCCCGCGAAGGCAAGATAGTTGACGAGAAGCCAAAGTGGTCCGAGCGTGGTGCGCCGATGCTGGTCTCCGATATCCTCATGAGCCAGGGCAATCCATACCCTTCGCAGCTTCATGGTTCGGGAGATGTCGTCGAGGGCGCCATTCAGTACCGAGATCATAGTCGTGGTGTCACAGTTTTTGTTCCGGTGATTCGCCTCTCGCCCCGCACGCCCCCCCTACACCTCTTTCATAGCTATTGCGACAAGCTTATGGCAGCGCGCTGCGGCTTAGTGAAGCCGGATCGTCATGCTATGATTTCCATTAGCAGAATCTGTTGGATGCTGCGGCAGTTTTCCTGAAGAATAACAGTCCAGTCTGAGTCGTTGCTGCTTTGAGACAAATCGTCAGCAAGATGATATCCGCCCAAAAAACCTCTGGCCCTCCCGCTCGCTCCGCGCTAAGGCGATAATTGGGCGACGGGGTTGGGGATTTGCAATCCAGAGTGGCGGCGGACGATGTTTTGTCCTGCGCGGTTCTGATAGAGTGTCCCTACGCCTGGAGTTCAGTACTACCCAATGACCGCCTATGTAGAAGCCGTATCGGGCATTCGACCGAAGATGCGGCGCGCCATCATCATGGTTCAGGACCTCGTCATGGTTCTGGTCTCGGTGGCGCTCAGCCTCACGCTTTCTCAGTCGAGGCTTTCCTTCGATGCCTTCTCCACCGGCGGGCTGGCCTGCTGGGCGGTCATCGTGCTCGTCGCCCATCTGCTGTTTCGCGCTAGCGGCCTCTACAGCACCGTCTGGCGCTTTGCCTCCACGCCCGATTTCTTCAACATCCTCAAGGGCTGCGGCAGCCTGACTATCGTCCTCTATCTGGCTGCGGTCGCCTTCCGCTCCTTTTTTCAGCCGGTCGCCGGCCTCAACGAGCGCCAGTTCATCGTCTTTTTCCTGGTCTCCTTCACCATCATTTCGGCGCCTAGACTTTACTATCGCTTTCTCCGCGACGGCGCCTCTTGGCGCATCTTGCGCCGCGCTGCCAGCGACCCTTCGATCAAGCAGGCGCTGTTCATCGGCCGGTTGAGCGAGGCCGACGTGATCGTCCGCTTTACGCGCACGTCCGTGCCGGCCGAATACGCCATCGCCGGCATCATGGCGACCGAGAGCGAGGCGCCGCTCGGCGCCCGGATCCAGGGCGTCCCGGTCGTGGCGCTTCGGCCGCGCCTGGTCGAGGTGCTGGAGGACTATGTCAAGGGCACGGAAAACCTCGATCTCCTGATTTTCGGCAATGGCGCCGAGCGCGACATCGAGGACTATGCCGAGCTGGTGCGCGTCGCCCGCCACAGCGGCATCGCCGTCGTCCAGTTCTCCGGCCTGTCGGAGCTGGGGCAGGGCGGCAGGCTGGTTCTCGACACCGTCGAGATGGAAACCATCATGCGCCGTTCGGCGGTTGCCACCGACACGACGCGCATCGGCGCCTTCGTCGCCGGCAAGCGGGTGATGGTCACCGGTGGCGCTGGCTCCATCGGCCGCGTGCTTGTCAAGCGCGCGCTGGAGCTGGGCGCCGAGTCGGTGCTGGTGGCCGACAATTCCGAATTCGGCATTTTCCAGCTCGATCAGCTGATGGACGAGAAGCACCGCGACCGGCTGACGAGCCGCATCGTCGACGTCACCGACCGGCCTCACATGATGCGTCTCGTCAGCGAGTTCAAACCCGCGATCCTCTTTCATGCCGCGGCGCTGAAGCACGTGCCGCTGCTGGAAGAGAACTGGGAAGCGGCGATCGAGACGAATGTCTTCGGCACGCTCGCCTGCGCCGAGATCGCCGCCGAATGCGGGGTGCCGCAATTCCTGCTGATCTCCAGCGACAAGGCCGTCGCCCCGACTTCGGTGCTCGGCGTCACCAAGCGGGCGGCAGAGCAGATCGTCTCCTCGCTGCATGAGGCCCATGCCGCGCCATCATCCTTGCATGCCGCCGCGGCGAACGGTCATGGGGCCGGCCTCTCAAGCGCGCATCGTTCCGGCACCAAGTTCATCGCCGTGCGCTTCGGCAATGTCTTCGGCTCCAATGGCTCGGTGGCGACCATCTTCCAGGCGCAGATCGAGGCCGGCGGCCCAGTCACCATCACCGACCGGCGCATGACCCGCTATTTCATGACCGTGGCCGAGGCGGTCGATCTGGTCATCATGTCGGCCGCGGATGCCGAGCAGCGTCAGGGCAAGGACGACTACGCCATCTACATGCTCGACATGGGCAAGCCAGTGCCGATCCTCGAAGTCGCCGAGACCATGATCCGCATGGCCGGCAAAAGCCCCTACACCGACATTCCGATCCGCTTCACCGGCATCAGGCCCGGCGAGAAGCTGCACGAGACGCTGCATGGCGAGAATGAAGAGGTCGTCAAGCTCGACATCGCCAAGATCTTCGGCCTCAGGAGCGACGTCGTGCAATGGTCCAGGATCGAGGCCGCGCTGCCGGCGCTGGTGGCCGCGATGCACGATCGCGACAAGGCCGCGGCGCTTGCCGTCTTGGGCGGCTTATACCAGGCCGAGGCAGACCTCGGCGCGCACGGCCAGGCTGTGCCGAAAACGGCCGCACAGATCGGTTAGAGCAGTGCCACCCGCCCGAAATCGGCCGTTGAAGCCCGTTCGAATGCGCCCGCGGGTTCAGACACCGTGACCGCGAAAGTTCGGCGCGTGGCCGTCCTCATGGGCACGAAGGATGGCGCGGCATTCATCGGCGAGCAATTGGAATCACTTTTCGCGCAGTCCTGGCCCGCGGTCGATCTGTGGGTTTCCGACGATGGCTCGACGGACGCCACGGTCGCAATCGTCGAGGCTTGGCGATCCCGCTGGAACAAGGGCTCCGTTACGTTGGTGGAAGGCCCGCGAAAGGGTTTCGCCGCCAATTTCCGCTCGATGATCATCGATCCCCGCATCGATGCCGATTACTATGCCTTTTGCGACCAGGACGACATCTGGGAGCCGGATCGGCTGGAGAGCGCCATCCGCTGGATGGAGGGAGAGAATAGCGACATGCCGCTCCTGTTCTGCTCGCGCACGGCGACCATTTCGGAGGCCGGCATCCCAGCAGGCTATTCGCCGCTGTTTCGCCGCCCGCCGTCTTTCCGCAACGCGCTGGTGCAAAGCATCGCCGGCGGCAACACCATGCTCTTCAACCGCAAGGCGCGCGACCTCCTGGCGAAAGCATCGGCAAGGACCGAATTCGTCAGCCATGACTGGTGGGCCTATCTCATCGTCACCGCCGCCGGCGGCAAGGTCCGCTACGAGCCGCGGCCGCTGGTCAGATACCGGCAGCACGCGGCGAACCTCGTCGGCGCCAATGTCTCGTGGAAGGCAAGGCTTTCACGGCTCGGACGGCTGTTTCAGGGCCAGTTCGCCACCTGGACCGACAGCAATCTCAGGGGCCTTGCCGTCAACCGCGACCTCATCGCGCCCGATCCCGCACTCTGCCTTCGCCTGTTCATCAGGGCGCGCAAGGGCAGCACCTTCAGGCGCTTCCGCCTGCTCGGCAAAAGCGGCGTCTACCGGCAGACATTGATGGGCACGCTCGGGCTTTACCTTGCTTTCCTTTCGCGCCGGATCTGAACCGTGACGGCAAAGCGGGTCCTTGATCTGGTTGTCGGGGCGGTGATGCTGGCGCTAACGTCGCCGATCGTGCTGGTCGCGATGCTGGCGATCCGGGCGACGTCGGCCGGCCCGGCCATCTTCTCGCAGACCCGCGTCGGCCGGGAAGGAACCCTCTTTTCCTGCCGCAAGCTGCGCACGATGCGTCGCGACACCCCCTCCTTGCCGACCCACCAGGCGCCGGCCAATTCGGTCACCGCGGTGGGCAAGGTGCTGCGCGCAACCAAGATCGACGAGTTGCCGCAGCTCTGGAACGTGCTCAAGGGCGAGATGAGCCTGGTGGGACCGCGTCCGTGCCTGCCGACGCAGACGGAACTGATCGAACGGCGCAAGCAACTGGGCGTGCTTGCCGCACTTCCGGGCATAACCGGGCTGGCGCAGATCAAGGGGATCGACATGTCGGATCCAAAACGCTGCGCCGAGACCGACGCGGCCTACGTCCAGGCTGCCACGATTCGCCTGGATATCAGGATATTGCTGGGCACGTTCTACCGCGCATAGAGCGTGACGCCGAAACGATGAAACGCTCCTGGTTTGGGCGGAAACCGCCTGCGCTGGAATTAACCGGCCTGCCGCGCCAGTTCCTCGAGCCGGCCGAGCGTGTCGGCTTCCGGCATCCAGCCTTCCGAGGCCAGCAGCGACGAATCGCAGACCTGCGTCGCCACCAAAGCCTGCCACGACGCTTGTCGGCCACTGAGCGTCGCCAGCAGCCGGAACGGCCAGGCCGGCATGGGCACCAGCCGGGCTGGCCGGCCGTATCCGCGCCGGAACGCGGTGATGATTTCGGCCATAGCGACGGGCGAGGCATCGCCCAGCACATAGGTGGGGCGCGGCGGCGTCGGACGGGCCAGGAGATGCGTCACGGCGCCAGCCACCGCGTCATGCGAGACCAGCGAACGAACCGCGGTCAAGGCGGCTGCGGGCAGCGGCAGGCCGGTGGCTGCGAGACGCATCAGCCCGCGCAGATTTCCCTTCATGCCTTCGCCATAGACCGGCGGCAGCCGCAGCGCCGTCGCGCCCGCATGTCCGGCGGTCGCAAAAGCCTCCAGCATTGCGATTTCGCCTTCGCGCTTGGAACGCCCATAGGCGCATCGCGGGGCAGGGGGCGTGGCCGCGTCGATCGTGCCGCTGAAATCGGCCGCCACGACGGCGCGGATCGAGGAGAGATAGATGAAGCGCCCTTCGGCGCGCTTGGCGGCCGCCTGGGCGAGCCGCCCGGTCAGTGTCGCGTTGACAGCCCGCAAGTCGGCCTCGCCGGCGCCGCGATCATTGTTGAGCGCCGCGCAGTGGACGACATGCGTCACGTCGCGCATCAACGCCAGATAGGCTTCCTGGGGCGCATCGGCGCCGGGCAGCGCGACGGCATCGTCCGCGCCTGCCAGCCGCTGCGGCAGGTGCGAAGCGGTCCGTATGTCGAATCCGGCTTGGCGCAACCGGCCGACGACCCGGCGCCCGATGAAGCCTGTCGCGCCGGTGACCAGGACCTTCATGGTTGCCGGCTGGCGCCCGGCGCCACCGCAGGCGCGTCTTTGCCGGTCGGCGCCACCGTCCGCCCGGACGCAAGGTAGGTTCCGGAAACCAGGAACACCATCAGCGTCGCGTCGAGAATGTCGTGGCCGACGAGGATGCCGGCCATTCCGCCGATGAGATAGGTGATGACCGCGACAAGGACCATCGTCGCGCCGAACCGCTCCACCGGATCGACGCTGAGGCGCAGCGTCCTTGCCGCGTTCCATGCGGCAACGATGAAAATCGAGGCTAGCGCCAGCCCCCCGAGCAGCCCGGCTTCGACCATCGCGGTCAGGAAGCCGTTGTGAAAATGGCTGAAGCCCGCGCTCAGACCGAACTGCTCATGAAAACCCTGCTTCATCAGGGCGCGGCTGGCCGTGATGCCATGGCCGAAAATCGGCATCTCGCGAACCGCGGCAAGGCCGATCTCCCACATTGCCACGCGCAGGCCGAGCGCCGTCGAATGATCGCCATTGGCGTTCAGCGCATCCCAGTCGCTGACCAGGAAGTCGGCTCGATCCATGATGGCGCGAGAGCCGATGGCGGCGATCGCCAGGGCTACCACGACGCCGATCACTGCCAAGCGCGCCATGCTGGCGTTGGTGAACCGACGGCGGTTGACGAGAAGCACGACGATACCGGCAATCGGCACCGCCACCCAGATCATGCGTGACCCGGAATAGACGATCGCAATCGTTCCGGCGATCGCCGCCAGGACCAGCAGCTTCGAGCGTTTCTCGATGCCTGACAGCGCGCCGGCGAGGCATAGCATGACGGCAAGGCAGGTAACGGTTGCGAAGACGATCGCGTTTCCGGCCCCGCCCTCGGCCCTCGTGCCCAGCCAGTGATACTGGACGATGGCGATCGCCAACGCGCCGAAACAGGCCGCGGCGCTGGCCAGAACGGCGATGCGTGCCAGCGCGGTCTTCTCGGTAATGCTCCAGGTCGAATAGGAGATCGGGAAAAGCAGGAAGGTGATCAGCGGCAGGAAGAACCGCAGATCGGCGGCCAGCGTGCCATTGACGATCGAAGCGAGAACCATGGCCGCGCAATAGGCGTAGATCGCCGCGGTCAAGGCGAGCATCGGCCCGTCGATGTTGAAGCGCCGCCGCTTCGCGGCCAGCAGCATTGCCGACCACACGCCGCCGGCATTGAAGGTGATGCTGACGAGCGAGCCGAGCACCGGCGCCGAAAAAAAGCAGACGATCGAGAAATAGAAATTGATCTGTGCGGGCGTGAGCTGGCGCCGGAGCTTTGTAAACGGGTTCAAATGCTTGCTTCGCAGTTTCCAGGTTGCGCCCGGATCCGTGATACCAGCTGATGGCTGGCTGGACGTACCCGTTTGCCGCGCCTTGCCCGTTCCCCGAGCCCATATAGCTGCTGGCGTCGTTCCGCGATAGGCCGGTTGACGATGTTCCGACAGAAATCCTTGGTTCGGAGCGGCCGCATCGGAACTTACGGTCCTCTCCCTGCTTCCGCGTTGCGCCCTGGCAGGATTTTCCGCTTTCTCGGCCTCGCTTGGAAAATTCGTTCCCTAATCATCGTGCGTCCGGCGCGTCCCGCATTGTTATGAACGGCGCCGATCTGTTAGAACGCCCGCACGAAACAGTTTGTCCAAGTGAGATTTGCGCCCGGGCGGCATGGAATTGCGCCTGCAATGCAAGATTTCCGCTCGACGGCACGAGAGAACGCTCGACAGTCCATGAATATCGCGCTCACGCATCTGCAGCGGCTCGAGGCCGAATCCATCCACATCTTCCGTGAGGTTGCGGCCTCCTTCTCCAAGCCGGTGATGCTCTATTCGGTCGGCAAGGATTCCTCGGTGCTGATGCATCTGGCGATGAAGGCCTTCTATCCCGCCAAGCCGCCTTTCCCGTTCCTGCATGTCGACACCACCTGGAAGTTCCGCGAGATGATCGCCTTTCGCGACCAGATGGCGCAGAAGCTCGGCTTCGACCTGCTGGTCCATGTCAACGAGGATGGCGTGCGCGACGGCATCAATCCCTTCGACCATGGCTCCAACACCCATACCCATGTGATGAAGACGGTGGCGCTGCGCCAGGCGCTCGACAAATACGGTTTCGATGCGGCCTTCGGCGGCGCCCGCCGCGACGAGGAGAAGTCGCGCGCCAAGGAGCGCATCTTCTCCTTCCGCAACGCGCAGCATTCCTGGGACCCCAAGAACCAGCGGCCGGAAATGTGGAAGATCTTCAACACCCGCATCGCGCCGGGCGAGTCGATCCGCGTCTTTCCGCTGTCCAACTGGACCGAGCTCGACATCTGGCAGTACATCCTGCAGGAGAACATCCCGATCGTGCCGCTCTATTTCGCCAAGGAACGGCCGGTGGTCGAGCGCGACGGCATGCTGATCATGAAGGATGACGACCGCATGCAGCTGCGTCCCGGCGAGGCGATCGAGAACCGGCTGGTGCGCTTCCGTACACTGGGCTGTTACCCGCTGACCGGCGCCATCGAATCGGAAGCCGACACGCTAGAGGCCATCGTCGGCGAGATGCTGACCGCCCGCACCTCCGAGCGCCAGGGCCGCCTCATCGACCGCGACGAGGCGGGTTCGATGGAAAAGAAGAAGCGCGAGGGTTATTTCTGATCATGCGCCACATCATGGCCAAGAGCCTCGCCCCGACCGCTTCTATCCGCGACTATATGGCCGCGCAGGAGAAGAAGTCGCTGCTGCGCTTCCTCACCTGCGGCTCCGTCGATGACGGCAAGTCGACGCTCATCGGCCGCCTGCTCTCCGACACCAAGCAGATCTTCGAGGACCAGCTGGCGGCACTGGAGAAGGATTCGCGCAAGCACGGCACCACCGGCGACGATATCGACTACGCGCTGCTGGTCGACGGGCTGGAGGCGGAGCGCGAGCAGGGCATCACCATCGACGTCGCCTACCGCTTCTTCGCCACGCCGAAGCGCAAATTCATCGTCGCGGACACGCCCGGCCATGAGCAATACACGCGCAACATGGCGACGGGCGCCTCGACCGCGGATCTTGCCATCGTGCTGATCGATGCCCGCCAGGGCGTGCTGCGCCAGACCCGGCGTCATTCGATCATCGCCTCGCTGCTCGGCATCCGTCACATCGTGCTGGCGGTCAACAAGATCGACCTTATCGGCTTCGACAAAGCTGCGTTCGACCAGATCGTCGCCGACTATCGCGAGTTCGCAAAACAACTCGGCTTCGTCAGCGTTGTGCCAATCCCTATGTCGGCGCGCTTCGGCGACAACGTCACCAGCCGCTCGGAGCGCACGCCCTGGTATTCCGGTCCGTCGCTCATCGAGCATCTGGAAACCGTGTCGGTCGACGAGGCGGTGGTCGAATTGCCGTTCCGCTTTCCCGTCCAATATGTGAACCGTCCGAACCTCGATTTCCGCGGCTTCGCCGGCACCATTGCGTCGGGGACGGTTTCGCAGGGCGACGAGGTCGTCGTCGCCAAGTCCGGCAGGGCGTCCCGGGTCAAGCGCATCGTCGCGCAGGGCGGCGATCTCGATCAGGCGGTCGCCGGCCAGGCGATCACGCTGGTCCTCGAGGATGAAGTCGAGGTGTCGCGCGGCAACATGCTGGTGTCGCCGGCGGCACGGCCGCAGGTCGCCGACCAGTTCGCCGCCAACATCGTGTGGTTCGACGAGCAGGCGCTGCTGCCCGGCCGCTCCTACATCCTGCGCACGGAGACCGATCAGGTCAGCGCCACCGTCACCGACCTCAAATACCGGGTCAACGTCAACGATTTCGCGCATGAGGCGGCGAAGTCGCTCGACATCAACGAGGTCGGCGTCTGCAATCTCTCGACCCGCGCGCCGATCGCCTTCGATCCCTTCGCCGAGAACCGCACCACCGGCGCCTTCATCCTGATCGATCGCATCACCAACGCCACCGTCGGCGCCGGCATGATCCTGCATTCGCTGCGGCGCGCGGAAAACATCCACTGGCAGTCGCTCGACGTCGGCAAGCGCGGCCGTTCCGACCTGAAGAACCAGCGCCCGGCGGTGTTCTGGTTCACCGGGCTCTCCGGTTCCGGCAAGTCGACCATCGCCAACCTGTTCGAGAAGAAGCTTTTCGCCTCCGGTCGTCACACCTACATCCTCGACGGCGACAATGTCCGCCACGGGTTGAATCGCGATCTCGGCTTCACCGACGCCGACCGCGTCGAAAACATCCGCCGCGTCGCCGAAGTGGCCAAGCTGATGGCCGATGCCGGGCTGATTGTCATCGTCTCCTTCATTTCGCCATTCAGCGCCGAGCGCCGCATGGCGCGCGAGCTGATGGCCGAGGGCGAGTTCGTCGAGGTGTTCGTCGATACGCCGTTCGAGGAATGCGCAAGGCGTGACCCGAAGGGCCTTTACGCACGCGCCCTGAGCGGTGAGATCAAGAACTTCACCGGTGTCGATTCTCCCTATGAGGCACCTGAGAATCCGGAAATTCATCTTCAGACCCTCGGCAGGAGTCCGCAGGAGATGGCGGAAGCCCTCGAACACTGGCTGATCGAGCGCGACATTGCCGAGGAGCAGTATGACAATGGCGGCGGTATCTGACGACGACGCGATGCTGGGCGTCTTCGAGCGCCTGGCGCTGGAAGCGGGGCGCGAGGTGATGCGCGTCTTTCACGAAGGCTGCGCCGTCGACAGCAAGGCGGACTCTTCGCCGGTGACGGAAGCCGACCGCGAGAGCGAGAAGATCATTCTTGCCGGCCTGCGCGCCGCCTATCCGGATATCCCATGCGTGGCCGAGGAAGAGGTGGCGGCGGGCATCGCCACGCCCGACCTCGACGGCGCCTTCTTCCTGATCGATCCGCTCGACGGCACTAAGGAATTCGTCAACCGCCGCACCGATTTCACCGTCAACATCGCGCTGGTGCGCCATGGCGTTCCGGAAGTGGGCGTTGTCTACGCGCCCTGCACCGGGCGCTTCTTCATTGGACGGCCTGGCAAGGCTGAGGCGCTGGAGGTCGATGCCGATTATCGCATTACCGGCCGCCGGCCGATCACCGTGCGGGCAGGGGGCACGCCACTCGCCGTCGTCGCCAGCCGTTCGCACAACACGCCTGAAACCGACGCCTTCATCCGCGACCTCGGTCCCGCCGAGATTGTCTCGATCGGCTCGTCATTGAAATTCTGCCTGCTCGCCGCGGCGGAGGCGGACGTCTATCCGCGCTTCGGCCGCACCATGGAGTGGGACACGGCCGCGGGTGACGCAGTGCTGCGCGCCGCGGGTGGCATGACGCACACTTTGGACGGCCAGCCGCTCGTCTACGGCAAGCGCAACCAGGCGACTGACAGCGATTTCGCCAACCCGCATTTTATTGCGAGCGGGAAGGGCGCGTAGTCGCAGCGTTGCCAAATGTAGACGCTGGCGCGAGACCCCCCTCTCTGTCCTGCCGGACATCTCCCCCTCAAGGGGGGAGATTGGCAGCTTCAGCGCTCAGCGCATTCTTCAACGTTGAAGGTTGGCGAAAGCCCGCGTGACATCTGATCTCCCCCTTGAGGGGGAGATGCCCGGCAGGGCAGAGAGGGGGGCTTTGCGCGGACCTTTCAGGCCGCCGCGACATGCGCCGAGTTCGATCCGATGTAATTGCGGATCGTCTCGATGACGCGGTCCTGGTCGGCTTCGCTGAGATAGGCGTGCATCGGCAGGCAGAGGATCTGCTTCGGCAGCGTTTCGGAGACGGCAAGGCCGGTCGGCGTGCGGGGATAGTCCTTGTAGGCCACCTGCTCATGCAACGGCTTCACATAATAGATCACCGAAGGGATGCCCTTTTCGCCGAGATGAGCTTTAAGCCCGTCGCGCTTCGGCGTCTCGATCGCGTATTGCGCCCAGGCCGAGCGGCCGTGGCCCAGATTGCGCGACGCCTTGACGATGTCGCCGAGGCCCTTGGCATAGCGGTCTGCGACCACCTGGCGGGCCACCATCTCTTCTTCGAGGATGGCGAGCTTCTCGATCAGGATCGCCGCCTGCAGCGTGTCGAGGCGCGAATTGATGCCGACGCGGACATTGTCATATTGCGTCTCGCCCTTGCCGTGGAAGGCGAAGGAACGAAGCTTGTCGGCCATCGCACCGTCATTGGTGAACATCGCGCCGCCATCGCCGTAGCAGCCAAGTGGCTTGGCCGGATAAAAGCTGGTCGAGCCGACATGGCCGAAGGCGCCGCACATCTTGGCGTCGGCGGAACCGCCGATCGCCTGGACGTCGGCGGAACCGCCCATCGACTGCGCGGCGTCCTCGATCACGAGAAGGTTCTCGCGCTTGGCGATCGCCATGATCGCCTCATAGTCGGCGGCAAGGCCGAACAGGTCGACGGGGATGATCGCCTTCGGCTTGAGGCGGCCTTCCTTCCTGATCATCTCGATCGCCGCTTCGAGGCTGGCGATGTCGATGTTGTAGCTATCAGGGTCTACGTCGACGAAGATCGGCTCGGCCTTGGCCAACGCCACCACTTCGGCGGTCGCGGCGAAGGTGAAGCTCGGTACGAACACCGCGTCGCCCGGGCCGATGCCGGCGGCAAACAGCGGCAGAAGCAGCGCATCGGTGCCGTTGGCGCAGGCGACCACATGCTTGACGCCGATATAGGCAGCGAGCTTGTTCTCGAATTCGGTGACCTGGGGTCCCAGGATATAGCGGCCGTCCTCGACGACGTGGTCGATCGCGACCTTCAGCCGGTCGCGGATTCGTTCGCGCTGCGCGCCAAGATCGATGAACTGCATGTCGGCCTCGAATGCCAATAAAATCGGCCCGCTGGTATCAGACTTGGCGCGGTTGAGAAAGCCGACCACGGCGAGGGCGAATTGCCTATGTGTCGCAGCCTGTTACCGCTTTTGCCGGTGCAACGCCCGAAAAAGCCGGAAATCCATGCTTTGCGAGGCGCTTGCGGCCTCCCTTGTCGCGGCGCCCCGTTATCGGGAAACATAAAGTGATCGGCCGGGAAGGGCGATCCGGCAACGGATCAGGCGATTTCGTGCCGCCATGGCGGGTTGGCGCCGGCCCGCGACACCGTTACCGCCGCCGCCCTGGCGCCGAGTTCCAGCGCCTTGCGGATGGCGTCTTCGGACAGGCTGCCGATCGCCGCCTTGGTGAGCAGACCCTGCTCATGCAGCGAGGCCAGGATGCCGGCATTGAACGTATCGCCCGCGCCGACCGTATCGACCACCTTGACCTTCTGCGGCATGATCGTGACCTTATGCGCCTTGCTGTAGCCGACCGCGCCTTCGCTGCCGTGGGTGACGACGATCAGCTTCGGTCCGCGATCCAGCCAGTTGCGCACGACATCCTCATGCGAGCCCGCCTCGTCGAACCATTTGAGGTCCTCGTCGGAGAGTTTGACGATGTCCGCCATCGCCATCATCTCGCGGATGCGCCGCAGGTGCTTGGGCTTGTCCGGGATGAAATTCGGCCGGATGTTGGGATCGAGCATCATCACGCGGCTTTCGTGCTCGCGCCGCATGAACTCCTCATAGGCCGATCCGGCAGGCTCCGAGATCAGGCTGATGGCGCCGAACAGCATCGCCTCGATCTCGGCGCCGAGCTTCGGCAGGTCCTCGATGGTCAGCATGCGCCCGGCGGTGTTCTCGTCATAGAAGGTGTAGGTCGCCTGGCCGTTGGTGAGCCGCACGAAGGCGAGCGTCGTCGGACGAGGGGACGTATGCGCATAGGTGGAGCTCACCTTGCTGGCGCCGAGCGCGTCGCGGAACTGGCCGCCGAACAGGTCAGAGGAGAGGCCGGAGAAGAAGCCGGCCGGGGCGCCCAGCCGTCCAAGCGCGATCGCGGAGTTGAACACCGCGCCGCCAACATAGGGGGCGAAGGCGGCTTCGCCTTCCGTGGTGATGCGCGGCAGCATGTCGATCAGGGCTTCGCCACAGCAAAGGATCATGTCGTCTTGGTCTCCGGCGGATCAATCACGCCCTTGCGGATGATGATGTTGGCAAAGAGCCTGGGTTCGCTGGTCGCGACGATCGCATGCGCGGCCTTGACGCGTGCATAGAAGTCAGGTCCGGCCAGCGCAACCACCTTGTGGCCCGGCGCGCGTCTGGCGCAAACCGCTTCCATCTCGCGATGCACAGGGTCGGCCAGTGCCGGGTCGCCCTTAACCGAGGCGCGGAACAGCGCTTCCGGCACCGCCTCATCCACCGGCAGCACGCTGAGCACGGCGTCAAGCACTGGGATGACGTGATGGCCATCCACGCGGATCAGCCGGCGCGCCTGTTCCTCGGCCGGATAATTGCCGTCGACGATCGCGATCTCGTCGCCATGGCCCATCGCCCTGAGCGTTGCCAGGAACTGCGGCCCGAGCAGCGAGGGGATGCCGATCAGCATGGTCAGGCGCCTCCGGTCGTGTTCGGTCTGACCAGGAAACGCTCGGAAAGCGGCAGGCTGGCGCCGCCCAGCGCCCGCGCATGGATGCCAACGGTGCCCTCGCGCACGAAGGGCAGCTTCAGTCCCTCGGCATCGATGCCGGAGATGGCTTGCCGGATCGCCTCGACAAGACGGCGCCGCACATCGAGCGGCATCCAGCCGTCGATCACCGCCGCTTCGAAATCGATGACCGACGAAGCCGCAACGATGGCATAGGCAAGCGCGCGCGAGGCGCTGACGATCCACTCGTCGAGCTCGGGGCCGATGTCGCCCCATTCCTGCGGCGAGGTCCAAAGATAGGAGCCGTCGATGCCCTTGGCGGAAAGCGCCTTCTCCAGCATTGCAATCGAGGCGACGTCGATGAGCTGCGTCGGCTTGCCGTCCGGCCCCGGCACCGGCATCGATCCGAGCGCGCCGGCGTTCCCCTTCGGCCCGCTGTAAAGGCGCCCGTTGAGCACGATGCCGCCGCCGGCAAAGGCGCCGATATAAAAATAGACGAAGTCGCGCGCCGCGCCCGCCTGGCCGAAAACAAGCTCGGCGCCGCAGGCCGAGGTCGCGTCGTTCTGCAGGTAGACGGGGAACTCGCACTGCGCCTGGATGTCGGCGCGTATGTCGCGATGGCGCCATTCATCCATGACGTCGCGCGGCGCGCCGGCCGTGTCGGCCCAGTTCCACAGCTCGAACGGCATGGCGATGCCGAGTCCGGCGATGCGCTTGTCCTGCGCCGGCGTCAGCTCGCCGCGCATCGTCTTGATGCCGGCGGTGACGAATTCGACGGTCTCGCGCGGCGCGGGATAGCGGTAGGAATGCTGCAGCATGGCGCGCACATTGCCGAGAAAGTCGATCAGCACCAGCTCGGCGCTGCGGCGACCGATCTTGAGGCCGATGAAAAAAGCGCCTTCCGTATTGAGCGCCATCGGAATCGAAGGTTGGCCGATCTTGCCGCGCAGCGGCGCCTGGCGCACCAGCAGCTTGTCTTCCTCGAGCTCGCGCATGATCACCGACACCGTCTGCGCCGACAGCCCGGTCATGCGCGCGATATCGGATTTGGCCAGGCTGCCGTGCTGGCGCACCAGGGACAGCACCAACCGTTCATTGTGGTCGCGCATGCCGCTTTGGTTGGTGCCGCGATGCAGCCGACTCTCCAAAGCCTCGGGCGAACCGTGCCTCGCAATGCCGGTCTCCACCCTGTTCCTCCCGTTTGTTTCCCCGCGATGCTTTTCGTTCAGAATGAGTGAACGACGCAAGAGTGTCAATAATAAATAAGAGTGATTTAATTATTGACAGCCGTTCTGTCCTGGTGTTTTTTGAGATGTGTCCACGCTGGGAGAAAAGGTGGATGCGCTTGGGACGCCGGGTGGCCGGTGTCCGCAACAGTTCCATTGGGAGGAAATCGTGACCAAGAAATCACTGCTGAAGTCTACCGTGTTTGCGGCCGCAGGCTTGGGCCTGATGGCGTTCGCTTCGTCGGCATCGGCCGCCGGCGTCGGCGCCTGCCTGATCACCAAGACCGACACCAACCCCTTCTTTGTCAAGATGAAGGAGGGCGCGACCGCCAAGGCCAAGGAGCTTGGCGTCGACCTCAAGACCTATGCCGGCAAGATCGACGGCGACAGCGAAAGCCAGGTGGCGGCGATCGAAAGCTGCATCGCTGACGGCGCGAAGGGTATCCTGATTACCGCGTCCGACACCAAGGGCATCGTGCCGACGGTGAAGAAGGCGCGTGACGCCGGGCTGCTGGTCATCGCGCTCGACACGCCGCTCGATCCGATCGATGCCGCCGACGCCACCTTCGCCACCGACAACCTCGAAGCCGGCAAGCTGATCGGCGCCTGGGCCGCCGCCACGCTTGGCGACAAGGCCAAGGACGCCAAGATCGGCTTCCTCGACCTCACCCCCTCGCAGCCGACCGTCGACGTTCTGCGCGACCAGGGCTTCATGATGGGCTACGGCATCGACGTGAAGGATGCCAACAAGATCGGCGACGAGGACGATCCGCGCATCGTCGGCCATGACGTCACCAACGGCAACGAGGAAGGCGGCCGCAAGGCGATGGAGAACCTTCTTCAGAAGGACAACACCATCAACGTCATCCACACCATCAACGAGCCCGCCGCCGTGGGTGCCTATCAGGCGCTCAAGGCCGTCGGTCTCGAAAAGCAGGTGCTGATCGTCTCGGTCGACGGCGGTTGCCCAGGCGTGAAGTCGGTCACCGAAGGCGTGATCGGCGCCACCTCGCAGCAATATCCGCTGCAGATGGCCGCGCTCGGCATCGAGGCCATCGCCAATTACGCCAAGGACGGCACCAAGCCGAAGCCGACCGAAGGTAAGAACTTCTTCGACACCGGCGTCAACCTCGTGACCGACAAGCCGGCCAACGGCGTGAAGTCCATCGACACCAAGGAAGGCCTCGCCAAGTGCTGGGGCTGATGCCCGCCTGAGCGCACAAACCTCGCGGCTGGGGACTTGATCCCCGGCCGCATCGGGTGGACGATGCATTTTCGTAAGCGCTGATAAGCCCGGCGACAGACCGGAATGCGTAAACGCGGCACGGAGCCAACGAAGTTCCGTGAGACGGGAGGAGATATGTCCCAAATCCAGGAATTCGAGAAGGTTCTCTCGGGCAGCGATACCAACGTCGCCGCCTTCGAGGAGCACGGCAAATCGTTTGTGAAGCGCGCCCAGCATTTCCTGCATTCCACGCCGGCGGCGGTGCCGCTGATCGTGCTGGTGCTGTCGATCATCATCTTCGGTGTCGCCATCGGCGGCCGCTTCTTTTCGTCCTACACGTTGACGCTGATCCTGCAGCAGATCGCCATCGTCGGCATCCTGGGCGCCGCCCAGACGCTGGTCATCCTGACCGCCGGCATCGACCTTTCGATCGGCGTGATCATGGTGATCTCGGCCGTGATCATGGGAAATTGCGCCATCACCTACGGCATGCCGACCATCCTGGCCGTGCTGCTCGGGCTTGCCGCCGGCGCGGCCTGCGGCCTGCTCAACGGCCTGCTCGTCGCCTACATGAAGCTGCCGCCCTTCATCGTCACGCTCGGCACCTGGAACATCGTCATGGCGACGAATTTCATCTATTCGGCCAATGAGACGATCCGCGACGCCGACGTCGACGCCCAGGCGCCACTGCTGCACTTCTTCGCGCTGAGCTTCCGGGTCGGTTCCGCAGTCCTGACGGCCGGCGTCATCGCCATGGTGCTGCTGGTGATGTTGCTCTGGTATGTGCTGAACCACACCGCCTGGGGGCGCCATGTCTATGCCGTCGGCGACGACCCCGAGGCGGCCAAGCTTTCCGGCATCCAGACCAAGAAGGTGCTGATGGCCGTCTACACACTTGCAGGCCTGATCGCCGCCTTCGCCGCCTGGGTCTCGATCGGCCGCAATGGCTCGATCTCGCCGTCCGCAGCCGTCACCGACTACAATCTGCAGGCCATCACCGCCACGGTGATCGGCGGCATCTCGCTCTTTGGCGGCCGCGGCTCAATCCTCGGCACGCTGTTCGGCGCCATGATCGTCGGCGTCGTCTCGATGGGTCTCAACATGCTGGGCGCCGACCCGCAATGGAAAGTGCTGCTCACCGGCGTGCTGATCATCGGCGCCGTCGCGGTCGACCAGTGGATCAGAAAGGTTTCGGTGTAATCATGAGCCAAGTGCCTGTTCTTACCGCGCGCGGTCTCACCAAGCGCTACGGCCGCGTGACGGCGCTCAACAGCTGCGACTTCGATCTCTATCCGGGCGAGATCCTGGCGGTGATCGGCGACAACGGCGCCGGCAAGTCGACGCTGATCAAGGCGATCTCGGGCGCGGTGATCCCCGACGAGGGGACGATCGAGCTCGACGGCAAGCAGGTGCTGTTCCGCTCGCCCATCGAGGCGCGCGAGGCCGGCATCGAGACCGTCTATCAGAACCTCGCTCTGTCGCCGGCGCTGTCGATCGCCGACAACATGTTCCTTGGCCGCGAGATCCGAAAGCCGGGCCCGCTCGGCAGCTGGTTCCGGATGCTCGATCGTCCGGCGATGGAAAAGCGCGCCCGCGACAAGCTGACCGAGCTCGGCCTGATGACCATCCAGAACATCAGCCAGGCGGTGGAGACGCTTTCCGGCGGCCAGCGCCAGGGCGTGGCGGTGGCGCGCGCCGCCGCCTTCGGCTCGAAAGTGGTGATCATGGACGAACCGACCGCGGCGCTCGGCGTCAAGGAGAGCCGGCGCGTGTTGGAACTGATCCTCGACGTCAAGAAGCGCGGCCTGCCGATCGTGCTCATCTCGCACAACATGCCGCATGTCTTCGAGGTGGCAGACCGCATCCACATCCACCGGCTCGGGCGCCGGCTCTGCGTCGTCGATCCCAAGCAGATTTCAATGTCGGACGCCGTCGCGCTCATGACCGGCGCCAAGAAGCCGCCGGAGGATGCGCTGGCGGCTTGATTCCAGGATAGGTCAACTGCAGCAGGCAGGCTGCTGGCTCGATCACTAAATCGATTGAACGCATGCTGCAATGCGATAGGATGGGCTGGGAGAAACGGCGAAAGCCGCTATGATCAGGCCAACTGAACGAGAGGCGAAATGACATCCGCCATGACGATCGAAGCACCTGTCCTCGACCATCCCGATCCCAAGACGCTTGCCGAAGAAGTCCTGATGTCGCTCAAATACCGGGTCGGCAAGGACACCACCGTCGCCACGCCCTATGACTGGCTGACCGCCTCGATCAAGGTGGTGCGCGACCGCATCGTCGACCACTGGATCCAGGCGACCAAGGAAGCCTACGACCAGCAGGAAAAGCGGGTCTATTACCTCTCGCTCGAATTCCTGATCGGCCGCCTGATGCGCGACGCCTTCTCCAATCTCGATCTGATGGAGAACATGCGCGAGGCGCTGTCCTCGCTCGGCGTCGACCTAGACCTGATCGCTGGCCTCGAGCCAGACGCAGCACTTGGCAATGGCGGTCTCGGCCGTCTCGCCGCCTGCTTCATGGAAAGCATGGCGACCGTCGACATCCCCGCCCACGGCTACGGCATCCGCTACGCCAACGGCATGTTCCGCCAGGAAATCCAGGGTGGTTGGCAGGTCGAATTGCCGGAGACCTGGCTCGACCACGGCAACCCGTGGGAATTCGAGCGGCGAGAACGCTCCTTCGAGGTCGGCTTCGGCGGCTCGGTGGAATCGATCACTTCGAAGGACGGCCGGCTCGAGCGCCACGTCTGGAAGCCGACCGAGCATGTGCTGGCGGTCGCCTACGACACGCCGGTGGCCGGCTGGCGCGCCAGGCGCGTCAACACGCTGAGGCTCTGGTCCGGCATGCCGATCGACCCGATCCTGCTCGACAAGTTCAACGCCGGCGACCACATCGGCGCGCTGGCCGAAAGCAACAAGGCCGACGCGCTGTCGCGCGTGCTTTATCCGGCCGATTCCCACGTGGCCGGCCAGGAGCTTAGGCTCAGGCAGGAATATTTCTTCTCGACCGCTTCGCTGCAGGACATCGTCCAGCGCCACCTCAGCCAATATGGCGACTTGAAGTCTTTGCCCGACAAGGCGGCGATCCATCTCAACGACACGCATCCCGCGGTGGCGGTGCCGGAGCTGATGCGGCTGCTGATGGACGTCCATGGCATGGATTTCGACCTTGCCTGGGACATCACCAAGCGCACCTTCGGCTACACCAACCACACGCTGCTGCCCGAGGCGCTTGAAAGCTGGCCGGTGCCGCTGTTCGAGCGGCTTTTGCCGCGCCACATGCAGATCGTCTACGCCATCAATGCCCAGGTGCTGCTGGAGGCTCGGGCCACCGGAAAATTCTCGGGCGACCAGATCGCACGCATCTCGCTGATCCAGGAAAATGGCGACCGCCGCGTGCGCATGGGCAACCTGGCCTTTGTCGGCTCGCATTCGATCAACGGCGTCTCGGCGCTGCACACCGAACTGATGAAGGAGACGGTGTTCGCCGATCTCCACAAGCTCTATCCCGATCGCATCAACAACAAGACCAACGGCATCACGCCGAGACGCTGGCTGATCCAGTGCAATCCTGGCCTCACCGCGCTTGCCCGCGAGGCCATCGGCGACCGCTTCATGGACGATATTGAGAGGATCAAGGATCTCGACCCCTTGGCCGACGATGCCGCCTTCCGCGAGAAATTCGCCGCCGTGAAGCGCCAGAACAAGGCGCGGCTCGCCAAGCTCGTAGCCGACCGTCTCGGCATCAGGCTCGACCCGTCGGCGCTGTTCGACATCCAGGTCAAGCGCATCCACGAATACAAGCGCCAGCTGCTCAACATCCTGGAGGCGATCGCGCTCTACGACCAGATCCGCTCGCATCCCGAGCGGGACTGGATGCCGCGCGTGAAGTTCTTCGGCGGCAAGGCGGCGCCGAGCTACCACAACGCCAAGCTGATCATCAAACTGGCCAACGACGTCGCGAAGGTCATCAACGGCGATCCGTCGGTGCGCGGCCTGCTGAAAGTTGTCTTCGTGCCGAACTACAATGTCAGCCTGGCCGAGGTGATGATGCCGGCCGCCGACCTCTCCGAGCAGATCTCGACCGCCGGCATGGAGGCATCGGGAACCGGCAACATGAAGTTCGCGCTCAACGGCGCGCTGACCATCGGCACGCTCGACGGAGCCAATGTCGAGATCAAGGAACATGTCGGCGACGACAACATCTTCATCTTCGGCCTCACCACCGCCGAAGTCGCCGAGCGGCGCAACAATGGCTACAACCCGCGCGAAGTGATCGAGGCCTCGCCCGAGCTGTCGCAGGCGGTGTCCGCCATTTCCTCCGGCGTCTTCTCCCCCGACGATCCCGGCCGCTATCGCGACCTGATGAACGGCCTCTACCAGAGCGACTGGTTCATGGTGGCGGCCGACTTCGATTCCTACGCCGCCTGCCAGCGCGAGGTCGACGCCGTCTGGCGCAACAGCCCCGACTGGCACGCGCGCGCAATCCACAACGTCGCCCGCGTCGGCTGGTTCTCGTCCGACCGCACGATCCGCCAATATGCGAAAGACATCTGGAACGTGCCCGTCTGATATGATTGCATGAGCCACCAGGAATGTGGCCCGGTGCATGCCGCCCAAATCACGGCATGTATCAAGACTAAGTTAGTGCATGCCGCCCAAAAGTGCGTAGCGGTTTTGGGATCGCGACATGCGCCAAGACAAAGAACGGCGCGTGCCGCACCAAGGCATGCGCCAGAACAAGATGCCCGGGGAGGGCGACCGCTTGATGAGGAAGCCGCGCGCGACCGCTGCGACAAGCGGGCCGGACGGACTGGCGCCTGCCGGCGATGTCGCGGCGATTGTCGCCGGGACGCATGGCGATCCTTTCGCGGTTCTGGGCGTGCAGGAGGCCGGCAAGGGCTTCGTCGCCCGCTGCTTCGTGCCCAACGCCGAATTCGTCACCGCCTATACGCTGACCGGCAAGGAGGCCGGCGAGCTCTCGCGCCGCGACGATGCCGGCTTCTTCGAGGGCAAGGTCTCGATCCGCAAGCGCCAGCCGCTGCGCTATCACGCCAGGAATGCCGGCGGCGACTGGTGGTTGACCGATCCCTATTCCTTCGGCCCGGTTCTGGGACCGATGGACGACTATTACATGGCCGAAGGCTCGCATCTTAGGCTCTTTGATAAGCTCGGCGCCCACATCATCGATCATGAGGGCGCCACCGGCGTGCATTTCGCGGTCTGGGCGCCCAATGCCAGGCGCGTCTCCGTGGTCGGCGCCTTCAACGACTGGGACGGGCGCCGCCACACCATGCGCGACCGCAAGGACACCGGCATCTGGGAATTGTTCATCCCCGATCTCGCCGCGGGCCAGCCCTACAAGTTCGAGATCATCGGACCGGACGGCGTGCGCCTGCCGCTCAAGGCCGACCCGTTCGCCTTCGAATCGGAACTGCGCCCGGCGACCGCCTCGGTGACGGCGCCGCCGATGGCGCATCAGTGGGGCGACGAGGCGCATCGCGGCTACTGGCGCAAGGCCGATCCCCGGCGCGAGGCGATCTCGATCTACGAGGTCCATGCCGGCTCCTGGCAGCGCCGCGACGACGGAACGTTCCTCTCCTGGGACGAGCTCGCCGCGCGGCTGATCCCTTACGTGGTCGACACCGGCTTCACCCATATCGAGTTCCTGCCGATCTCGGAGCATCCTTACGATCCGTCCTGGGGTTACCAGACCACCGGCCTTTACGCGCCGACGGCCCGTTTCGGCGACCCCGACGGCTTCGCCCGCTTCGTCGACGGCGCGCATCGCGCCGGCATCGGCGTCATTCTTGACTGGGTGCCGGCGCATTTCCCGGTCGACGAGCACGGGCTGGCGCAATTCGACGGCACCGCGCTCTACGAGCATGCCGATCCGCGACAGGGTTTTCACCCGGATTGGAACACCGCGATCTACAATTTCGGCCGCCGCGAGGTGGTGTCGTTCCTCGTCAACAACGCGCTGTTCTGGGCCGAGAAATACCATGTCGACGGATTGCGCGTCGATGCGGTCGCCTCGATGCTCTACCTCGATTATTCGCGCAAGGCGGGCGAATGGATCCCCAATGAGAAGGGCGGGCGCGAGAACCTGCATGCCGTCAGCTTCCTGCAGAAGATGAACAAGGAGCTCTACGGCCACCACCCCGGCGTGATGACGATCGCCGAGGAATCGACCTCATGGCCGAAAGTGTCGCGTCCCGTGCATGAGGGCGGGCTCGGCTTCGGCTTCAAGTGGAATATGGGCTTCATGCATGACACGCTGGAGTACCTTTCCAAGGAGCCGATCTTCCGCAAGCATCACCACAACGACATCACCTTCGGCCTGGTCTACGCGTTCTCGGAAAACTTCGTGCTGCCGCTCTCGCATGACGAGGTCGTGCACGGCAAAGGCACGCTGCTCCACAAGATGGCCGGCGACGACTGGCAGAAGTTTGCGACGCTGCGCGCCTATTACGCCTTCATGTGGGGCTATCCCGGCAAGAAGCTCCTGTTCATGGGCCAGGAATTCGCCCAGCGCCGCGAGTGGAGCGAGGCGCGCGCGCTCGACTGGAACCTGCTCGAATTCGCGCCGCATCGCGGCGTCTGGCAGACCGTGCGCGACCTGAACTACCTCTACCGTTCGCGCCCGGCCCTGCATGCGCGCGACTGCGAGCCGGAGGGCTTTTCCTGGCTGATCGTCGACGACCGCGACAATTCGGTCTTCGCCTGGCTGCGCAACGCGCCGGACGGCAACCCGGTCGCCGTCATCTCCAATTTCACGCCGGTGCCGCGCGAGAACTATCGCGTGCCGCTGCCGAAGGCGGGAAAGTGGCGCGAAATCATCAATACGGATGCCGCCGACTATGGCGGCTCCGGCATGGGCAATGGCGGCATGATCGAGGCGAGCGGGGAAGGGGGCGGCGTATCGGCGACGATGCTGCTGCCGCCGCTGTCGACGATCATGCTGGAATTCGTCACGGACTGAAGCAGATGATGTCTCATCCTGCCCTTGCAACGGTCCGGGCAGCTTGTTTGGGAGGGTAACAAAATGGCAGAGATCAAAAGAACCCAGCCGCTGGCGCGCGACGCCATGGCCTATGTGCTGGCCGGCGGCCGCGGCAGCCGCCTCAAGGAACTGACCGATCGGCGCGCCAAACCCGCCGTCTATTTCGGCGGCAAGACGCGCATCATCGATTTCGCCCTCTCCAATGCGCTGAACTCAGGCATCCGCCGCCTCGGCGTCGCCACCCAGTACAAGGCGCATTCGCTGATCCGCCACCTGCAGCGCGGCTGGAACTTCCTGCGTCCAGAGCGAAACGAGAGCTTCGACATCCTGCCGGCGTCGCAGCGCGTTTCGGAAACGCAATGGTATGAAGGCACTGCCGACGCCGTCTACCAGAACATCGACATCATCGAGGCCTATGGGCCGGAATACATGGTCATCCTCGCCGGCGACCACATCTACAAGATGGACTACGAACTTATGCTGCGCCAGCATGTCGATGCCGGGGCCGACGTCACCGTCGGCTGCCTGGAAGTGCCGCGCCTGGAGGCGACCGGCTTCGGCGTCATGCATGTCGATGCCAAGGACAACATCATCGCCTTCGTCGAAAAGCCTGCCGATCCGCCGGGCATTCCGGACAAGCCGGAATTCGCGCTCGCCTCGATGGGCATCTATGTTTTCAAGACCAAGTTCCTGATGGAGCAGCTGCGCCGCGACGCCGCCGAGCCCGGCTCCAGCCGCGACTTCGGCAAGGACATCATCCCCTATATCGTCCAGCACGGTAAGGCGATCGCCCACCGCTTCGCCAAATCCTGCGTGCGCTCCTCGCATGAGTCCGAGCCCTACTGGCGAGACGTCGGAACCGTCGATGCCTATTGGGAAGCCAATATCGACCTGACTGATATCACGCCCGAGCTCGACCTTTATGACCGCGACTGGCCGATCTGGACCTATGCGGAATTGAAGCCGCCGGCAAAGTTCGTGCATGACGAGGATGGCCGCCGCGGCGAGGCGATCTCCTCGCTGGTGTCCGGCGACTGCATCGTCTCCGGCGCCTCGCTGCGCCGCAGCCTGATCTTCACCGGCGCGCGCATTAATTCGTATTCGAAGCTGGAGGAGGTGGTGATGCTGCCCGACGTGACTGTCGGCCGCAACGCGCGCCTCAAGCGCGTCGTCATCGACCATGGCGTGCAGATCCCCGAGGGGCTGGTGGTCGGCGAGGATCCGGCCCTCGACGCCAAGCGTTTTCGCGTATCGGAAAAGGGCATCTGCCTGATCACGCAGGACATGATCAACAAGTTGTCGACCCCATAGGGGTCGATCAATAAGCTGTCGACCTGCCGATCAACCCTATCGGGTTGACGGCTTGATCAACAGATTGTCACTTTGACCTGTCACGTTGAGATCGGAATGTGGAGCGCATGCAGGTTCTGTCGGTCACGCCCGAAATCTTCCCGCTGATCAAGACCGGCGGGCTTGCCGACGTGACCGGCGCCCTGCCGATCGCGCTGGCCGGGAAGGGCGTGGCGATGCGCACGCTGGTTCCCGGCTATCCTGTCGTGATGGCTGCCTTCGCAAAGAAGAAACCCGTGTACCAGTATCCGTTGCTGCAGGGCGGCAAGGCTTCGATCCATGCCGTCAAGATCGGCGACCTCGATCTCTTCGTTTTGGACGCGCCGCATCTCTTCGATCGCCAGGGCGGCCCTTACGGCACCGCATCCGGCGCCGACTGGCCGGACAATTGGCGGCGCTTCGCGGCGCTGAGCCAGGTCGGCGGCGACATTGCCGGCGGCGCGATCTCTGGTTACCAGCCGGACATCGTTCATGCCCATGACTGGCAGTCGGCGATGACGCTTGCCTATATGCGCTACGGCAAGGCCGTCGGCCTGCCGTCGCTGATCACCGTGCACAACCTCGCCTTCCAGGGGCAGTTCGGGGCTGGAATCTTCGGCGAGCTCGGCCTGCCGGCCGTGGCCATGCAGCTCGACGGCGTTGAATATTATGGTGGCGTTGGCTTCCTCAAGGCCGGTCTGCAGGCGGCCTGGGCCATCACAACGGTGAGCCCGACCTATGCGCAGGAAATCCGCTCGCCGGAGTTCGGCATGGGCCTCGACGGCCTGATCAACATGCGGGCCACCGACCTCTACGGCATCGTCAACGGCATCGATGTCGACATCTGGAACCCTCAGACGGACAAACATCTGGTCGCCAATTATTCGGCCGAAACGCTTGCCGCCCGCGCCAAGAACCGCAAGGCCGTCGAGGAGCGCTTCAGCCTGAAGGCGGATGGCAGCCCGATCGTCTGCGTCGTCAGCCGGCTGACCTGGCAGAAGGGCATGGACATACTGGCGGCGGTCGTCGACGGCATCGTCGCCGCCGGCGCGCGCCTCGCCATTCTCGGCTCGGGCGATGCCGGCCTCGAAGGCACGCTGCTTGCCGCCGCCGCGCGGCATCGCGGCCGTGTCGGCGTCGTCGTCGGTTACGACGAGGGGCTGTCGCATGTCATGCAGGGCGGCTGCGACGCCATAATCATACCCTCGCGTTTCGAGCCCTGCGGGCTGACCCAGCTCTACGGCCTGCGCTACGGCTGCGTGCCGGTCGTCGCCAGGACCGGCGGCTTGGCCGACACCATCATCGACGCCAACGAGGCGGCGTTGTCGGCTGGCGTCGCCACCGGTTTCCAGTTCGCGCCCAACAATGGCGGCGCGATGCTCCATGCGATCCAGCGGCTGGTCGAGCAGCATGCTCGCCCGGCGACCTGGGCTTCGATCCAGCGCCAGGGCATGAAGGCCGATGTCTCCTGGGACAAGAGCGCCGAAAGATACGTCGAACTCTATCGCTTGCTGCATTCGAAAAGGGCTGCCTGAGGCATGATAAAAACCGTCCCCACCAAACCCTATACCGACCAGAAGCCCGGCACGTCCGGCCTGCGCAAGAAGGTGCCGGTGTTCCAGCAGGAGCACTATGCCGAGAACTTCATCCAATCGATCTTCGACGCGCTGGACGGTTTTGAGGGCAAGACGCTGGTGATCGGCGGCGACGGCCGCTTCTACAACCGCGAGGTCATCCAGAAGGCCATCGCCATTGCCGCCGGCAACGGCTTCGGCAAGGTGATGGTCGGCCGGGGCGGCATTCTCTCGACGCCCGCCGCCTCCAACGTCATCCGCAAATACAAGACATTCGGCGGCATCATCCTGTCGGCCAGCCACAATCCCGGCGGCCCGCACGAGGATTTCGGCATCAAATACAATGCCGGCAATGGCGGCCCGGCGCCGGAGAAGGTCACCGACGCGATCTTCGCCAGGTCGAAGGAGATCAAGAGCTTCAAGATCGCCGATATCGGCGAGATCGACATCGACACGATCGGCACCGTCAAGGCGGGCGACATGACCGTCGAGATCATCGACCCGGTCAAGGACTATGCCGAGTTGATGGAGAGCCTCTTCGACTTCGAGGCGCTGAGGAAGCTCTTTAAGTCCGGCTTCCGCATGCGTTTCGATGCCATGCACGCGGTGACCGGTCCCTATGCCAAGGAGATCCTCGAACGCCGGCTCGGCGCGCCGGACGGCACCTGCCGCAACTTCAAGCCGCTGCCCGATTTCGGCGGCCATCATCCGGATCCGAACCTGGTGCATGCAAAACATCTCTATGACGAGATGATGGGACCCGACGCGCCGGATTTCGGCGCGGCCTCAGACGGCGACGGCGACCGTAACCTGATCATCGGCAAAGGCATCTTCGTCACGCCCTCGGATTCGGTCGCGATGCTCGCCGCCAATGCCAAACTGGCGCCGGGCTACAAGGACGGCCTGAAGGGCATCGCTCGCTCGATGCCGACCAGCGGCGCCGCCGACCGCGTCGCCGAAAAGCTCGGCATCGGCATCTACGAGACACCGACCGGCTGGAAGTTCTTCGGCAACCTGCTCGACGCCGGCATGGCGACGATCTGCGGCGAGGAAAGCGCCGGCACCGGCTCCAACCATGTGCGCGAGAAGGACGGCCTTTGGGCGGTGCTTCTATGGCTCAACATCCTCGCCGCGCGCGGCGAGAGCTGCAAGCAGATCGTCACCGAGCACTGGGCGACCTACGGCCGAAACTACTATTCGCGCCACGACTATGAGGAGGTCGAGAGCGACCGCGCCAACGCGCTGGTGGATGAGCTGCGCGCCAAGCTCGGTTCGCTGCCCGGAACGAGCGTGCGCGGCTTGAAGATCGCCAAGGCCGACGATTTTGCCTATCACGATCCGGTCGACGGCTCGGTGAGCAAGAACCAGGGCATCCGGATATTGTTCGAAGGCGGCTCGCGCGTCGTGCTGCGCCTCTCCGGCACCGGCACCTCTGGCGCGACGCTGCGCGTCTATATCGAGCGCTACGAACCGGACAAGGCCAGGCACGACCTCGACACGCAGGAAGCACTCGCCGACTTGATCGCCGCCGCCGACGACATCGCCGGCATCAAGAGCCACACCGGCCGCAACAAGCCGAGCGTGATTACTTGAGGGTGGCGGGGCGCGCCTTTCCTTCCCCCCTTGTGGGGGAAGGTGGATCGGCGCGTAGCGCCGAGACGGATGAGGGGTGCTGGCCGGATCGCCGTCGTCGCCAAGCTGGAGCACCCCTCATCCGTCGCCTTCGGCGACACCTTCTCCCACAGGGGGAGAAGGGGGAGCCTACATGACCCTCGGCGCCACCATCACCGCCGAAGGCATCCGCTTTGCCGCCTGGTCCTCATCGGCGCGGCGCCTCTGGGTCTCGCTTTTCGACGACAGCGGTGCGCGCGAGATCGACCGGCTGGAGTTGAAGTCGGAAGGCGAGGGCGTGCGCGCGCTCCTTGTCTCCGGCCTTGGTAGCGGCTGCCGCTACGGCTTCCGCGCCGATGGCGACTATGCGCCGGAACGCGGCCTGTGGTCCGATCCCGACAAGCTGCTCACCGATCCCTACGCCGTCGAGATCGATCGTCCCTACCAATACCATTGGCGGCTTGCCGCCAAGCGCAACGAGGGCGCCGACACCGCACCCCTGATGCCCAAGGCGATAGTGGTGGCGCCGCTTGAGGCGGTGGCGCCTTTGCCGCCCCTCTTCAATCCCGGCGGCCTGATTTACGAACTGAATGTCCGCTCCTTCACCAGGCTCCATCCCGACATCCCGGAAGCGCAGCGGGGCACCATCGCGGCGCTCGCCCATCCCGCCATCATCGAGCACCTGAAGCGTCTCGGCGTCTCGGCCGTCGAGCTGATGCCGGTCACCGCGTCGATCGACGAGCGGCACCTGCCGCCATTGGGCTTAAGCAACGCCTGGGGCTACAACCCCGTTACCTTCATGGCGCTCGACCCGCGCCTGGTGCCGGGTGGTCTGAGGGAGTTGCGCGACACCGTCGCCGCGCTGCGCGAGGCTGGCATCGGCACCATACTCGACCTCGTCTTCAACCATACCGGGGAGAGCGACCGGCTCGGGCCGACGCTGTCGCTGCGCGGGCTCGATGCGCTGGCTTACTACGGGCATCAGCCGGATGGCCAACTGGTCAACGACACTGGCACCGGCAACACGGTAGCCTGCGATCATCCGGTGGTGCGCGAGATGGTGCTCGACACGCTCCGACACTTCGTCCGCTTCGCCGGCGTCGACGGCTTCCGCTTCGATCTGGCGCCGGTGCTCGGTCGCGTCGATGGCGCCTTCGATCCGGAAGCGCCGCTGCTGCAGGCTATAGCCGGCGATCCCGTGCTCGCCGACCGCGTGCTGATCGCCGAGCCCTGGGATATCGGCCCGAACGGCTACCAGCTCGGCAATTTCCGCCCGCCCTATCTGGAATGGAATGACCGTTACCGCGACGATGTCAGGCGCTTTTGGCGCGGCGACGCCGGCGCGATCGGTGCGCTGGCGACACGGCTTGCCGGCTCCTCCGACGTCTTCGGCAGGGACAGCCGTCCGACGACCCGAACGGTCAACTTCATCGCCGCGCATGACGGCATGACGCTCGCCGATATCGTCGCCTATGAGCGCAAGCACAACGAGGCCAATGGCGAACAGAACCGCGACGGCCATAACGACAATCTGTCCTGGAACAACGGCACCGAAGGCGAGACGGACGACGAGGCGATCAGCCTGGCCCGCTCCAACGACCGGCGCGCGTTGCTCGCCACCCTCTTTGCCTCGCGCGGCACCATCATGCTGACGGCCGGCGACGAGTTCGGCCGCACGCAGCTAGGCAACAACAACGCCTATGCGCAGGACAACGCCATCACCTGGCTCGACTGGGCCGGCCGCGATCAGGCGTTGGAGCAATACACAGCGTCGCTTGCCGCGCTGCGCCGGGCCTTTCCTGCGCTGGCGGGCACACGCTTCCTAACCGGTGAGCCCGCCGATGGTGGAGAATTTCCCGACGTGGCCTGGCTCACCGAGACCGGCGTACCGCTCGGCGAGTCCGACTGGAACGAAGCCGGCCGACATCGCCTCGTCATGCTGCTCGGCGATAGCCAGGGCGAGCGCCTCGCGATCCTCGTCAATGGCGACCGCCGCCAATGCGTCTTCTCCTTGCCTGCGCGCGAGGGTTTTGAATGGCGCCCCGCAATCGAAGCGCAGCCTGACGACATCGCGCGACCGCTCTCCGGACGCAGCGTCAATTTCATGATCGAGCAACGTGCCGCTAAAGCGCGCAGCAGGAAGGGTTCTAATGGCTGACGAGAATGCGGAGCGGGGGAGTGAATGGTGGCGCGGCTGCGTCATCTACCAGGTCTATCCGCGCTCCTTCCAGGACACGACCGGCAACGGCAGCGGTGACCTCAATGGCATCACGGCCAGGCTTGCGCATGTCGCCTCTCTCGGCGCCGACGCGGTCTGGTTGTCGCCCTTCTTCAAGTCGCCGATGGCCGACATGGGCTATGACGTGTCCGACTATCGCGACGTCGATCCGATGTTCGGCACGCCAGAGGATTTCGACGCGCTCATCGCCGAGGCGCACCGGCTCGGCCTGAAGCTCATCATCGACCAGGTGATCTCGCATTCTTCCGACAAGCATGAATGGTTCGTCGAAAGCCGCGCCAGCCGCGACAATGCCAAGGCTGACTGGTACGTCTGGGCCGATGCGAAGCCGGACGGCAGCGCGCCCAACAATTGGCAATCGCTATTCGGCGGCCCCGCCTGGGAGTGGGACGCCACCCGCCGGCAGTACTACATGCACAATTTCCTCGCCGCGCAGCCGGATTTCAACTTTCACAATCCGAAGGTCCAGGATGCGCTGCTCGACACCGTGCGCTTCTGGCTGGAGCGCGGCGTCGACGGTTTTCGGCTGGACACCGTCAACTACTATGTCCACGACCGCTGGCTGCGCGACAACCCGCCTTTGGCCGCGAGCGTCGCCGGCACCAACGGTGCGACCAGCACCTATGCCTTCCAGGAGCATCTCTTCGACAAGACGCGTCCCGAGAATCTCGACTTCCTGAAACGCTTCCGCGCGCTGCTCGACGAATATCCGGACCGCGCCGCGGTCGGCGAGGTGGGCGACGAGGAGCGTTCGCTGCAGACGCTCGCCGCCTATGTCTCCGGCGGCGACAAATTGCAGATGTGCTACACTTTCGACCTGCTCAGCCCGCAATTTTCCGCCGCCCATGTGCGCGGCTGCGTGGAGGCGTTCGAGACGACCGCCCCGGACGGCTGGGTCTGCTGGGCCTTCTCCAACCATGACGTCGTGCGCCATGTCAGCCGCTGGACGCGGCCCGGCGAGAGCCCGGACGCGGTGGCGAAGTTCTCGATCGCGCTGCTGTCATGCCTGCGCGGCTCGATCTGCCTCTATCAGGGCGAGGAACTGGGGCTGGAGGAAGCCGAGCTGGCTTATGAGGATCTGCGCGATCCCGTCGGCATCCGTTTCTGGCCGGGCGTGAAGGGCAGGGACGGCTGCCGCACGCCGATGGTCTGGCAGGCGGAGGCGGAAAATGCCGGATTCTCGACGGCCAAGCCCTGGCTGCCCGTGCCGCTGGCGCATCGCGGCCGCGCGGTCGACATTCAGGATGGCGAAGGCGGTTCCGTGCTCGCGGCCTACCGTTCGATCCTTGCGCTGCGCAAGCGTCATCCGGCACTGATCGCCGGCTCCATCCGTTTTCTCGAGGCCGAGGGCGATGTGCTGGCCTTCATCCGCCAGCAGGAAGACGAGAGATTGCTGTGCGTTTTCAACTTCGCCGCGGAGCCGGCGAACTGGGCGCTGCCGGCCGAGATCGGGGATGTCGAGATAACGGCTCTTGCCGTTGATGTCGCGGGCGTTCTTGGCGGCGTTGTCGAGGAGAGCGCGCTGGCGTTGCCGCCCTTGGGCAGTTTTGTCGGAAGGATTGGCTGATAGCGGCCTACTGGACGAGGACCGAGCGGCCGCATGTCGCGCCGGTCACGCGCACATCGGCCTCGCCGACATGCACGCCCAGTGTCCCAAGCACGTTGTAGACCAGGCTGTCGACCGGCGCGGTCACGCCGTTGAGCAGCGTTGTCACCGCCGGCTTGACCGCGCCGAGCAGGGCGGTCACATCGAGGCCGAGCCCCAGCGCGTTGACCGACAACGACAGTTTGTTGATCAACGATGTCGTCAGCGACTGCGTCAGGTTCCTTGTCGACACCGTCTTGATCGCCTTGTTGGCGATGTCGGTGGCACTATAGGTCAGCGTGGTCGGCGCCATGTTGGTGATTGAAAAGGCCGACGATCCTTTGATCTGCAGCAGGTTGAGGTTGATCAGCAACAGCTTGAGGCTGACATCCGCGATCTCGGCGTCGGAGAAGGATTGCGGCTTGGTGAAGTCCGCGAAACCACTGGCGTTGCTGTCGGCCAGATGAGCCTCGACGACTCCTGGTTGCGTGGCGATCGAGACCTTGATGCTGGAGGGGCCGGTCGGACAGGTGATATCGGTCAGCTTGGCCTCGGCATAGGCGACCTCGACATTGAGCGGCAGGTTGACGGCAAGCAGATTGATGCCGCCGCCGAGATTGGAATTGCCGACGGTGACGCTGGCGTTGAGCTTGATGCGTGTCTGCGCCGTGCGCACCACGGTGCCTGATTCCCCCACCGCGAGCCAGGGCGAGTTCTGCATGGGCTCGCCGATGGCGATGGCAAGCGTCGTCGATGCCAGCCCCGGTATGGTAGCGCCGAGATTGACCGCGACCTGGTTCGTGCCGTTGGCCAAAGCCGCCGCCGCCGTCAACATGCTGAGCGCGCTGGCCTCGACCGACAGCCCGGCGGGTTTCTGTCCAAGGCCCAGGCCGCCCACCGGGCCAAGGTCGACGAGAGTGCTGAGCGGAATCTTGACAGTATTGGTGGCGCTGGAAGCCATGGTCTGCAATGCGATCTTGGCCGTACGGTCCAGCCCCGGCACGTTGGCCATGGCGGTGGCGATCTGGCCGACCGTCGCCTTCGAGGCGAGCACGTCCGAATAGGAAACGCCGGTCAGCCTGAGCTGCACGGCAAGTTGGTCGACGAAGGAGAGCACGTCGACATCGGCCGAGATCAGCGAATTGTAGTCCATCACGCTGAGCGAGATGTTGCCGCCGAGAAGGCTGCCGATAAGCGCGTTGAGAATGCCGCCATTGAGACTGGCGAGTCGCGAGCCGACCGAGAAAGCTGCCTGCGGCTGCGCGCTGGCGATGGCCGTCGTGCCGAGTGTGGGCGGCGCCATGATCGAGCCGGCGAAATAGAGCGTGCCTTGCTTCTTCAGCGACACCTGCACGGCATTGTAGGGCAGCTTGCCCGCCTCGAACCGGTTGCCGGCGGCAATGGTGCTGACGCCGGTGTAGCGCCCCGGCACGATCTGGACGACCGCCTTGGTGGCGGTTGGCGCCACGTTGGTGCCTTGTTGCTGCACCGCGACCGAGGTGATGCCGTTGTCGGCGAGCGTCGTCAGCACCGCCTGCTGGGCATTGGGGATGTTCGAGGCCGCGGTGATGGCGGCGAGATCGACGATCGACTGCGCGGCACGGCGCTCGTTGTAAAGGGAACCTTCGTCGATCGCGAAGGCGGTCAGCGCCAGCGCGACTGGCGTGCACAGCGCCGTCATCACGGCGAAATTCGCGCTACGGTCGGCGACGAGCCTCCTCGTCGCCGCCATCAATCCCCCCTTGATGGACATCATATGCCTCCGACACGAATCGTCGACTGGCGCTGTATCGTCGTACCCGGCAGCGGCAGCGTCCTGAACAGGTTCCAGATCGGCAGGTTGCGCGCATCATAGGTGACGGAGACGACGAACTGGCTGCCATCGGCGACACTGTCCTTTGCATTGACGGTCAGCTTGTTAGGATCGACGAAGGGGTAGCCGGAGACGTCATGCGCGATGAAATCAGTGACCAGTGCCTGCCGCTCGGTCTGGTTGAGGCCGGCGATCGCCGTTCGCGCCGCATCGGCGGCGATCTGCTGCACAGAATGGCTGGCGCCGAAATAGATTCCGTATGCAACCATGCCGAGCAAAAGCAGGATGAAGACCGGCGCAAGCATGGCGAATTCGACTGCCGATGTGCCCGTGGCATCCGCCCGGAAACGACAGCACGAAGCAAGGAATTTTCGGTTTTTCAGCATGTTGCGGAGAATGCCAAACCCCGCCTGCAAAAACAGAAAACGCGTCGAACAACCGGCGGGTGTGCCAAGTTGAAGGTAGGTTTATAACGTTAGTTTTCGCTGTTTTAGCGTGATGACGTTCACTTTGCGTCAAGCAGGCAATGGTTGAAATAAGATTCCGCTCTGTCTAGTCTCCAGCCACCAGCAGCCGGAAGGGACCGGCGGCACGCCTGAAAGGGGCCGTTTCAACGGGTCCGGGGCGTCAACACTTAAGGCGCGGCTGAGGGGCTGCGCCGACAGGGAGAACTTCATGCTGAAAAACATGCTGAAGGCGACGGCGTTCGCCACCACCTTGGCTCTGGCCACGGGCTCCTTTTACACCCATGCTTTCGCCGAAACCGTCTACAACCGCGGCAGCGCCGCGGAGGCGGAGACGGTCGATCCACACAAGACGTCGACGACCTACGAAGCCGATATCATACGCGACCTGTTCCAGGGCCTCGTCATGCACGACCAGAAGACGAACCTCATTCCGGGCGCCGCCGAAAGCTGGACAGTGTCCGACGACGGCACCGTCTACACCTTCAAGCTGCGCAAGGACGGCCTCTGGTCGGACGGCACCCCGGTGACGGCGGACGACTTCGTCTATTCGTTCCATCGGCTGGAAGATCCGGCCACCGCCGCGGAATACGCCTCGATGCTCTATCCGGTGAAGGGCGCCGAGGACTTCAACACCAAGAAAGGCAAGGCCGAGGATATGGGCGTGAAGGCGATCGACGCCAACACGCTTGAAGTCACGCTGAAGGCGCCGACGCCTTATTTCCTGGAGATGCTGACCCATCAGGCGACCTATCCGGTCAACAAGGCTTCCATTGACAAGCTCGGCGCCGATTGGATCAAGCCCGGCAAGCTGGTTTCCAACGGCGCCTATACGCTGGCCGAATGGGTGCCCAACGACCATCTCAAGATGGTCAAGAATCCGAAATTCTGGGACGCAGCGAGCGTCAAGCTCGACGTGGTGAACTACATCCCGACCGAGGATCGCTCGTCGGCGATGAAGCGCTTCGAGGCTGGCGAGCTCGACAGCTATGGTGACCTGCCGACCGAGCAGCTCGCCGATCTCAAAGCCAAATTTGGTGACCAGGTCCGTGTCGGGCCATATCTCGGCACCTATTATTATGCGGTCAAGACCGACAAGGCGCCGTGGGACAATGTCGAGCTGCGCAACGCCATCTCGATGGCGATCGATCGCGACTTCCTGGCCGAGAAGGTCTGGCAGAACTCGATGCTGCCTGGATATTCAATGGTGCCTCCGGGCATCGAGGGCTACACGCCGTCGCTGGCCAAATACGCCGACATGCCGCAGATCGACCGCGAGGACGCGGCCAAGAAGATCCTGGAGAAGCTCGGCTACACGCCCGAGCATCCGCTGAAGATGGAAATCCGTTACAACACCTCGGAAAACCATAAGAATACGGCGGTTGCTATCCAGGAACAGCTGAAGCCGCTCGGCGTCGAGGTCACGCTGCTCAACACCGACACCAAGACCCACTACGGCTTCCTCGAGCAGAAGGGCAATTACGACGTCGCTCGCGCCGCCTGGATCGCCGACTACAAGGATCCTGAGACCTTCCTCGGCATCTCACGCAAGGCGAGCGGCAACAACTACTCGAACTACAACAGCTCGGCCTACGAAGCCGCGATGGACAAGGCGGCAGCCGCCGGCGGCAAGCCGGAAGAGCGCATGAAGGACCTCGCTGAGGCCGAGCGCATCCTCGTCGACGACGTCGGCCAGATCCCGCTGCTCTACTACAGCTATCACGACATCGTTTCCTCGAAGCTGCATGGCTTCGATGACAATGTGATGGACATTCATCCGTCCCGCTTCATCTCCAAGGACTGACAAGTAACCTTGGCCGTGCCGCCGCTCTCTTTTTGAGGGCGGCGACACGGTCTGTCGTCGTGCCGGGCCGAAAGTCGGATTGGATTTTCGACTGCCCCGGTGCGAAGATCAGAGATGCCAGCGCGCCACGATCTCGTCTGGAGAGCCGTCGCCCTGGCTCAAGCGGGGCGCCGATGCTGCGTTATGTCTTCCGGCGGTTGTTGACCGCCATCCCGACGCTGTTAGTCATCGTGACGGTGGCGTTCTTCCTGATCCGCGTCGCCCCTGGCGGCCCGTTCAACCAGGAGAGGGGCCTGAGCCCCGAGATCAGGGCCAATCTCGAAGCCCAGTTCGGCCTCAACGATCCGCTCTGGCTGCAATATCTCCACTATCTCGGCAATCTTTTGCGTGGCAGTTTCGGCCCGAGCTACAACCTGCCGGATTTCACCGTCACCGAACTCTTCGCCAAGGGTCTGCCGATCTCCGTTCAGCTCGGCACGTCGGCATTGGTGCTGGCGCTGATTGTGGGCTCGATCCTGGGTACGATCGCGGCGCTCAACCAGAACAAAATCGCCGACTATTCGGTGATTGCGCTCGCCACTGCCGGCAGCACCATCCCGACCTTCGTCATCGCGCCGGTGATCCAGCTTGTCTTCGGGCTGTCCTGGAAGCTCCTGCCGATCGGCGGCTGGGGCGACGGCGCCTTGATCAACAAGGTCGGCCCGGTGCTGACGTTGGCCTTGCCGCAGATCGCCATCGTCGCCCGCCTGATGCGCGGCTCGATGATCGAGAGCCTGCGCTCCCACCACATCCGCACCGCCCGCGCTCTCGGTCTCTCCGACTGGTCGGTGGTGGTCAAGCACGCGCTGCGCGGCGCCGTGCTGCCGATCGTCTCCTTCACCGGCCCGGCAGCCGCGGCCCTGCTCACCGGCTCGATCATTGTCGAGACGATCTTTTCCATTCCCGGCGTCGGCCGCTATTTCGTCGATGCCGCGCTCAACCGCGACTACACGCTGGTCATGGGAACCGTGGTGGTGATCGCGCTCTTCACCATCGTCTTCAACCTGATCGTCGATCTTCTCTACGCGGTGGTTGATCCGAGGGTGCGCTATGACTGATCTCGCCGTCGCCGTGCCCGAGCCGATCGTCGGCCGTTCGCTCTGGGGCAATGCCTGGGCGCGGCTGAAGCGCAACCGCGCCGCGATGTTCAGCCTCTACTACCTGGCTTTCATCACCGTCATCAGCGTGTTCGGCCCAATGGTCGTGCCGCACGAATACACCACCATCTACGGCGACTATGTGCGCATGCCGCCGAGCCTGTCGGCCTATCCGAAGCCCGACATGATCCAGGGTGCGCTCACCGATGCCATCAAGCGCATGCGCGCCAACATCAAGGAATGGCACCAGGACGGCAACCGCGTCATCGTCACCGTCACCTCGACCAAGCCGATCGACGACCGCAACATCCGCTATCTCGACCGTTCCGACGCCTTCGACGACACCAGGATCGAGAACAAGTCGGCCGATGGGCTCGAAGTGACGATGAGCTCGGCCATCAAGCAGCAATATTTCTACTTCGGCACTGACAACACCGGCCGCGACCTGCTTTCGCGAACACTGATGGCCGGGCGCATTTCGCTCGCCATCGGCCTGCTCGCCGGCGTCGTCGCCGGTGTCATCGGCGTCATCTACGGCGCGACCGCCGGGTTTGCCGGCGGCCGGGTCGACGAGGTGATGATGCGCATCGTCGACGTGCTCTATTCGCTGCCCTTCATCTTCTTCGTCATCATGCTGGTGGTGTTCTTCGGCCGCAACTTCGTGCTGATGTTCCTGGCGGTGGGGGCTGTGCTGTGGCTAGACATGGCGCGCATCGTGCGCGGCCAGGCGCTGTCGATCCGAAGGCAGGAATATGTCCAGGCGGCGGAAGCGATGGGCGTCGGTCAGCGCGGCATCCTGCTGCGCCATGTCATCCCCAACCTGCTTGGCCCGGTCGTCATCTACATGACGCTGCTTGTGCCGCAGGTCATCATCCTGGAAAGTTTTCTTTCCTTCCTTGGCCTCGGCGTGCAGGAGCCGATGACCAGCTGGGGCGTGCTGATCTCGGTCGGCGCCAAGAACATCGGCTACGCCAACTGGCTGCTGTTGTTCCCGGCTTTCTTCCTCGTCTCGACGCTGTTTGCCCTGAACTTCGTCGGCGACGGCCTGCGCGACGCGCTTGATCCGAAGGACCGCTGACATGGCCACCGAAACGATCCTCAGCGTCAAGGACCTGCGCGTCCGCTTCCAGACCCTCGACGGCACGGTGGAGGCGGTCAAAGGCATTAGTATCAACGTGAAGGCGGGCGAGACCGTCGCCGTCGTCGGCGAATCCGGCTCCGGCAAGAGCCAGACGATGATGGCGGCGATGAACCTCTTGTCCTCCAATGGCGAGGCGACCGGCCATGTCGACTACCGTGGCCAGAACCTTCTGACCCTGTCGAAGAGCGAGCTCAACAAGGTGCGCGGCCGCAAGATCAGCATGATCTTCCAGGAGCCGATGACCTCGCTCGACCCGCTCTACACCATCGGCAACCAGCTGATCGAGCCGATCCGCCGGCACCGCGGGCTCTCCGGGCCGGCGGCGCGCGAAGAAGCGCTGAAGCTGCTCAGGCTGGTGCACATCCCCGATCCCGAGCGGCGCATGAAATCCTACCCGCACGAAATGTCGGGCGGCCAGCGTCAGCGCGTCATGATCGCCATGGCTCTCGCCAACGATCCCGACATCCTGATCGCAGATGAGCCGACGACAGCGCTCGACGTCACCATCCAAGCGCAGATCCTGATGCTGCTGGCCGAACTGCAGCGCAAGCTCGGCATGGCGATCGTCTTCATCACCCACGACCTCGGCATCGTGCGCCGTTTCGCCGACCGGGTCTATGTCATGCGCCAGGGCGAAGTGGTGGAGGAGGGCGCGGCGGAAGCGCTCTTCGCCAATCCGCAGCATGCCTACACCAAAATGCTGCTCGCGGCCGAGCCGACCGGCAGCAAGGCGGCGCCGCCGGCCAATTCGCCGGTGCTGCTCGAAGGCCGAAATGTCGAAGTCGTCTTCAAGATCGGCGGCGGCTTCCTCGGCGGCGAGCCGCTGATGCTGCGCGCGGTGGACAAGATCTCGGTCAGGCTGAAGCGCAACCAGACGATCGGCATCGTCGGCGAATCCGGTTCGGGCAAGTCGACGCTCGGCCGCGCGCTGCTCAGGCTCTTGCCCAGCGACGGCGTCATCCGCTTCGGCGACCGCGACATCTCAGGAGCCGATCGCCAGGCGATGCGGCCGCTCAGGCGCGAATTGCAGCTCGTCTTCCAGGACCCGTTCGGTTCGTTGTCGCCGCGCATGACCGTCGGCCAGGTGATCACCGAGGGCCTTCTGGTGCATGAGCCTTCGCTGACCGGCAAGCAGCGCGACCAGCGCGCCGTCGAGGCGTTGCGCGAGGTCGGCCTCGATCCCAACGCCCGCAACCGCTATCCGCACGAATTCTCCGGTGGCCAGCGCCAGCGCATCGCCATTGCCCGCGCCATGATCTTGAAGCCGAAAGTGGTGGTGCTGGACGAGCCGACCTCGGCGCTCGACCGCTCGGTGCAGAAGCAGATCGTGGAATTGCTGCGCAAGCTGCAAGCCGACCACGAGCTGTCCTACCTCTTCATCAGCCACGACCTCGCTGTGGTGCGCGCCATGGCCGACTACATCATCGTGATGAAGCAGGGAAAGATCGTCGAGGAAGGACCGACGCAGGAAATCTTCGACAACCCGCGCGAGGCCTACACGCAGACGCTGATGAACGCGGCGATCGATTCAACACGGTTCCGCATCAGCGCTTGAGGCGGGGCGAGCCCGACCGGGCGCCGGCTCACTGCGCGGAGGGGCACCTTTGCTTTCTGGCCGTGACGATCACCTGCTGCTGTTGCTGCAGCCGTTCGATCCGGACGGTTTCGCGATTGGCAACCACTGCCTTCACACGTTCGCCGCCGAGCAGCCAGTTCGGCACGCTGGTATTGGCGACCTTGCCGCGGGCGATTGCGGTACGCGAAATATCCGTGGCGGTGTCGCCCACCGCATTGTTGAGCTCGGCGCAGTTCATCTTGTCGTATTTCGCCGGGCTGATCGACGCGGTGGTCGATGAGCAGCCTGCTGCCAGAAGCAGCGTCGCGATCAAAATGGCTGTAGGCTTGAATGTCATTCTCTCAGCCGCTCTGCGGGTTCCGCGCTCCACGAACCCAGGACAGTACGCCATTAGGTCAAAGTAAGGGCCGGCTGTCGAGCACAATAGGCGGCACAAGCCAATCGGCTCACTGTTCCACGAAAAAAGTCAACGAGGCGCGCGGGATTGCAAGCATCCAAGTGCTTGTTTCTTCTGGTCGGAGTGGCAGGATTTGAACCTGCGACCCCCTCGTCCCGAACGAGGTGCGCTACCAGACTGCGCTACACTCCGTGACCAGACGGCGGGCTTATAGCCGCCGCTTTTCGATACTGCAAGCGGCAATGGCAGCACTTCTGTCGCATTTCGTCGGCTTTCGTCGCGCCGGTCGGGACGGCAGCGGGTTGAGGCAGTTCGTGAAAGGCGAGTTCCAGCCTTGTGTGACCAACCATGACGCCGCTAAAACGAGTTCTCCGGCCGCCTGGAGTCCCGAATCTTGCCTCAGCGCATCGTCAGTTTCGTCATGAGTGGCGGCGTCGGGTCGCGGCTATGGCCGCTGTCGCGCGAGGACAACCCCAAGCAGTTCCACGATTTTTCCGGCGATGGCTCGATGCTGGCCAGGACCTTGCGCCGGCTGGCGGCGCGGCCGGACGGCGAGACGCCGATCTTCCTGATCGCCGCGGAACGTCACGCCGAGCGCGTCCATGCCGACCTTGCCGGCGTTGATCTCAAGGGCGGCGGACCGTTGTTCGAGCCGACGGGCCGCAACACGGCCGCCGCCGTCGCGCTGGCAAGCCTGCGCACGCTCTCCGAATATGGCGACGAGCTGGTGCTGGTGGTGCCGTCCGACCATGAGATCTCGACGACCGCTCAGTTCTGGCAAAGCATCGAGGCGGGCGCGGTCGCGGCAAATGCCGGGCGGCTCGTGGTGTTCGGCCTGAAGCCAACCCAGCCCGAGACCGGCTACGGCTATATCGAGGTTGGGGCGGACAGGGCGGGCGTGTTCGACGTCTCGCGCTTTGTCGAGAAGCCGGATCTCGCCACCGCGCAGGCCTATCTCGACGCCGGCAATTTCTACTGGAACACCGGCATCTTCCTGTTCCGCGCCGGCGCCATGCGCGACGCCTTAGCGGCCTATGAGCCGAAAATCTGGCAGGCGACCGAAGCTGCCTACAAGGCGGCAACCAGCGATCTCTCGGGCCTTTACATGGCGCTGGAACTCTACTCGGCCATCCCGTCGACCTCGATCGACTACGCCATCATGGAGCGCGCCAAGGACATTGCCATGGTCCCGGCCGGCTTCCGCTGGAACGATCTCGGCTCGTGGCAGTCGCTGCTCGATGTCGGCCCGTCCGACAAGCACGGCAACGTCATCATCGGCGATGTCGTCGCCATCGATTGCGAAAACTCCTATATCCGCGGCGATGGCCGCCTGCTTTCGGCGATCGGCATGAAGGATGTCGCTATCGTTTCGACGGCTGACGCAACCTTCGTCGCGCCGGTCAGCCACAGCCAGCACGTCAAGAAGATCGTC
Organism: Mesorhizobium sp. M2A.F.Ca.ET.046.03.2.1; assembly: GCF_003952425.1. Taxonomy (NCBI): domain Bacteria; kingdom Pseudomonadati; phylum Pseudomonadota; class Alphaproteobacteria; order Hyphomicrobiales; family Phyllobacteriaceae; genus Mesorhizobium; species Mesorhizobium sp. M2A.F.Ca.ET.046.03.2.1. Next base: position 451,506 of record NZ_CP034449.1, on the reverse strand, counting down.
GAGCAGCTGGAGAAATCCGGCCGGCTGGAGACGAGATTCACGCCGGCGCATGACCGTGTCATCGAGAGCGGCGCCTGGCGGCGGCGCGTGCGCCACTGGCTGTTCGAGGAGACGCTGCCGCTGTGGTCGACGGTCGGCGTCGATGAGCGCCATGGCGGCTTCCACGAAGCGCTCGGCTTCGACGCCGCGCCGTTGATGAAACCCAAGCGAATGCGCACGCAGGCGCGCCAGGTCTACGCCTTCGCGGTGGCCAAGGAGCGTGGCTGGGACGGTCCGGCGGAAAGGCTGATCGCCCACGGCATCGACTTCATGGCTGGTCAGGGCCGAACGAAGCGCGGCGGCTGGGTGCGCACGCTCAACATCGATGGCTCGGTCGCCGATCCTGTCGAGGACGCCTACGATCATTCCTGCGTTCTCCTGGCGCTGGCGCACGCCCACATGTCGGGCCATCCAGATGCGTTGCGGCTCGGCGAGGAAACGTTCGCCTTCCTCGACGCGCATTTGGAAGACAGCCGCATGACCGGTTTCCTGGAAACCTCGGATGGGGCGGAGGAGCGGCGCTCCAACCCGCACATGCATCTGCTCGAGGCCTTCCTCGCCTGGCACAAGGCGACGGGCGAGCGCGCCTATCTGCGCCGCGCAGCGCGCATCATCGACCTCTTCCGCAGCCATTTCTTCGATGCCGAAAGCTGGACCATCGGCGAGTATTTCGACGAGGGCTGGAAGCCGGCCGCGGGCGAGAAGGGGAGCTGGACCGAGCCTGGCCATCATTTCGAATGGGCCTCCCTGCTGGTCGATTTCGCCGCCCGCAGCGGCCAGAACGAACTTCCCGCCTTCGCCCGCAAGCTTTATGCCTCGGCCATTGCCAACGGGCTCAACCGCGCAACCGGCCTCGCCTACGGCGCGGTCTCGCGCCAGGGTCTGCCGCTGGATACCGTCTCGCGCGGCTGGCCGCAGGCCGAGGCGATCAAGGCGGCGATCGCGCTGGACGGCTCGGGCGGGCCGGACCTCAAGCCCGAGATCGAGGCGCGCGTCGGCCGCCTGTTCCGCTGGCACATCGATCCGGCACCGCTCGGTCTGTGGATCGATCGCATCGACGAGCGCGGCCGCTCACTGGCGACCGAGGTGCCGGCCAGCATCTTCTACCATCTGGTCTATGCGCTGACGCAGTATCTGGACGGGACGGCGCAGATGGGGTGAGCCGGTTCCGGCACGGCCTGACCAGACATCGTCGTCATGGCGTCGCATTCCCCCGGACGATCAGAGCCAGCAGCGCGACGACCGGCGGCGCCGCGAATGACCAGACACCGACTGCACATGGAGCAGCGCGGCCGTTCCGCATCCGAGAGCGAAGACGGCCACCATGCCCGACATCCGCGCGAGGCGCGACCGTGACGCGGCAGTATCCTCGGCGGACGAGCCGTAGATCAGGTCGGCCAGGTCAAGCATGATCTGGGTCGTGGTGCCCGTCATCAGCGTCGAAGGCGGCAGGCTGGCGAGATGGACGCGATGCGCGGCGTTCTGCACCGCCATGGCCGAAACCAATATCATTCCCGTTACGATGGCGGCCCAATGGTCGCCATCCGGGAAAGGCCCGAGCCGGACCGTCAGAACGGCGGCTGCGATCAGCAATACGAGCTTGATCGTCAGCAGGTAACGAAAGACCGGCGCTTCCCGGTGTCTCAGCGCGTTCGACAACAGCCGGCTGAGGATGACAACAGCGCAAAAGACCGGCAGCGCAAGCAGCTTCGACAGGGCGCCTGACGTGCCGAGCGCCAGGGAGGCGCCGAGCGTCACGAAGTTGCCGGTGACATGCGCGGTAAACAGCCCCTGGAGCGCCAGGAAACCCATCGTGTCGACATAGCCGCCGTTGAAGCCGAGCAGTAGCGGCAACACGACGGCTCGGTTGTCCTTGGTTTCACCCGCCATCTTGGCCTCCTTTGCCTCCGGCAAGGTTGTGGCAAACCGCGGCAAGGAGAACAGCGCGATGATCTGCCGAAACGGATCGCGACATCAATAAGGCGCCGCCACGTCACCCGTCTCGACATAAACCGCCTTGAGCTGCGAATAATGCGCCAGCGCGGCCAGCGAGTTCTCGCGGCCGATGCCGGACTGCTTGACGCCGCCGAAGGGCATTTCGACCGGGGTCAGATTGTAGGCGTTGATCCAGCAGGTGCCGGCCTGCAGCTCGGCGATCACCCGATGCGCACGCGGCAGGTCGCGCGTGAACACGCCGGCCGCCAGCCCGAACTCGGTGTCGTTGGCGCGCTCGATCACCTCGTCCTCGCTGTCGAACTTCAAGACGCTCATCACCGGTCCGAAAATCTCCTCGCGCGCGATGCGCATGGTGTCGGTGACATTGGTGAACACGGTCGGCTCGATGAAGAAACCGCTCTCGAAACCTTGCAGCGACGGCACGTTGCCGCCGCAGGCGAGTGTCGCTCCGTCCTGCTGGCCGGCTTCGATGTACGAGACGACCTTGCTCTGCTGCGCCTTGTTGACCAGTGGGCCCATCTGCGTCTCGGGATCGAGCGGATCCCCGATGCGGATCTTCTTGGTGCGCTCGACCAGCCGCTCGACGAAGCGATCATGCAGGCCTTTCTGCACGAAGACGCGCGTGCCGTTGGAGCAGATTTGCCCGGTCGAATAGAAATTGCCGAGCATGGCGCCGCCGATGGCATTCTCGAGGTCGGCATCGTCGAAGACGATGAGCGGCGACTTGCCGCCGAGCTCCATCGTCGCATGCTTCATCTTGGAGCCGGCGAGCGACAGCACCTTGCGACCGGTCGGCACCGAGCCGGTCACCGAAACTTTTGCCACCACATCATGGCCGACGAGGCCGGCGCCGACATCGCCATAGCCTTGCACGACATTGAACAGCCCATCGGGCAAGCCGGCCTCCGAGTAGATCTCGGCCAGCGCCAGGGCCGAAAGCGGCGTGTTCTCCGAAGGCTTGAACACCATGGCATTGCCCATAGCCAGCGCCGGCGCCGACTTCCAGCCGGCGATCTGGATCGGGTAGTTCCAGGCGCCGATGCCGACGCAGACGCCGAGCGGCTCGCGGCGCGTGTAGGCGAATGGTCCGCCGAGATCGATCATCTCGCCGTTGAAGGCGGCGACCGCTCCGGCGAAATATTCCAGGCAGTCGGCGGCGGAAGGGGCGTCCGCCACCAATGTCTCCTGGATCGCCTTTCCGGTGTCGAGCGTCTCGATGCGCGCCAGGTCGGCGTTGCGCGCGCGCAGAATATCGGCGGCGCGGCGCAGGATGCGGCCGCGCTCGACGGGCTTCAGCCGCGCCCAGGCCGGCTGCGCGGAGCGGGCCGCCTCGATCGCCAGCTCCAGCACGTTCGGCGTCGCCGAATGCAGGGTGGCGATGGTCTCGCCGGTTGCCGGATAGATCACCGGCAGCGGCGTGCCGCCCTCATCCTCGATATAGCGGCCGTTGACATAGTGCGATGCGGTCGGCTGGGCGCGCATGGCTTTCTCCAAGTCTGTTCGCCGGGAGGGCGGTCAGCCCGACAATGCCCTATCGGTCCGCCACCTGCCAGCGAGGATTGATCCAGGGTTCCTGGTTGGATGGCGCCAGCGGCGTGCGGCCGAGGATATGGTCGGAGGCTTTTTCGCCGGTCATGATCGACGGCGCGTTGAGGTTGCCGTTGGTCACACGCGGGAAGATCGAGGAGTCGGCGACGCGCAGTCCTGCGACGCCGATTACCCGGCATTCCGGATCGACGACGGCGGTTAAATCGTCGGCACGGCCCATCCGGCAGGTGCCGCAAGGGTGGTAGGCGCTCTCGGCATGGTCGCGGATGAAGGCGTCGAGCTCGTCGTCGGTCTGCACATGGCTGCCCGGCGAAATCTCCTTGCCGCGGAAGCCGTCGAAGGCCTTCTGCCCGAAGATCTCGCGCGTCAGCCGGATGCAATGGCGGAACTCGCTCCAGTCGTCCGGATGTGACATGTAGTTGAAGCGGATCACCGGCTTCGCCTTCGGGTCGGGCGAGCGCAGCGTCACCGAACCGCGCGACTTCGAGCGCATCGGCCCGACATGCGCCTGGAACCCATGCGCCTTCGCCGCCGCCTTGCCGTCATAGCGCACCGCCGCGGGGATGAAGTGATACTGGATATCGGGGTAGTCGACGCCGGCCTGCGAACGCACGAAGGCGGCCGCCTCGAAATGGTTGGTGGCGCCAAGCCCGCTCTTGAAGAACAGCCACTGCGCGCCGATCAATGCCTTGGAGAAAGGATTGAGCACCGAGTTCAGCGTGATCGGCCTAGTCGATTCCTGCTGGATATAGAGTTCCAGATGGTCCTGCAGATTGGCGCCGACACCCGGCCTGTCGGCGATCACCTTTATGCCGTTCTCCTGCAGATGCGCGCCTGGGCCGATGCCGGACAACATCAGGATCTTCGGCGAGTTGATCGACGACGCCGCGACGATCACTTCACGCCGCGCCTTAACGACCTGAATCTTTTTGTCAGCTTCGATCTCGACGCCGAGGGCGCGTTGATTCTCGATCACCACGCGCCGGGCGAAGCCTTTGACCAGACTCACATTCTTGCGTTTGAGAGCCGGCTTCAGATAGGCGTTCGCCGCCGACCAGCGGCGGCCGCCAAGAATGGTCTGCTCCATCGGCCCGAAACCTTCCTGCTTCGAGCCGTTATAATCGTCGGTGAGCTCGAAGCCCGCCTGGCGGCCTGCTTCGACGAAGGCGCCATAGAGCGGGTTCTTCCGTGTGCCGCGCTGCACATGCAATGGTCCGCCGTGGCCCCGCCAGCCATCCTCGCCGCCGTCGGAATCCTCCATGCGCTTGAAATAGGGGAGCACGTCGGCGAAGCCCCAGCCGGTCGCACCCTGTTCCGCCCAATGGTCGAAGTCGTGTGCATGGCCGCGCACATAGACCATGCCGTTGATCGAGGACGAGCCGCCGATCACCTTGCCGCGCGGCGTCGCCAGCACGCGGCGGCCGAGATGCGGCTCCGGCTCGCTGGCGAAACCCCAGTCGTAGAGGCTCATATTGAGTGGGATCGACAGCGCCGACGGCATCTGGATCAGCGGCCCCATATCGGTGCCGCCGAACTCGATGACGATCACCGAGTGCTTGCCGTCCTCCGACAGCCGATAGGCCATGGCCGAGCCGGCGGAGCCGGAGCCGATGATGACGAAATCCGCTTCAAGCATTGTTCATATGCGCCATAAAATCGGCGAGCGAGACATTGCCGCCGGTTGCAACCACAAGGACAGTCTTGTCCTTCACATCCACCTTGCCGCCGAGAAGGGCGGCCAGTGATGCCGCGCCCGAGGGCTCCAGCACCAGCTTCATCCGCTCGAAGGCGATCTTCATCGCCCGCCGCACCGAGGCGTCGTCGACGGTGACGCCGCGCACGCCGGCGGCGCTGACGGCCGCGAAAGGCGCGTCGCCGGGCTTGCGCGCCATCAGCCCGTCGCAGATCGATTTCGGCCCGATCGGCATCGTCTCGATCGCGCCATGCGCGAGCGATGAGCCCATGCCGTTGAAACCCTCCGGCTCGACGGCGATGATCTCGGTCTTGGGCGACAGATAGTGGAAGGCCAGCGAAACGCCGCCGATCAAGCCACCACCGCCGACCGAGCAGAACACAAGGTCGGCATGCTCCTTCTTAGCCGCCAACTGGTCGAGCGCTTCCAATCCGGCACCCGCCTGGCCTGCGACGATTTCCGGATCGTCGAAGGGGTGCAGCAAGGTGAGGTGCTCTGTCTCGGCGATCTCGCGCGCCTTGGCGGCAGCCACCTCCTCACGGGCGCGATCGCCATGATCGGTCAGCACCACGCGCGCGCCATAGCCGGCGGTGGCATCGCGCTTGGCGGCCGGCGCGTCGACCGGCATGACGATGGTGACGGGAATGCCGAGCGCCTGGCCGGCGGCTGCCAGCCCCTGCGCGAAATTGCCGGAGGAGTAGGCCACCACGCCCTTCTTCGCTTCATCCGGCGAAAGCCGCTTCAGCCGCCAATAGGCGCCGCGCACCTTGAAGGAGCCGGCCCATTGCAGCGACTCCGGCTTGACGAAGACGCGCGCCGCGCCGGTTTCCCTGGCCAAAGCCGCCGACTCCAGGAGCGGCGTCACCTGCGTGGCCGTCGAGGTGACGGCGTAGGCGTGCCTCAGATGATCAAGTGGTGGGACGAGAATGTCTGCCATCATTCGCCTCTCGGATACCGTTTGCTCTCTTCGAGATTGTCGAGGTTCATGTGGTTGCGCATGTAGCGTTCCGACGCCTTCTGCAGCGGCTGGAACTCCCAGGGGTAGTAAGCGCCGTTGCGCAGCGCCGGGTAGACGACCCAGCGGCGCGCCTGGCTTTCACGGACTGCGGCGTCGAAGCCTGCCATGTCCCAGCGCGCGCGGACCTTTTCCATGAAGGCCGAGACCAGATCGGCGTAGGCCGGGTTGGTCGCGAGATTGTCGAGCTCGCGCGGATCGGCGACGAGATCGAAGAGCTGCGGCGGATCGAGCTCGCAATGGACGAATTTGTGTTTGCCCTCGCGGATCGCCACCATCGGCGCGTAGGAGCCTTCAGCCGCATATTCCATCAGCACCGGCGCCGAGCGCTCCTTGCCGGCGGCAAGCGGCAGCAGCGACAGGCCGTCCGTCCACGGCGCGATCCCGCTCATGTCGATGCCGGCGAGGTCGCAGAGCGTCGGCGCCACGTCGAGATTGGAGGCAGGCGTCTCGATCAGTCCGGCCTTGATGCCTTTGCCGGACATCATCAAAGGCACCCGCGCCGCCCCTTCGTAGAAGCACATCTTGAACCACAGGCCGCGCTCGCCCAGCATGTCGCCATGGTCGGAGCAGAACAGAATGATCGTGTCGTCCAGCATGCGCGTGCGCTCCAGCACCGACAGCAGCTCGCCGATCTTGTCGTCGAGATAGGAGATGTTGGCGAAATAGCCGCGCCGCGAGCGGCGGATCTGCTCGGGCGTGATGTCGAAACTGTCGTAGTCGGATGCCTTGTAGAGCCGCTTTGAATGCGGATCCTGGCTGTCGTAGGGGATGAAGCCCACCTCCGGCTCCAGTGCCGGGCAGTCTTCGTAAAGGTCCCAGTATTTGCGCCGCGCGACATAGGGATCGTGCGGATGGGTGAAGGAGACGGTCAGGCACCAGGGGCGCCGGTCCGCGTCATCCGACACGCGCGCGAACTCATAGAGCTTTTGCGTCGCATGGAAGGCGACCTCGTCGTCATACTCCATCTGGTTGGTGATCTCGGCGACGCCGGCGCCGGTCACCGAACCCAGATTGTGGTACCACCAGTCGATACGCTCGCCGGGCTTGCGGTAGTCCGGCGTCCAGCCGAAATCGGCCGGGTAGATGTCGGTGGTCAGCCGCTCTTCGAAACCGTGCAGTTGGTCGGGGCCGACGAAATGCATCTTGCCGGAAAGCACCGTGTGATAGCCGGCGCTGCGCAGATGATGCGCGTAGGTCGGGATCGAGGAGGCGAATTCCGCGGCGTTGTCATAGACTTGGGTGCGCGACGGCAGCTGGCCGCTCATGAAGGAGGCGCGGCCCGGTGCGCAGAGCGGCGAGGCGGTATAGTTGTTGGCGAAGCGCGCCGAGCGCTGGGCAAACGCCTTCAGATTGGGCGCGTGCAGGAACTCGGCCGGGCCGTCCGGGAAGAACGTGCCGTTGAGCTGATCGACCATGACGATCAGGAAATTGGGTCGCCGGGTGGTCAAGGCAGGCTCCGTCCGTTGAGCTTGGTTTCGAGATAGTCTTCCACAAGCGCGATCGCGGTCTGCGCGTCGGGCACGCCGTCCTTCAGCGCGCGGCGGATGTAGAGCCCGTCGATCAGCGCCGCGGTCGCTTCCGCCACGCGGTCGGCCTCTGTCCGCGGCAGGATCCCGGTCAGCCCGCTCATTAGGTTCGAATGCAGCCGCCGCGCATAGATGCGCAGCAGCCGCCGCAGCTCGGTCGATTTCTGCGCCTCGACATAAAAGGCAAGCCAGGCGGCGATGATCTCGGCCTGGAACTGGTCATCGGAGAAGCTGACCGCGACCACGGACGAGACGCGCTCACGCGCTGTGCCGGCGGTGTGAAGCGCGTGCCTGGTGTCGATGTTGAGCTCCGTCAGGATGTGCCGCATCGTCGCGAAAAGCAGCTCGTCCTTGGCGCCGAAATAGTGATGCGCCAGCGCCGACGACACACCGGCGCGTCCGGCGATCTCCGACATCGTCACGTCGAGCGATCCGCGCTCGCCGATCGCCGAGATCGTCGCGTCGATCAGCGCCTTGCGGCGCACGGGTTCCATTCCGATTTTCGGCATTTTGGGGGTCCGGTTCGGGTCGAGATTATTTTTTATTGACGCGTCAATCAATAAAAAATCGACACCGGGATCAACCGATCGTGTCGTTCTGGCCCATGCAGGGGGCTGGAAAACGGTTCATTGTTGAACAATATTGAATCACGTGCCGCTAAGGATCGTGCTAGGCTGCGGCGCAAATGGAGGTTGCCATGACCGCATGCATCGTCGGCTGGGCGCATTCGCGCTTCGGCAAGCTCGAAGGCGAGACGCTGGAGAGCCTGATCACCAAGGTTGCCGTCGAGGCGCTCGACCATGCCGGCATCGGCCCCGACGATGTGGACGAGATCGTGCTCGGCCATTTCAACGCCGGCTTCTCGCCGCAGGATTTCACCGCGAGCCTCGTGCTGCAGGCCGATGACCGGCTGCGCTTCAAGCCGGCGACGCGCGTCGAGAATGCCTGCGCCACCGGGTCGGCCGCGGTCCGGCAAGGTATCCGCGCCATCGACGCCAACGCCGCCCGCATCGTGCTGGTGGTCGGCGCCGAGCAGATGACGACCACGCCCGGTCCCGAGATCGGCAAGAACCTGCTCAAGGCATCCTACCTTCCGGAAGAAGGTGACACCCCGGCCGGCTTTGCCGGCGTCTTCGGCAAGATCGCGCAGGCCTATTTCCAGCGCTATGGCGACCAGTCGGACGCGCTGGCCATGATCGCTGCCAAGAACCACAAGAACGGTGTCGACAATCCCTACGCGCAGATGCGCAAGGATTTCGGCTATGAGTTCTGTCGCCAGGAAAGCGAGAAGAACCCCTTCGTCGCCGGTCCGCTGAAGCGCACAGATTGCTCGCTGGTGTCGGACGGCGCCGCGGCGCTGGTGCTCACCGACACCGCGACGGCGTTGAAGATGCGGCGCGCCGTGACCTTCCGCGCCAACGAGCATGTCCAGGATTTCCTGCCGATGTCGAAGCGCGACATCCTAGCCTTCGAAGGTTGCGAGCACGCCTGGAACCAGGCGCTGAAGAAGGCCGGCGTCACGCTCGACGACCTTTCCTTCGTCGAGACGCATGACTGCTTCACCATCGCCGAATTGATCGAATACGAAGCGATGGGCCTGGCCAGGCCCGGCGAGGGCGCCAGGCTGGCGCTGGACGGCACGACGGCCAAGGACGGCCGCCTGCCGGTCAATCCTTCGGGCGGCCTGAAGGCCAAGGGCCATCCGATCGGCGCCACCGGCGTTTCGATGCATGTGCTCACCGCCATGCAGTTGACCGGCGAGGCCGGCGGCATCCAGGTGCCGGGCGCGAAGCTCGGCGGCATCTTCAACATGGGTGGTGCTGCCGTCGCCAATTACGTTTCCATTCTCGACCGCATCAGGTAGAAGCTGCCCGCACTAAAAGCAGCGCCCTCTGGCGCGTGCGGGAGGCAGCATGTCCAATCCGGTTCTGGTCGAAGTCACGCGCGGCGCGGTGGTCGAAAGCAGGCACCGCGGCGCCATCAGCGCGTTCGACGCCGACGGCAAGACCGTCTGGGAGATCGGCGACACGGATCGCCCGGTTTTCCCGCGCTCTGCGGTGAAGGCGATCCAGGCGCTGCCGCTGGTCGAATCGGGGGCTGCCGACGCCTATGGCTTCGGCAACCGCGAACTGGCGCTGGCCTGCGCCTCGCATTCGGGCGAGCCCGCCCATGTCGAACTGGCGCGGGCGATGCTCGCCAAGGCCGGTCTCGACAAAACCGCTCTCGAATGCGGCGCGCATTGGCCCAACCATGAAGCCACCCTAGCGCTCGCCCGCGCCGGCGCTGTGCCGAGCGCGTTGCACAACAACTGCTCCGGCAAGCATGCCGGCTTCCTCTGCACCTGCGTGCATTCGGGCATCGCCCATCGGGGCTACGTCAAGGAGGGACACGCGCAGCAGGAGATGGTGCGCGACGCCATGCAATCCGTCACCGGCGCTGCCCACAACACCGGCAATAGCGCCATCGACGGCTGCTCGATCCCGACCTATGCCGTGCCGTTGAAGAGTTTTGCGCTCGGCTTTGCCCGCATGGCGACGGGCAGGGGCTTCTCGCCCGAGCGCGCAAAGGCGGCGAAGCGTCTGCTTTCGGCCTGCATGGCCGAGCCGTTCCTCGTCGCCGGCACCGGCAAGGCCGATGTCGCGCTGATGCAGGCAGCACCGGGCCGCATCTTCGTCAAGACCGGCGCCGAAGGCGTCTATTGCGCGGCCTTGCCCGAGCTCGGTCTCGGCATCGCGCTCAAATGCGATGACGGCGCCGGCAGGGCGGCAGAGGTGATGATCGCCGCGGTGCTTGCGAAACTGCTGCGTGGCGATGAGGCGGTAGCGGTAAGGCTGACCCAGCTCGCCCATCCCGCAGTCGAAAGCCGCATCGGCGCCAAGGTTGGTTCGCTGCGGCCGACGGCGGCACTCAATTAGCGCATGATCCCGAAAGTGGGGACCGGTTTCGGAAAGATCATGCTCCAACAAAAACTAGGTCAGGATGACGTTTCAACGAAACGTCATCCTGACCTAGCCGTCTTCAGCGACAGCACCAAAGTCATCGGATTCTTTGGCGAAGCCTGGAAGCCATAGCGTTCATAAAACGTCTTGGCTTCATCCGATATGGCATGAACCAGGAGACCGCGAATGCCGAGAATGGCGGCCGCTTGGCTGGTCCGCAGCACCGCGTCCTGAAGCAGGGCGACGCCGGGGCCCTTGCTCTGCCAGTTTGCATCGACAGCCAAACGGCCAAGCACAGCCATGGGCACGGGATCCGGCATATTGCGCCGGATCGAACCGGGAGCATCTGCGAGATCAAGTCCACCTGATGAAAGGCAATAATAGCCAACGACGCGCGTGCCTTCCGCAATCACATAGGTTCTGGACGCGCCGCTGACCTGATTGGCACGCGCCCGCCGTCGAAGCCATTGATCGAGGCTGTCGGTCCCGCTTTGAAAAAGGTCGAGGTCGTGGCTATCGGCGAGAAGGACCGGTGCCGATAGCATCAGTCCTGCCAGGGCTTGGGCGCATTCATCAGCCGGGCAAATCCCTCGCCGCGCGGCGGCTGGTCGAGGATATCGAGATAATGCTGATAGCTTTCGGCATCGACCTTGACGAGCGTCTGGTCGAGCAGCGTGTCTTCGGCCGCGCGGTAGGCGGCCTCGATCATGAAGTCGGAGCGGGTCTTGCCGCGTATCTTCGCGGCGCGGTCGATCAGGCTGCGGACATCCTCGCGGATGCGCAGGTTGACGGGCTTGGCGTGGCTGTCCTGGTTTTTGGTGGCCATGGCGATGGTTCCTTCGTAACGCCATATAGCATTTCTGCATACACAATGTGTATCTAAATTTGAGATCAGCGAATTTCGTCGCTCTTGACCCGGAAGAACGCTCCCCTAACAAACTGAGCAGCAACGAGTTCATCTTTTTTGCTAGTCTCCTCCGTCAACGAGCGCCGGGTACTGGCCATGCTGGAAGCGGACAAGGTGTTTGCCGGGTCGATCCCGGAAAATTACGATCGCCATATGGTGCCGCTGATTTTCGAGGCTTATGCGGTGGAGGCCGCACGGCGGGCGGCTTCTTTCTCGCCCTTGGCCGTATTGGAAACCGCCGCGGGCACCGGGGCCGTCACCCGTGCCCTGGCGCCAAAACTGGATCCCGGCAGCACCTATACTGTAACCGATCTCAACCAGCCGATGCTCGACTATGCGGCGTCGCGCCAGGGCCGCACAGCCTCATTACCTGGCGCCAGGCGGATGCCTTGAAGCTGCCCTTCGACGACGCTGCCTTCGACCTCGTCTGCTGTCAATTCGGCGCGATGTTCTTTCCCGACCGCGCCGCCGCTTATCGCGAGGCAAAGCGCGTCCTGAAGCCTGGCGGGCATTTCCTGTTCAGCGTCTGGGACCGCATCGAGGAGAATATCTTCGCAGACGACGTGACCAATGCCCTGGCCAGGATCTTTCCGCATGATCCGCCGCGCTTCCTGGCGCGTACGCCGCACGGTTATCACGACAAGGATTTGATCCGCGCCGATCTGGCTGCCGCCGGATTCTCCGACGTGGCGATCGATACGAGGGCCGAGCAGAGCCGCGCATCCTCGCCGCGGGTTCCGGCCGTCGCCTATTGCCAAGGAACGCTTCTTCGCAACGAGATAGAGGCGAGGGAGGCCGGGAGCTTGGCGTCCGCGACCGATTATGCGGAAGCCGCGATCGCCGACAGACATGGCCGCGGCGCGGTTGCCGCCAAGATCCAGGCGCACATTATCGTGGCTTCGGTCTAACTGACCTTGTTGCGCTCAACGGTGAGATGCGCGTAGCCCGTATCGGTTGACTGGGTGAGGTCCCCGGTCACCGGATCGGCCCAGCGCTGGCCGATGATGGCGCCGTTTTTCGCGCCGTCGATGACGTTGTCCGAAATGACGGCCGTGCCGGACCCTTCGACGACCGAAACGACGATGCCAGTGCCTGCCTTACGGATGATATTGCCGGTCGCCACGACATTGCGCAGATACGGCCCCCACCCGAGCTGCATGCCATAGAGCGGCGCGTTCTCGACGACATTGCCGGAAACCGTCGTGTCGGCCTCGGCGCTGATGCCGACGCCGAAACCTGGTGGGTCGGCGGTGTAGGGTCCAACCGTCGTCAGGTTGCGCACGATATTGTTCGAGCAGACGGCCATGCGGCCGCCTTCGTTGAAATTGACGATCGAGATGCCGTTGGCGGCGCCGTCGACGAGATTGTTGCTGAGGATCGCGCCTTCGAAGGAGAATTCCGAATAGATCCCGGTCTCGCCGGAGCGCGAGCAGGTGTTGCCGGTGATCTGCAAATTGCTGGCGCTGTTGGCGCGGATCGCGGTGAAGGCGCAGTCGGAGACGACGTTGCCGGAGATGATGACGTTGCCGGCGCGGAAGGCGTTGATGCCGTTGCCGTTCTGGCCGGTGCCGCCGCTGCGCGCGCCGATCCTCTGGACGCGGTTGCCGCTGACGATGGTACCATCCTCCGCCGCCTGCCAGCGATGCACGAGGATGCCGCCATTGGCGCAGTCGGACACCGAGTTGCCGGAGATCTCCAGCCCGCCGGCCTCGATCGAATAGATGCCGGCGTCCGCCGCGCCGGAAATATCGCAGCGGCCGATGCGGCCGACAGCGTGCTCGAGCGCCAGCCCGTTCTTGCCGCTGCCGGTCACCTGGCAGTTGTCGATTGTCAGATGGGCGACGCGGCGCAGGTCGAGCAGCCCCTGCGCGTAGTCGGCCAGCCAGCGGTTGCTGCCGTCGAAGACCAGGCCGGTGAGCTCGATATGCTCGGCCTGTTCCGCCATCATCAGATGGCCGTTGCCGCCATAGACGATGCGCGTCGCGCCGGGCACGCCCGACAGGCGCACGCGGGCAGGCAGCTTGAGGTTCGACACGAGATAGGTGCCGGGCGGCAGGAACACCGGCTGGTCGCGATCGCTGGCCTCGGCCAGCATCCTGGCGAAAGCCTTGCTCTGGTCGTCGACCGCGCCTGGCTGCACGCCGATCTCGGTGGCATCGATCGAGCCGCGCATCGCGGCCATTTCGATGCCGGGCAGCGACTTCGCCGATGCCTTGCCGGCAAAGACGCCGGCGGCGGCGAAGCCGGCGGCCTGGGCAAGCAGCGTTCGTCTGTTCAACATCGGCACAGGTCCTGGCGTTTCGCCCTGTCTGTCGCAGGAATCGTGCCAGCATGGCCTTACCGGCAAACCGCTTGTGCAGTCGCCTCGCCAAGCCTAAGTTCATTTGTATGAGCAGAGCTTTCACCCGCGAAGAAGACAGCGAAAACGCCATTGCCGGCGTCGGCGAACGCCCGGTCAGCACGCACCGCAATCTGGTGACGGAGCGCGGCCTTGCGATGATCGAGGACAACCTCGCCGACCTGCGTGATATGCTCGCCAAGGCCGAACGCAAGGGTGACCGCGAGCGCATCGCGGTGGTTTCGCGCGACCTGCGTTACTGGACCGCGCGGCGCGAGAATGCCGAGCTTTCGGTGCCGGAAGCCGGCAGCGACGTGGTGCGCTTCGGCATGGGCGTCACGCTGGAAGGCGACGACGGCAAGAAGGTGCACTGGCGCATCGTCGGCGAGGACGAGGCCGACCCGTCGAAGGGCTCGATTTCCCATGTCTCGCCGATGGCCGTGGCGCTGTTCGGCAAGAAGGTTGGCGAAGTCGTCACCGTCAATGGCAAGGAATGGGAAATCGTCAAGCTCTCGGACAAGGCCGAGAATTAGTTCCTCAATACAGAAGATTTGACCGGTTGGTTGGTGTGCGTTGCAGGTCCCCTGCCTTGGCGATTGGCCGAGACGCCTATCGCGGTCGTCATCCACGGGCGGAGCAAGGAGCGAAGCGACGCGCGCAGACCCGAGGATCCATGCCGTGACTTGGAAGCGCCGCGGCGGTCCAGAATTCTGCACCGTTGCACATTTCGGTCCAGGTAACGGCATGGATTCCAGGGTCTGCGCGCGTCGCTTCGCTCCTTGCTCCGCCCTGGAATGACGAGGTTCAGAAGCCTCCAGCTCATCGCCAGCGTTTACGCTGACTATCCCGGCGGATGTTGATAGCCTTGCCCTTAAAGCCTGCAATCTTTCGAAATCACTGTGTCGAGGAACTAGCCGTTAGCCAACGTTGAAAGCTTGCGCAGTGCAGCCTCGTATCTGTCCATGACGTCGCGAGCAGCGTTCATTTGCCGTTTGTGGTCGTCATGGCGGATTGGCTTTAGAATGAGGCCGTCGTCGCTTTCGATCATCTGGAGCTCGTCACCGACCTGAAGGTCCAGGCTGTCAAGCATTTCGCGTGGCAGCAGCAACGCTCCCGATCCGTCATCAAGCCCGTGGATAGTTGTCTTGAACATCATCGCGCCATGGTTGTGTCTATTTCCATAGAACAACCTTTCAGCCAAACCGGCAAGCCCTCATTGATCGGACAGCAACCGGTCCATCAGCCGGTTCGCCGCTTCCGGGATCACCGTCCCCGGCGGGAAAATCTCCGCAGCGCCCGCCGCCAGCACCGCGTCATAGTCCTGTGGCGGGATGACGCCGCCGGCGACGATCAGCATGTCGGCATGGCCGAGCTTCTTCAGCGCTTCCTTGAGCTCGGGGATCAGCGTCAGATGCCCGGCGGCTAAGGAAGAGGCGCCGATGATGTCGACGTCGTGCTGCACCGCAAGCTTCGCGATCTCGTCCGGCGTCTGGAACATCGGCCCGACGGTGACGTCGAAGCCCAGATCGGCAAAGGCGCTGGCGATCACCTTCTGGCCGCGGTCATGGCCGTCCTGGCCCATCTTGGCGACAAGGATGCGCGGCTTGCCGCCGGATTTCTTTTCGAACGCCTCGATCTTCTCCTGCAACCGGTCGAGCGCCGGGTTGTCGCCGAGCGCGTCGCGATAGACGCCTGAGATCGTCTGGACCGCAGCCGTATGCCTGCCGAACACTTTTTCCAGCGCCAGCGAAATCTCGCCGACGGTCGCGTTGGCGCGCGCCGCGCGGATCGCGAATTCGAGCAGGTTCTCGCCGCTCTCGGCGGCACGCGTCAGCGCCGCCAGGGCGTTTTCCAGGGCCGCCACATCGCGGGTGCCTTTGAGCCGCTGCAGCTTCGCCAATTGCCGGGCTTTCACCTCGGCATTGTCGATCTTCAAGACATCGACTTCGATATCCGTCTGCGGCCGGTGCGCGTTGACGCCGACCAGAATTTGCTCGCCGGAATCGATGCGCGCCTGGGTGCGCGCCGCAGCTTCCTCGATGCGCAGTTTGGGGATGCCCTTTTCGATCGCCGCCGCCATGCCGCCGAGGCTTTCGACCTCCTCGATATGGGCGAGCGCCCGCGCCGCCAGATCATGCGTCAGCCGCTCGACATAGGTTGAGCCGCCCCACGGATCGATCATGCGCGTGGTGCCGGATTCCTTCTGCAGGATGAGCTGCGTGTTGCGGGCGATCCGCGCCGAATGGTCGGTCGGCAGCGCCATCGCCTCGTCGAAGGAGTTGGTGTGCAGCGACTGGGTGTGCCCCTGCGTCGCCGCCATCGCCTCGATCATCGTGCGGGTGATGTTGTTGTAGGGGTCCTGCGCCGTCAGCGACCATCCGGACGTCTGGCAATGGGTGCGCAGCGACAGCGAGCGCTCATCCTTCGGCGAAAAGTTCTTCTGCATCAGGCTTGACCACAGCAGCCGCGCGGCTCTGAGCTTGGCGACTTCCATGAAAAAATTCATGCCGATCGCCCAGAAGAAAGAAAGGCGCGGCGCGAAGCGGTCGATGTCGAGCCCGGCGGCGACGCCGGCGCGCGCATATTCGATGCCGTCGGCGATCGTATAGGCAAGCTCGAGGTCGGCCGTCGCGCCGGCTTCCTGCATGTGGTAGCCGGAGATCGAGATAGAGTTGAACTTCGGCATGTGCCTGGAGGTGTAGGCGAAGATATCCGACACGATCCGCATCGAAGGTTTCGGCGGATAGATGTAAGTGTTGCGGACCATGAACTCCTTCAGGATGTCGTTCTGAATAGTTCCGGCCAGATCCTTCTGCGCGACGCCCTGTTCCTCCGCCGCCACGATGTACAAAGCCATGATCGGCAGCACCGCGCCGTTCATCGTCATCGACACGGTCATCTCGTTGAGCGGAATGCCGTCGAACAGTTGCCGCATGTCGAGAATGGAATCGATCGCGACGCCCGCCATGCCGACATCGCCGGCGACGCGCGGATGGTCGCTGTCATAGCCGCGATGCGTGGCAAGGTCGAAAGCGACCGACAGGCCTTTCTGCCCGGCCGCGAGATTTCGCCGGTAGAAGGCGTTGGATTCCTCGGCCGTCGAGAAGCCGGCATATTGCCGGATTGTCCAGGGCTGCTGGACATACATGGTGGGGTAGGGGCCGCGCACGAAGGGCGGCAGGCCCGGATAGGTATCGAGATTGGCAAGCCCCTTGAGGTCGCCCTGCGTGTAGAGGTGTTTTACGGCGATGCCTTCCGGCGTCATCCGCTGGCCCTTGAGCTCGACCGATGCGCGACGCGGCGCCGACCAGCCGATCTTGCTGAAATCCGGGATCATGATCCGGCTCCGATCGACTGATCGATGCGCACCGGAAACAGCGGCTCGCAGGTCGCCACGCCTTCCGTCAACGCCGGGCGCCGCTCCTGCGGCAGTGTCTCGACCGGGCGCTCCGTGCCGGCGCGGTACAGCGTCGTGCCTACAATGCCGCGTTCGCCGGCCCGGTAGGCGCCGTTGCGCTTGGCCGCCGCCGTCTGCACGCGGTTCTGGATATAGCCCTGCTGCAGGCTGGCGAGCACGCCGCCCTCGGCCTCGATGCGCTGGAATTCTTCCCAGGCAGCAGTGCAGAGATCGTCGGTCAGCGCCTCGACCGCGCCCGAGCCGCTGGCGGGGTCGGCGACTTGGCCGAGATGGCTCTCCTCGGCCATGATCAGCTGCGCGTTGCGGGCGATGCGGCGGGCAAAGCCGGCCGGCAGCCCATGCGCGATCGTGTGCGGCAGGATCGAGATCGAATCGGCGCCGCCGGTTGCCGCCGCGAAGGCCGCGATCGCCGTGCGCAGGATATTGGTCTCCGGGTCGGCCATCGTCATCATGCGGTAGGAGGTCTCGGCATGGATGCTGGCGGTCGAGGCCGGGATCGAGCAGGCTTCCTGGATGCGCGCCCACAGCTTGCGTAACGCCCGCACCTTGGCCATCGACAGGAACTGGTCCTGGTCGACGCTGAGCGCGAAGCCGATATACGGTGCCGCATAGACCAGCGGCTGGCGCGCCTTCTCGAACATCCTGAGATAGGACACGACCGAGGCCATCATCGTGCCGAGCTCCTGCGCCTCGGTGGCGCCGGCATTGTGGAAGACGCGGCCGTCGGCCTCCAGCAGCACGCCCGGCACGCCCATCGAGAAGAAATGCGCCAGCGACTGCGGCATCGATTCCTGCAGCGCCTCGATCGAGGTGCGCAGCCGTCCGGTGCCGGCGAAGATCGCCGCTGGGTCGATACCGAAGGACAGGTTTAGCTTGGTCGGATCGGAGCGGCGTTTGCTCAGGAAGGCGAGCAGCCAGTCGGCCACGGCGCGGCTCCAGGGATGGGCGTCGATGCGCACCTGCACGCGGTTGAGCGGCACGCCGTCGAGCACCCTTTCCAACGCTTCCGCGGTGCGCGGCAGGCCGTAGCCGAAGGCATTCGGCGCGCCCTCGAAGACAAGCGACAGGCCGGTGGCGCCATGGGCGATGTCTTCCAGGGCTTGCGCGCTGGCCCGGGCGATGTCCGGGTCGTCGACGCGCTGGCTGACGATCCAGGGCGTCGCCGGGTTTGTGCGCGGCCATGGATCGGCGGCCGTCGAGCGCTGGCTGAGCGGCTCGATGCGGATGCCGTCATCGGTACGGGAAACGAGCTTTTCCTCGAAGGAACCGCCGGCAAGGGCCTTCTCCGCCAGCGCCTGCCAACGCTTGGCATCCGGGTTCGGAAGGTCGACATCCCTGGTCATGGCGCCGGCGCCCATCGCTCTCCTCGCTTCTCGGCCGCATCAGCCGGGTCCAGCCAATCTAAGGTCGGGAACCGGATATCACAATGCGTTATCCGCCCGGGTTTTCCCGCGGCCAGCCAATCGATTGCCAAACATGCGCAAAATCCGCAAGCGCCAATGGCCAGATTCCGGGCCGCTCCCAAATCGATACTGGCCATTGCCGCATGCGACGCGCGTTACTATACCTCCGGGTGAGGCCCTTTGAGCGGAACAGATTGCGGAGACCGGACATGGTTGACGAGACCAGCATCTTCATCGGCGCCAGCCGCAAGCCCGACGATTCCTATCAGCGCGCCGAAGAGCTGCTGCTGCGCTACGGCAACCGCCACGGCCTCGTCACAGGCGCCACCGGCACCGGCAAGACGGTCAGCCTGCAGATACTGGCCGAGGGTTTTTCGAATGCCGGCGTGCCGGTGTTCTGCGCCGACATCAAGGGCGACCTTTCCGGCATATCCATGATGGGCGAGGCCAAGGATTTCCTGGTCAAGCGCGCCGGCGAGGTGAAGCTCGATCCCTACCAGTTCCAGGAATTCCCGGTCATCTTCTGGGATCTGTTCGGCGAGCAGGGCCATCCGATCCGCGCCACCATCTCCGAGATGGGGCCGTTGCTGCTCTCGCGGCTGATGAACCTCACCGAGGCGCAGGAAGGTGTCATGAACATCGCCTTCCGCATCGCCGACGAGGAAGGCCTGCTGCTGCTCGACCTCAAGGACCTGCAGGCGTTGCTCGCCAACATCGCCGAGCGCGCCGACGAGCTCAGCGCGCGCTACGGCAATGTCACCAAGCCTTCTGTCGGCGCCATCCAGCGCACGCTCCTGGTGCTGGAACAGCAGGGCGCCGCCAACTTCTTCGGCGAGCCGGCGCTGCGCATCGCCGACATCATGCGCACCACGCGCGATGGCCGCGGCGCGATCAGCGTGCTCGCCGCCGACAAGCTGATGATGAATCCCAGGCTCTACGCCACCTTCCTGCTCTGGCTGATGTCCGAGCTGTTCGAGGAACTGCCCGAGGTCGGCGATCTCGACCAGCCGAAGCTGGTCTTCTTCTTCGACGAGGCGCATCTTCTGTTCGAGGACGCGCCGAAGGTGCTCATCGATCGCGTCGAGCAGGTGGTGCGGCTCATCCGCTCCAAGGGCGTCGGCGTCTACTTCGTCACCCAGAACCCGCTCGATATCCCGGAAAAGGTGCTGGCTCAGCTCGGCAACCGCGTCCAGCACGCGCTGCGCGCCTACACGCCGCGCGAGCAGCAGGCGGTGCGCACCGCGGCCGAGACCTTTCGCCCCAATCCCGATTTCGATTGCGCCACCGCCATCACCCAGCTCGCCACCGGCGAGGCGCTGGTCTCGATGCTTGAGGACAAGGGCGTGCCGGCCATGGTCCAGCGCACGTTGATCCGGCCGCCGTCATCGCGGCTCGGCCCGATCACGACGGACGAGCGTCGCAAGATCATCGCCGAGAGCCCGGTCGCCGGCCAGTACGATCAGGTCGTCGATCGCGAATCGGCCTTCGAGATCCTGCAGAAGAAGACCAAGGAGGCGCAGGACGCCGAGGCGCAGGCACAGCAGCAGAACAGCGGCGGCTCGCGCTGGACCATTCCCGGATTCGACGATGTGCTCGGAACCGGCAACCGGCGGTCCTCCAACCGCCAGACGGTGGCCGAAGCCGCCATCAAGTCGGTGGTGCGCTCGGTCGGCTCCTCCGTCGGCCGCGCCATCGTGCGTGGCATCCTGGGGAGCCTCTCGCGAGGGCGGTAGGCACCGTCTCATTGTCAGTTGGCGGGTGTTTTCAGCCGACCTCGATGTTCATCTCGGCGATCAGCCGCTCGCGTCCGGCCAGCGAGCTCAGCGCCTTGTCGCCAAGCTCGCGGGCGACGAGGTTGAGCAGCGCTTCGCAAAACACGACATAGGCGCCCATGCTGTTCGAATAGAAGCTGCTGGCATGCGGGATGAAAAACGCATGCTGGGCTGGGGGAACAAGTGGCGAGGATCGGGAGTCGGTGATCGCGATCACCTTCTGGCCGTTTGCCGCAGCAATGCGGCCAACCTCGGCGACGCTGCGCGTATAGGGCGCGCAACTGGCCGTGATGACGACGTCGCCCGGCTCGAGCTGCGATAGCGCCTCGGCGACGCCGAGCCGAGGCGCATCGAGCAGAGCCACGTCCGAGCGTACCATGCCCAGGCAATAGGTGAGGAAGCTCGCAAGCGAATGGAACTGGCGGACGCCGTGCACGCGCACGCGGCGTGCGCCGGCCAGCAGCGCGGTCGCGCCCTTCAACGAAGCGCTGTCCAACTGGCCGAGGAAGCCGTCGACATTCGTCGCCGTTTCGCGCGCCAGCCGCTCGAAGACTTCGACCTCGGCGCCGCCCGCCGACGGCGTCGTCATCAGCCTTCCGGCCTGGCGACTGTAGAAATATTGCTGGTCGTCGGCGATCGCCTTGCGGAAGACGGCCTGGAAATCGCTGAAACCCTCAAAGCCGAGACGCTTCGCCAGCCTGGTCAGCGTCGACGGATTGATGCCGAACTGATCGGCGAGCTCCGAGATGGTGCGGACGGCCGACTGCTCAGGCGCCTCCACCAGCTTGGCGAAGACGTCATGCGCCTTGGAGCCGAGGGAAAAGCCTGCTTCGTCTCGGCCGACCGAGAGCGCCAACGTCCTCAGCTCCTCGATGGTGCGCGGCGGCTCCGCGACGGCTTCGTCTGGCATCGTTTCCCGTTCACCCCGTGACAGGGACCAGCCCATCCCGAATGTCGAAGCGCGCTGCTTCGTATGCCGCATCGTAGACAGCCCACTCGACGTTGTCAGCCCCGACGCGGAAGACGGCGCTGGCAAGCGTGTTCTCGACATCGCTGTCGGCCGGGTCCGTGC
Source organism: Mesorhizobium sp. M2A.F.Ca.ET.046.03.2.1 (assembly GCF_003952425.1). Classification (NCBI taxonomy): domain Bacteria; kingdom Pseudomonadati; phylum Pseudomonadota; class Alphaproteobacteria; order Hyphomicrobiales; family Phyllobacteriaceae; genus Mesorhizobium; species Mesorhizobium sp. M2A.F.Ca.ET.046.03.2.1. The sequence continues at coordinate 429,877 of NZ_CP034449.1, read as the reverse complement.
GGTAGATCGGCAGCTCCGGGTCGGCCGCGTCCCACAAGATGCCGAGCGCACGGCGTTGCGGCTCGGGCTGAGGCGTCTGTTCCAGCAGCGCTTCGCCGCGTCGCTGGCGTACGCCGGACGAACCGGTGACGATCTGCGACATGCGCCCGGTGTCGGCATGGATCAAGTGGTTCGAGTGGACACGCGCCGATACGAGGCGATCAACCGACAGGGCCTGCGCGGTGAACTCGACGCTGAGCAGCCGCTCGTCGCCGGCCTGCGCCAGGGTCAGGTGAAAGGCGCCGGCGCGGGCCACCGAGTTGAGCAGGGTCAGCGCCGCGTCAAGGTCCGGTGCGTCGAGCACGGCGCGCGCCAGCACCATGCGCGGCGCCCCGGCGCCGCCGGCCAGCGGCCTGGTGTTGTTGACCGTCAGCACGAGCCCCGCCGACGTGGCAGCGAATGTGTGGCCGGGCAGCGAGCCGGGATAGACGAAGGCGGTGAATTGATTGCCGCCTCCGGACGTCACATGGGCCAGCGCGCAATGGCCGGCGAAATCCGGGTCGCCGTCCTCGTTGTGGCCGATGACATGCGGGGACCCCGGTAGCTGCACCGTCGTGCAGCCATCCGGCGCCATTGCCCAGATGTCACCGCGGCAGTTCCACAGGAAGACGTCGTCGAAAGCCAATTCAAGTCCGGCGGCGAGGCCCTGCAGCTCGGCCCAGTATCGGGGGAACCGCTCCCGCACGATCGTCGCCATCATGCCGATGCGTGGATCGGCGCGCCGAGCGTTTAGCTCGCGCCATGCGGCGGACGTCTGGAAATGGTCGTTGAGCGCCGCTCGGCCGAAGTGCCCGAGAGCAGCCCCGACGTCGTAGGGCGACCCCGAGACATCGATGAAGGAAAGCCGGCGGCCGGCGTCATGCGACATGCTGCAGAAACTCTTTCAAGCGAGGATTTTGCGGGTTTGCAAGCAGCTCCCGCGGTTCTCCGTCAACAGCGATCTTTCCGCCTTCCATGAAGATCAGCCTGGTCCCGACCTTGCGGGCAAAGGCCATCTCATGGGTGACAACGATCATCGTCATGCCTTCCTCGGCCAGCGCCTGCATCACGCGTAGCACTTCGTGCCTGAGTTCGGGATCGAGCGCCGAGGTCGGCTCGTCGAACAGCATCAGCTTCGGTTTGACGGCAAGCGCACGCGCAATGGCGACGCGCTGCTGCTGGCCGCCCGAAAGCTCGCTCGGATAGTGATGCGCCCGGTCGGCAAGGCCGACCTTGGCGAGCATTTCCAGCGCCTGCTTGCGTGCCTCCTGCCGCGTCTCGCCGCGCACGCGGAGCGGGCCGAAGGCGACGTTTTCCAGCGCCGTCATCTGCGGAAACAGGTTGAACTGCTGGAAGACCATGCCGGCTTCCTGGCGGATCAGGCGGACCTTGCGGCCGCCGGATTTGACGCTGATGCCGTCAACGACGAGGTCGCCGCCATTGATCTCCTCCAGCGCGTTGATGCAGCGAAGAAGCGTCGATTTGCCGGAGCCGGAGGGGCCGATCAGGACGACCTTCTCGCCGGCCTTGATCGAGAGATCGACCTGATCGAGGATGGTGACCTGGCCGAAGCGCTTGGTGACTTTGTTGAACGCCACGATGCTCACAGGATGCGCATCCTCTTTTCGGTCAGCCGCAGGATGAGTGTAAGCGTGCCGGTCATGATCAGGTAGAACATTGCCACGGCCGACCAGATCTCGACGGCGCGGAAGTTGGCCGCCATGATTTCCTGGCCTTGCCGGGTGAGCTCGCCGACGCCGATGACGATGAACAGAGAGGTATCCTTCAGACTGACGATGAACTGGTTGCCGAGCGCCGGAATCATGCGGCGGAAGGCAAGCGGGCCGATGATGTAGAAAAGCACTTTCCAGAACGGCAGGCCGAGCGCCAGGCCGGCCTCGCGTAAGCCGCGATGGACGGAAAGGAAGGCGCCGCGCACGATCTCGGCGATATAGGCGCCCGCATTGATGATGATCGCCATGATCGCCGCCGCCAGCGGATTGATGCGGACATCCGCCAGGATCGGCAGCGCGAAATAGATGAACATCACCTGCACGATGATCGGCGTGCCGCGAATGATCTCGACATAGACCATGGCGATGGCGTTGAGCACGATGTTGCCATAAGCGCGCGCCAACCCGGCAGCGAAGCCGATGACAAGGCCGCCGGCGAGACCGGCGAGCGCGATCAGCACGGTGAGGCGGGCGCCTTTAAACAGCTCGGGCAGGGCCTGCCAGATGACGGACCAGTCGAAATCCATGATGGCCATCCTTCAGGGAAGGCACGCCGGCCATGCCGGCGCGCCAGGAGATCCAACGGGAAACCGGTGGATCAGCTCTTCGGGGGCTCGGTGCCGAACCACTTCTTGTAGATGGCCTCGTAGGTGCCGTCGCCCTTCAGCTTGGCGATCGAAGCATTCACCTTGGCGACGAGCGGGCTGCCCTTCGGGAAGGCAATGCCATATTGCTGAGCCATCATCTGCGGGCCGACGGTCTTCACTTTCCCCTGGCCGTTGGTCTTGATGTAGTAGAGTACGTTCGGGGTGTCGTGCATGGCGGCGTCGGCGCGGCCGGTCGCGACCTCGAGATAGGCGTTGTCGCTGTTCGGGAACAGGCGCAGCTCCGTGCCCTTGAAATGCTCCTTGGCATAGTCGGTCGCCGACGTGCCGGTCTTCACGGCAAGCGTCTTGCCGACGAGATCGTCCGGACCCTTGATCGTGCTGTCGACCGGCACCATCAGAAGGAAGCCGCTGTCGTAATAGCCGTCAGAGAAGTCGATGACCTTCTTGCGCTCGTCCTTGATGGTGATGCCGGCCAGGCCGACATCGACCTGCTTGGTCTGCAGTGCCGGGATGATGCCGTTGAAGTCCATCGGCTGAAGTGTGTAGGTCACGCCGATATCCTTGGCGATCGCGGCCCACAGGTCGATGTCGAAGCCGACATATTTGTCGCCTTCCTTGAACTCAAACGGAACGAAGGCGGTGTCGGTCGCCACGATCAGGTCGTCGGCGAAGGCCGGTTGGCCGAAAGCGAGCGTTGCCGCGACGGCCGCGGCGGCGGTGAGGCTTGCGAGTGCGAACTTCATTTTCGGGTTCCCCTTTTTGTTGGATTGCTCAGCAAGCGTAACACCGTCGATCTGGAGGCGCAAATCAAAAATGCATGCTAATATAAAATGCACTTCATATTTGCACAATGCCGACGCATTAGGCATCCGACCACTGGCTTCGCAACGCGTCCGCGTCGGCGAGCGTGAGCCCGCAGGCTTCGACTGCCAGCCTTGTGGCCACGACGAGATCCTGGTTTCCGGAAGCCAGCGTCCCGTCAGGGAGAAAAAGATTGTTCTCGAAACCAACGCGTGCATGTCCGCCGAGCAGAGCAGCGGCCGTCACGCAGGCCGCTTCCTGGTCGCCGAAGGCACAGACCATCCAACGCCTCGCCGCGGGGATGCCGGGCGCCAGGAAGGGGAGCAGGTCGGCGGGCTGCGACGTCTGCCCGAACGTGTAGCGGCCGAGGACATAGAGAACCGGCAGATTGTCGAAGGGGATCAGGCCGCGACCCGCCAGCGCCGCGAAATAGCTCGCCTCCTCGGGCGTATAAAGGATGATCTGCGGCGTGACTTTTTCCACGCGCAGCGTTTCGAGAAACGAGGCGAAGGTCGCTTCATGTGTTGGGTCGGGCACGAGTTCGCGCAAGGCAAGCGAAACCGCCTCTGGCTGCGTTTCCAGCACCACCCGCATCTGCTCTTCGGGCCGATAGAGGCCCAGCGCCTCGCTGGTGATCTGGAGAACGAGCCTGTCGCCGACGCTGGCCCTGATCGCCGCGGTCGCGGCCCGATAGGCATCGGCGTCGAGCAGATGGCGTCCGTCGCGGTCGCGGACATGGACATGGATCATGGCGGCGCCGGCCTCGAGCGAGGCGGCGGCCACATCAGCCAACTCATCTGGGGTGATCGGCAAGGCCGGGTGATCGGCTTTGGTGCGCCGGCCGCCATTTGGCGCTACTGCGATGACGACGCGATTTTGGTTCGGCATCGACTGCTCCATTTGTTGCATAGTGATAATTTATGCAACATGTATTGCATGATCATGCGTTCGCGTCTATCGTCGTGGCATGATCCGCGCGCCGCTTACCGATGCCATTGTCGAGGCCTTCGACAGTCTGCCCTCGCAGTTGCAGGACGCTGCCCGCTATCTTCTGGACAATCCCGAGGACGTCGCGTTGTTGTCGATGCGCGAGCAGGCGCGCCGCGCCGGCCTGCAGCCCTGGACGATGGTGCGTCTCGCCAAGCGGCTGGGCTTCGAAGGCTACGAGTCGCTGCGTTCGCTTTATGCCAATGCCATGCGGCAGGGCGAACTCGGCTTCGCCGGCAAGGCGAACACTCAGCTAGCGCACCAGCAGGAGGTTGGCGACCGGGCGTTGGCCGGCGAGATGGTGCGGTCGCTGGCGGAGCAGATCGCAGGGCTTGGCGAGCCCGAACAGCTCGACGCGCTAGCCACGGCGGCCGAGCGGCTCTACACAGCACGCCGAATATTCTGCCTCGGCCTGCGCTCCAGCCATCCGGTCGTTGCGCATTTTTACTACGTCATGTCCTTCCTCGGCGAGAAGGCGGTAATGCTGGACGGTGCCTCGGGAACTGGCACCGACGCCATCCGCCTCGCGACCTCACAAGACATCCTGTTCGTGGTCAGCGTCGCGCCCTATACCAGGCTGACCGTCGATCTTGCCCGCCGCGCCGCGGCGGATGGCGTGCCGGTGATCGCGCTGACCGATAGCGCCGTGTCGCCGCTCGTCGGCCTCGCAGCCCTGTCGGTGCTGGTGCCGACGGAAAGCCCGTCCTTCTTCCATGCCATGGCGCCGGCCTTCGTCGTCGGCGAGATCCTCGTGGCCCTGGTCGCCGGCAAAGGCGGGGACAAGGCGCTGGCCGCCATCCGCCGCACCGAGGACCAGCTGTCGCAACTCGACATCCACATCTTGCCGCCGCGCGGCCGGAGGAAATCATGACCCATATCCTGCATCGCCAGATTAACGCCGTGCTGCCGGTCGCCAGCGGCGGTAAGGGCATCGAGCTCTTCGACAGCAATGGGCGCGCCTATATCGACGCGTCGGGCGGAGCAGCGGTATCCTGCCTCGGCCACGGCCATCCCGATGTTATCGCCGCCATGCACCGGCAGGCCGACACGCTCGCCTATGCCCACACCAGCTTCTTCACCAGCGATGTTGCCGAAGCGCTTGCCGACCGGCTCGTTGCCGACGCGCCGGCCGGCATCAGTCATGCCTATTTCGTTTCTGGCGGCTCGGAAGCGGTCGAAGCGGCGCTCAAGATGGCGCGGCAATATTTCGTCGAGATCGGACAACCGCAGCGCCGCAACATCATCGCGCGCAAGCAGAGCTACCACGGCAACACGCTTGGCGCGCTGGCGACCGGCGGCAACGAGTGGCGCCGCGCCCAGTTCCGGCCGCTGCTCATCGAGACGCACCACATCGATCCCTGCTTCGCCTACCGCTTCCAGGAGACCGGCGAGACCGACCAGGACTATGCCGCTCGCGCTGCGCAGGCGCTGGAGAACAAGCTCATCGAGCTCGGACCGGAGACGGTCATGGCCTTCGTCGCCGAGACGGTGGTCGGGGCGACAGCGGGCGCGGTGCCACCGGTGGCGGATTATTTCCGACGCATCCGTGAGATCTGCGACCGTTACGGCGTCCTCCTGATCCTCGACGAGGTGATGTGCGGCATGGGCCGCACCGGCACGCTGCACGCGTGCGAGCAGGATGGCGTCGCTCCCGACCTGATGACAATCGCCAAGGGGCTTGGCGGCGGCTATCAGCCGATCGGCGCGGTGCTGCTCAGCCGCAAGATCTTCGACGCCTTCGCGAATGGTTCAGGCCTCTTTCAGCACGGCCACACCTATATCTGCCATCCGATGGCCTGCGCCGCGGCGCTCGCCGTTCAGGACGTCATTGCCCGCGACAGGCTGCTCGACAATGTGAAGACGATGGGTGCGCATCTGGCGTGCAGGCTCGGTGAGCGCTTCGGCAACCATCCCCATATCGGCGACATTCGCGGGCGCGGCCTGTTCATGGGCATCGAGCTGGTGGAGGATCGTTCCACCAAGCAGCCTTTCGATCCGAAGCGGAAGCTGCATGCGCGCATCAAGAAGGCGGCCATGGCGAACGGCCTTCTGGTCTACCCGATGGGCGGCACGATCGACGGAGCCAGTGGTGACCACGTGCTGCTCGCGCCACCCTTCATCTGCGATGTCGCAGCCATCGACGCGATCGTCGAGCGTCTCGGCGATGCCATCGGCCAGGCATTGCGAAGCTAACCAATCAGCCGATCAGTTCGTCGGGCCAAGCCGGTCGCGCGGTTCACAGCGGGATGAGCGGCGCGACCTCGCGGTCGGACGGCCGCTCGCTCGCCGCCAGGCCGGCAAGCACGCCGGCGCGATCGGCTGCGTTGCGGTTCTGGCTCATCTTGCGCTTGCCTTCGAGCTTCGTGATCGGCATGCGCAGGCCGACTATGCCCTTCAACTGCGACTGGATGAAATCCGCAGGCGCGTCCGACACAGCCCAGGGGGCGGCGCGCTCGCCTTCATGCAAATTGGTCAGGCGGGTCACCACCTCGAGCAGCCGGTCGGCGTCCTCGAAGAATTCGATCGGCCCATGGGCGTGGACGGCGATATAGTTCCAGGTCGGCACCACCTTCCCGGTCTCCTGCTTGGTCTGGTACCAGGCCGGCGTCACATAGGCGTCCGGTCCCATGAAGATCGCCAGGCCGTCGCCCAGGGCCGGCACGCGCCAGTGCGGGTTTGCCTTCGCGACATGCCCGTAGATGACGCCGTGCTCGCCTTCGCTGTCATCGAGGAAAAGCGGCAGCGGCGTCGCCAGCGGCCCTTCCGCCGTGGCGGTGACCAGCGTCGCCAGCCGCGCGGCGCGGATCGTCGCCTTGAGGCTTTCCTTGTCTTCGTCACGGAAGGCGGGCGGGATGTACATGGCGAAACTCCTTGCGGGCATAAAATGCCTGAAGTCCGGCCCGCTTAGAACATCCCGTCGCGGAAGTTTTGTTTGGTCCAGTCTGGCTGGAGGCCCGGGGCTGATAACCGATTTTCGTCCCGGCGCCAGGCCGCGGTGCCGGCCGCCATATTGGCCAAGCACCGCTGATGGATCGACGTCGTTAGAAAATCTCGTTGGTGAGCCGCTTCACCGGGCCGAGTAGGATCGAGCCCGTCGGCACGCCATTGTCGATCGGTATCGCCTGGCGATCCGGCATGTCCTCTTCCGGCGCGCCGATATTGGCCGTCACGACGACCGGGGTCTTCGTGGGCACACGGTCGTAAAGGTCGATGATGTCCTGGTTGATCAGGCGCACGCAGCCCGACGACACCGACTTGCCGATCGACCACCATTCGGGCGAACCGTGCAGGCGGTAGAGCGTGTCCTGGTTGCCCTGGAAGAGATAAAGCGCACGCGCGCCGAGCGGGTTCTTCAGTCCGCCGGGCATGCCGCCATTCTTGGCGCTGTATTGCGTCAGCTCCGGCTGGCGCGCGACCATCTCGTCCGGCGGCGTCCATTTCGGCCATTTCTGCTTCCACTGCACGACCGCGTCGCCCGACCATTCGAAGCCGGCGCGGCCGAGGCCGACGCCGTAGCGGATCGCCTGGCCGCCCTCGCGCACCAGATAGAGGAAGTGGCCGGTGGTATCGACAACGATGGTGCCCGGGCGCTGCCCGGTCGGATCGGGAACGATCTGGCGCAGGAATCTGTGATCGATCTTGTTCACCGGAATGGCCGGCAGGTCAAAACCATTGTCCGACATCGCGCCATACATCGTCTCATAGTCGCCGAGCGGCGGCTCGACAGGGGCCTGAGGCGGCGGCGTCTGGATGGGTGCTGGGCCTTGGTCGCTGGTCGTGGTGCAGGCGGATAGGGCAGCCGAAGCAGCGCCGAGGGCTGTGAAATTGAGGAAGCCGCGGCGGCTGATGCGGAAGGAAGCGTCTGACATGGTTCCCTTTTCTAGATCAGAACGGCGGTTCGTTGAACCGCCGTTCTGATCTAACTCTTTGTTGGAGCATGATCTTCTCCGAAAACCGGTTCCCAATTTTCGGGATCATGCTCTAGGTCTCAATTCGCAAGAAAGCATGAATGCGAGGGTCCGTCGCCGGCGCCATCCATAACAGTCGGGGCGATAGGCGGTTCCAATTCTGGCCTGAGGGTGGACAGAAAAAGGCGAAGCTGTGACCACGCCACAGCTGTTGCGCTGCAGCAACAGCGGGGTCAGGGCGGTTCGCCACTTCACGGAAACGCCGAACCGCCCTTTCTTTTGTTTTGACGCAACTCCGGACGGAAAACCGCTTCACACTTTTCCTGGAATTGCATCAGACACCTGCCAGCAGGCCGTCGAGCGACGGCAGGATCAGCCCTGGCGGAAAGTCGCGGTATTCATCCGGCTGGTTGGTCCGGTTGATCCAGACTGTACGGAAACCGAACTTCGTCGCGCCCGCTATGTCCCAGCGGTTCGACGACTGGAACGACACCGCGCCCGGATAAAGCCGCCAGCTGGTGACCACCATGTCGTAGACTGACGGGTCGGTCTTGAAGCGTTTGACCTGGTCGACCGAAAAAACGTTGTCGAGGATCTGGTCGAGCGCGGCGGATTTGACCGCGGCGTCGAGCATTTCCGGCGAACCATTGGAGAGGATTGCAAGCTTCGCGCCGGACGCCTTGAGCGCCTTCAGCACGGCCGGCACCTCCGGATAGCAATCGAGCCGCCAATAGGCTTCGAGCAGCTTCGTCCGCAGCGCCGGATCGGCCGAGGGCACCTTGCGCAGCGCAAAGTCGAGTGCCTGCTCGGTCAGTTGCCAGAAGTCGGCGTAAGAGCCCATCAGCGTCCTGACCCAGGAATATTCGAGCTGCTTGGCGCGCCAGATGTCCGACAGCAACTGGCCATCCGGCCCGATCTCGCCGGCATGGCGGCGCACGGCGGCGTGCACGTCGAACAACGTGCCATAGGCGTCGAAGACATAGGCCGCATGATGCATGCTTGAGTTTTGCGGCGCGCAGGCCTGCCATGCAAGCATTGATTGCAGTCAAGTGCCTCTGGCCTCAACGATTTTTCCCGATGTCGGTTGACGACGGCCGTCAAAGCATCGTCCTATGCCGGCCTGAAGTCATCGATCTGGACGGCAAACATGACACTGGCGACGGCGGCGCAAACCGCGACATGCACCTATGTGGACGGCGACTGGTACGAGGGCAACGTTGCCATTCTCGGACCGCGCAGCCACGCCATGTGGCTCGGCACCAGCGTCTTCGACGGCGGCCGCTGGTTCGAAGGCGTGGCGCCCGACCTCGAGCTTCACGCCGCCCGCGTCAACGCTTCCGCCACGGCGCTCGGCCTGAAGCCGTCGATGACGACGGAAGAGATCGTCGGCCTGACCTGGGACGGCCTGAAGAAATTCGACGGCAAGACGGCGGTCTACATCAGGCCGATGTATTGGGCCGAGCATGGCGGCTATATGGGCGTGCCGGCCGATCCGGAGTCGACCCGCTTCTGCCTCTGCCTTTACGAGGCGCCAATGATTCCGCCCTCCGGTTTCTCGGTCACGGTGTCGCCGTTCCGCCGCCCAACCATCGAGACCATGCCGACCAATGCCAAGGCCGGCTGCCTCTATCCCAACAACGGCCGCGCCATCCTGGAAGCCAAGAACCGCGGCTTCGACAACGCGCTCGTGCTCGACATGCTGGGCAATGTCGCCGAGACCGGCACCTCCAACATCTTCCTGGTCAAGGACGGCCATGTGATGACACCGGCGCCAAACGGCACGTTCCTGTCGGGCATCACCCGCTCGCGCACCATCAACCTGCTTGGCGACTACGGCTTCAGGACCATCGAGAAGACTCTGTCGGTTCGCGATTTTCTGGACGCCGACGAGATCTTCTCGACCGGCAACCACTCCAAGGTCGTGCCGGTCACCCGCATCGAGAGCCGCGACCTGCAGCCCGGGCCCGTGGCCAAGAAGGCGCGCGAGCTCTATTGGGAATGGGCGCATTCGACGTCTGCCGCCTGAGCCGCCGGAGTTTCAGTGTTTCACGGAACGGCGACCCACCCTTTCTCCTGTTTGGCGTAATTCCGGACGGAAAACCCTTTCACACTTTTCGGCGAATTGCTCTAAAGTCGCTCGGCGCTTCATTCCGGAGTTGCCCCAACCCATTCCAGACCTATCTAAGTTCGGCAGTTTCACCGGATTTTTTCCTCGAGGGAGTACCATCCATGGCTTTTGAGTTGCCCGCCTTGCCTTACGACTACGAGGCGCTTCAGCCCTATATGTCGAAGGAGACGCTGGAGTATCACCACGACAAGCACCACAAGGCCTATGTCGACAACGGCAACAAGCTGGCCGCTGAAGCCGGCCTTGGCGACCTGTCGGTCGAAGAGGTGGTCAAGCAGTCCTTCGGCAAGAATGCCGGGCTCTTCAACAATGCCGCCCAGCACTACAATCACATCCATTTCTGGAAGTGGATGAAGAAGGGCGGCGGGGGCTACAAGCTGCCCGGCGCGCTGCAGAAGGCCTTCGACAGCGATCTCGGCGGCTATGACAAGTTCAAGGCGGATTTCATCGCCGCCGGCACCACCCAGTTCGGCTCCGGCTGGGCCTGGGTCTCGGTCAAGAACGGCAAGCTCGAGATTTCCAAGACGCCGAACGGCGAGAACCCGCTGGTGCATGGCGGCTCGCCGATCCTCGGCGTCGACGTCTGGGAGCACTCCTACTACATCGACTACCGCAATGCCCGGCCGAAATATCTCGAAGCCTTCGTCGACAGCCTGATCAACTGGGACCACGTCCTGGAGCTGTACGAAAAGGCCCGCGCATGACCCCGAAAATCGTGATCGATTTTCGGAAAGGATCATGCGCAGAATCAAAGCGTTACAGCGTCCTTTGCGCGCCGAAAGGCGCGCGGCGCTGTAAAGGCTGATCAATCTTACTGAAAAGCCCCGGCATGCCGGGGCTTTTCTTTATCTGCCAACACAGCAGATTGATCGCGAGCGGCAAAATCGTGACGGCACCGGGGGAATATTTCCATGGTCGGGTCCGTTAACGTCCGGAGCTTTTCCAGACGAGATGTGGAACAGTTTTCCGTCCGGAATTGTGCCAACCAGGAGATAGAGCATTTCGCCGTGAAACGGTGAATGCCGCAGTCGCGAAATTTTTTCACCACGGAGCCAATTGAATGAGAAAGCTTGTCCTTGCCATCTCTATGCTCGCCTTTGCCGGTTCGGCCGCCTTTGCCGATCCGATCCAGGAGCGCCAGGCGCTGATGAAGGAGCGCGGCAAGCTCGCCGGCCAGTTGTCCAAGGTGGTCAAGGGCGAGGAGGATTTCGACGCGGCCGCCGTGCTGACGACGCTGAAGGCCCTGCAGGCCAATGCCGAAAAGTTCGATGCCGAAAAACTGTTTCCGGCCGGCTCCGACAAGGGCGACACCACGGCAGCACCGAAGATCTGGGAAGACATGGCCGGCTTCAAGGCCGCCGAGGACAAGTTCCTGGCCAACACCAAGGAAGCGGTCGCCTCGCCGCCGGGCGATGTCGATGGTCTGAAGGCGCAGCTCAACACCCTGGGCGGCGATTGCGGCGCCTGCCATCAGAGCTACAGGATCAAGAAGGGCTGATCGCCTGATATGGCTTGGCTGAAGAAGCTCGTCGGCGCCGCCATCGTGCTTGGCGGAGCGGCGGCCGCCGCCGGCTGGGCCCTGTCGGCGCCGGTCAGGCTTGACGCTGGGGCCATCGCGCAGCTCGGGCCCGGCGACGCCGCCAGGGGCAAGCGCATCTTCTATGCGGGCGGCTGCACCTCCTGCCATTCGAAGTCTGGCGCCCAGGGCGACGCCCGGCTGCAGCTGGCCGGCGGGCTGGAGCTCAAGACGCCGTTCGGCACCTTCGTTCCGCCCAACATCTCGCAGGACCGGAAGGACGGCATCGGCGGCTGGAGCGAGGAGGACTTCGCCAACGCCATGCTGAAAGGCGTTTCGCCTTCGGGCGAGCATTTCTATCCGGCCTTTCCCTATGCCTCCTACGCGCGCATAAAGCCGGCCGACATCGCCGATCTCTACGCTTTCATGAAGACGCTGCCGGCGGTCGCCGGCAAAGCGCCGGACCACAAGCTTTCCTTCCCCTTCACCATCCGCCGCGGCATCGGCCTGTGGAAGCTTCTCTATCTCAGTCCCGAGCCGGTGATCGCGCTGCGCGACGGCACGCCGGACAAGGTGCTGGCCGGCCGCTACCTCGTCGAGGGTCCCGGCCATTGCGGCGAATGCCATACGCCGCGCGATTTCGCCGGCGGCGTCAAGAAGGGCGAATGGCTGGCCGGCGCCGTGGCTGCCGAGGGCACCGGCGTCGTGCCCAACATCACACCCGACGGGAAGAGCATCAAGGACTGGTCGGAAGCCGATATCGCCAACTATCTCGAGACCGGCTTCACGCCCGATTTCGATTCCGTCGGCGGCGCCATGGTCGAGGTGCAAAAGAACATGGCGCAGCTGACCGCCGATGACCGCGCAGCAATCGCCGCCTATCTCAAGGCGATCCCGCCGCACCCCAACGGCTATCCGGCGCGCAAGCCGGCGAGTTGACCTTTATCTTACGGGTGGCGGTCGCCCAGGAAATCGAAGCCGTCTTCGAAAAAGTGGTTGTAGTCGCAGGTCAGTTCCTCGCCGGGCGCGATATCGCGCAGCGCGTAGGTTTCCTCGGGCGAGGAGACGTCGCAGTTCGGCTCGTCGGCGTGGTTCATGTAACGCGCGTCGTCCGCCTCGAACACGATGTAGTTTGGATCGCGCCGGTCCGGATAGGAATAGCGGTCGAGATATGACTTTACCGGCCCGCTCTCGCCCTCATAGGTGTCGACGGGAATGCGCCGGTCGAACCTTGGGTCGAGCTTCCAGATCAGCGTGCCCTTTGCAATGCGGTGTTTGGCGAAGACGCCGATGCCCTGGATGGGCGATTTGTCGAGATAGACGTCGACGAGCAGCATGACGAACCTTGTGAATGAGCAGTCGGCGCGGTCCAAGGGCCACGTCCAAAAACGCAGAGCATTGCGTAACGCGCGCCCTTGTCAATTGCGAGTGGAAAATCAGGTCTTCCCGGTCACTTTCAGGGCATAGGCGTAAATGTAGGCGATCTCTTCCAGCCGGGAGAAACGCCCCGAGGCGCCGGCGTGTCCGGAATCCATGTTGATCTTGAACAGGACCGGGTTGCCACCTGCTTTGCGTTCGCGCAGCCGCGCCACCCATTTTGCCGGCTCCCAATAGGTGACACGCGGATCGGTGAGGCCTGCCAGCGCCAGGATCGGCGGGTAGGCGAGCGCCGCGACATTGTCATAGGGCGAATAGGCGGCGATCGTCTTGTAGTCGTCGGCGGACGCGATCGGGTTGCCCCATTCCGGCCATTCCGGCGGCGTCAGCGGCAGGCTGGCGTCGAGCATGGTGGTGAGCACGTCGACAAACGGCACCTCGGCGACGATGCCGCCGAAGCTTTCCGGCGCCATGTTGGCGATCGCGCCCATCAGCATGCCGCCCGCGGAGCCGCCTTGCGCGACGATGCGGTCGTGCCGTGTGTAACGCTCGGCGACGAGATGGCGGGCGCAGGCGATGAAATCGGTAAAGGTGTTCATCTTCTTCGCCCGCTTGCCGTCCTCGTACCAGCCATAGCCCTTGTCCTTGCCGCCGCGCACATGCGCGATGGCGTAGACGAAGCCGCGGTCGACCAGCGACAGGCAGTTGGTGTTGAAGGCCGAAGGCACCGTGATGCCATAGGAGCCGTAGCCGTAGAGCAGGCACGGCGCCGAGCCGTCCAGCGGCGTGTCGCGATGGTAGAGCAGCGAAATCGGCACCAACTCGCCGTCGGCGGCCGGCGCCATCAGCCGGCGCGTGACATAGTGCTCCGGATCGTGGCCGGAGGGCACTTCCTGCGTCTTCAGGAGCACACGCTCGCGGCTGCGCATATTGTAGTCGAACACCTGCACCGGCGTTGTCATCGACGAATAGGTGAAGCGCATCGTCTCGGTGTCGTACTCGTAGGAGCCGGAAAGGCCGAGCGAGAAAGCCTCCTCGTCGAAGGAGATGAAATGCTCCTCGCCGCTGGCGCGCTCGCGCACGACGATGCGCGGCAGGCCGTCCTTGCGCTCGAGTCTCACCATGTGATGCTTGAAACCGAGCACCGAGAGGATCAGCCGGCCGGGCTCGTGCGGCACCAGTTCCTGCCAGTTGGCGCGGACCGGATTGTCGACCGGCGCGGTCATGATCTTGAAATCCTTGGCGCCGTCGGCGTTGGTCAGGATGAAGAAGACGTCGCCGCCTTCTTCCAGGTCGTATTGCAGCCCGGACTCGCGCACCGCCACCAGCCGGGGCGCCGCTGAAGGATTATCGGCCGGCAGAAGCCGGTACTCGGACGTCTCATGGTCGTTGATGCCGACCAGGATCCAGTCATTGGCGCGCGTGCCGCTGACATCCATGAAGAAGCCCGGATCGGTCTCCTCATAGATGAGGCGGTCGTTCTCCAGCTTGTCGCCGAGCTTGTGGAAGAATACTTTCGACGGGCGATGGTTGTCGTCGAGGCGGGTGTAGAAGAAGCCGTCATCGCCGGCATTCCAGACCCCGCCGCCGCCCGTATCCGGGATCTGGTCGGCAAGGTCGGTGCCGCCGGCAACATCGCGCACGCGTAGCGTGAAGAATTCCGAGCCCTTGTCGTCGAACGCCCAGATGAGCTTCTTGTGGTCCGCGGAATGGTCGACGCCGCCGAGCCGGAAATAGGCCTTGCCCTCGGCCTCCGCGTCGCCATCGAGCAGGATTTCCTCGCTGCCGCCATCGCGCGAGGTGCGGAAATAGCGCGGCTGCTCGCCGCCCTGCCGGAAGGACGAGCCGTAGGCATAGGGCCGTCCTTCATCGGCACCGTTGAGTCGTCCTCCTTGATGCGTCCCTTCATCTCGGCAAACAGCTTGCCGCGCAGATCCGCGGTGCCGGCCATCAGAACGGCCTGATAGGCGTTCTCGGCCTCCAGATAGGCGCGGATCCGGCCGTCAAGCAGGGAAGGATCCCGGAACACGGCCTGCCAGTTGTCGGCCCGCATCCAGGCATAGCCGTCGCTGCGGGTGATGCCGTGATGCGTGTCGGAAACAGGATGTTTCTCAGGCGTCGGCGGGCTGGCGGCCGGGAAGGCGGGAGTCAGGGCGGAAGTGCTGGTCATTACGTCTCGCTGCGGAATTTGCTTGAATGACGAATGAACACGCCACTCAGCGGCGGTTCAAGGGGCACGGCTCAAGATGGTCGACAGAAGCCAAGTCGAAGGGGAAAAGATGAAATCCTGTGTTGCTACCGCTATGTCTGTCGCCGTCCTCGCGGCGGGTCTGACTTTTTCCAGTCCGTCTCATGCAACCGTCTTTGCCGCCTGGCAAGTGGCGGGCGTGCCGTTCGGCGACACGCTCAACGCGCGAAAGTATCCCTCCAACGCATCGCAAAAACAGGCCGCCTATCCGAACGGCACCGTGCTGCAGATGACCGGCCGCTGCACAGGTGGCGTAAATCTGCTCGATATCGCCGGGCAGCCGCAATGGAAGCAGCGCCAGGCGATCCGCTATCGCTGGTGCGAGGTGTGGCACGACCCGGCGCAGAATGGCCATTTCGTCACCGGCTGGGTCTACGGCAAATATATCGCGCCTTATTGACGGACCGTCGGCTCGCCTTGTCGGGCCGGCCGGCAGGGCAGCTACGTTGCGCCATAGGATTCATCGTGCTGGCGCAACAGGCATCCAAGCATTGGTCAAGCATCGCGGGCCATGTCGTGCGGCGATCGGATGTCTAACACGCCAGTGACGCAGCGTCATGGCATGCTGGTCTGGCCAGAAAAATCTCGCGAAGTTACACGCCGCACGAATTTTTGAAGCTGAAACGGCAATATTTGATGAATATCGGCCAATATAAGTCAATATGCGAATTGACTTACTTGCGATGCGGCGTCATTAAGATGACCGACGCGAATCGCAGGGTTTTCCTGAATGAAATTCGCGCGATGCCCGACCTCGGAAAAAAGGGCGCAATTTTAGAAACAACTCTCGTTGGGGCCTGAGCACTATGGAAATCGTCGAAACACCTTCGAAAAACGGTGATGCGCTGATCGAACTGACCGCCGATGTCGTCGCCGCCTATGTCAGCAACAACCCGGTGCCCGTTGGGGAATTGCCGAACCTAATCGCCGACGTCCATGCCGCGTTGGGCCGTGTCGGTGGTTCGCCGGAGCAGCCATCGGCCGAGAAGCAGAAGCCGGCCGTCAATCCCAAGCGCTCTGTCCACGACGACTACATTGTCTGTCTGGAGGACGGAAAGAAGTTCAAATCGCTGAAGCGTCACCTGATGACCCATTACCATCTCACGCCGGAGGAATACCGTGAGAAGTGGGGGCTGGACGCCAACTATCCGATGGTGGCCCCCAACTACGCGGCTGCCCGCTCGCAGCTCGCCAAGAAGATGGGTCTGGGCCGCAAGCGCAAGGGCCGCTGATCGGCTTCGTTCCTCAGGCAAAGTTCGACGGCGCCCTTGCGGCGCCGTTTTGCTTTTCCGGATAGCGAAGGCGATATGGACCGGATCAGGCCGTCTGCTTCAGCGCCGCTTCCGCGTCGCGCTTGATGCGCTTGACCATCGAACGCAGGCCGTTGGCGCGCTGCGGCGAAAGATGCTCGTCCAGCCCGAGCTCCTTTAGCGTCGCCTCCGCGTCCGTGCTCTGGATCTCGCTTGCCCGCCGGCCCGAAAACAGCGCCAGCATGATGGCGACGAGGCCGCGCACGATGTGGGCGTCCGAATCGCCCTGGAAGCTGATCACCGGATCGGCGCCCGCTCCCTGCTCGGTGGTGAGCCACACCTGGCTGACGCAGCCGGGCACCTTGTTCGCGGCCGTGCGTTCGTTCTCGGGGAAAGGCGGCAGGCCCTCGCCGAGCTCGATCACATAGCGATAGCGGTCCTCCCACTCGTCGAGCAGGGAAAAGTCGTCGCGGATCGTCTGGATCGGGGTGGTCATGGCCCGCATATAGTGGCGCGGCACCGTCGCGTCACGGAAAAAGAAAGCGCCGCGGGCGTCGAGAGGTCGGACGGGCCCGCGGCGTAGCCAAGTGGCGGCTGAAGATTGTCTCAGTTCTTGGAAGTCAACAGCACTGGTATGTTGACCTTGGCGGGCAGCACGATGTCCTCGGCGACGCTGCCGGTGGTCATCTTGGCCGTGTCCGCAACCTTCGTCTCGGCCGCGCCTGCCTGCTCTGATTTGTCGTCGATCATGGCGGCGGCGATCTTGGCCGTTTCCTGGGCCCGGACTGTAATGGTGTACATGGCAGATTTGCCGGTTTCGCAGACATCGGGCTTGCGCTCGCAGAGCCCTGCAATGTCGCCCACCGCCTCGCGCGCCGCGAACAGCGCCTGGATCGGCCCGACGCTCTGCTGGCCGTCCTCGCCCGGGCCGACGCCGAGCGGCAGCGCCAGCAGCACCAGCGAAAACCAGAAAGCCATCCTGATCAGAAAGCCCATCTCACTTGCCTCTCGTGCGGGATGGATCCTGCATCCATCCGTGACGGGTCATGCATCCATCGGCATGACCTCTTTTATGGGCACGATAATGGCACGGTCACGCAAAGGACGGCTTGCCTCGAAGCCGCGAATTTGTCTCAAATTTTAGGCGAATTGGAAAGGAATTGGTTTTGAAGCGGACTTGTGTCGAATCTCATCGACAGCATTAACTTTACGATAACCATATATCGCATTGTAATTATTCGATTTTATTCGCAACAGAAATTAGCCGCGTCAGGTTTAGGCCCGTTTTGGCACAGGCCTCGCGGCTAACGCGCCGTTTACCATGACGCCAACTCGGCGCGCTTTGCGGTGCCGGCATCACAATATTTGCCTTGGGGCGGTCGCTGGCACCCGCCAGCCTTATCCATTCCTTAAACGCTGGATGCGAGTTTCAAGTCATTGATTGAGTCACCTGCCAGGCAGGATGTTTTTACCACCGGGTACGCGTGCGTTGAGTTCGATTTCAGCCAGATACGTTCAATTGCCCGGCGCGGTTGCCGCCGGCTGCGAACGCTTGGTTCACCCCACCGTGACGAGTGAGGCGGAACGCCTGCGCCAGCGCCGCTTCATCGGCGTCATGCTCGCCGCGCCATTCCTTGCCGCGGGTGCCGCGGTGACGCTGGTCACCTCGAGTCTCGGCGCGGCCGTCACCATGGCCGCCATCTTTGCCGCTTTCGGCTTGTGCTGGTTCGCCGCGCTTCTGGTCGCCGCCACCGGCCACATGGCGCTCGCCGGCCGCATGGCGGTCGCCTTGGGCGGCCTTGCCCTTGCCGGCGCAATAGCGGCGGCAGGGGGATTGGCCTCGCCGGTCGCGCTGCTGGGCTTGGCATTGCCGGTCGAAACCTGGTGGGTTTCCGGGTCGCGGCGCGCCGCGCTGTCGAGCGTGCTGGCCGCGGTCGCCGCGATCGTTCTCCAGCCCTTTGCCGGCCAGCTCCTGCCGCCTGGCGAAATCGCCGCCTGGCACTGGCTGCTGCCGCTAGCCTGGGCGCTGACATTGTTGCCGCGTGCCGCCGCCTTCGCCGATCCTGCCGGCCTGCGGCCGGCGGAGCCCGCCGGCGATCGTCTCGAGGACCTGATCGACGCCGTCGTGCTGCGCGTCGGCCGCCAGGGCGAAGTGCTCGACGCGTCCGCCAAAGCGCGTTCGGTCCTGAAACTGGCGCCGGAGCTCCTGCTTGGCACCGGCCTGTTCGAGCGGGTCCATCTGTCCGACCGCGTCGCCTATCTCACCGCCTTGGCGGACATGCGCGAGGGGGCGCCGAAGCGCCGGCTTGAGTTGCGCATCCGCTTGCCGCGCGAGGGTTCCGGCGCTGCCGATAATTTCCGTCCGTTCAGTCTCGACTTGCTGCGCGGCGAAGCCGAACGCGACGTCTTCATGCTGGTGCTGCGCGAGAACGACGATGTCGCGGAGCTGCGCGAGGAGCTTGCGGAAGCCAGGGAGGCCGCCGCGGCCGCCGAAGTGGCCAAGGGCCGCTTCCTGGCGGTGGTCAGCCACGAGCTGCGCACGCCGCTCAACGCCATCATCGGCTTTTCCGACATGCTGCTGCATGAGATGTTCGGCGCCTTCAAGGACCCGCGCCAGAAGGAATATGTCGGCCTGGTCAGGGAGTCGGGCCAGCATCTTCTGTCCGTCGTCACCTCGATCCTCGACGTCTCGCGCATCGAGGCGGGCGCCTATGCGACCGAGCTGGAGACGTTCCGTTTCGTCGAGGCCGTCGACATGTGCCGCTCGATGATGCGGCCGCTGGCCGACGCCAAGGGCATCGTTCTTGCCACCCAGATCGCGCCGGATGCCGGCGAGATCAATGCCGACCGTCGCGCGGTGCAGCAGATCCTGATCAATCTCGCTTCGAACGCCGTCAAGTTCACGCCCGATGGCGGCAGCGTGGTGATCGGCGCCAAGCGCGTCGGCTCGCGCCTGCATTTCTGGGTCAGCGACACCGGCATCGGCATCGCCGAGGAGGATATGGCCAATCTCGGCAAGCCTTTCATGCAGATCCAGAACGACTACACGCGCCGTTTCGAGGGAACCGGGCTCGGCCTGTCGCTGGTCAAGGGCCTGGTGGCGCTGCACGACGGCACGATGTCGATCGAGAGCGCGCCGGGTGAGGGCACCACGGTGACGATCGGCCTGCCGGTGAGCGGGCCGAAGCGGCATTCCGTTGCGCAACCCGGTGTGCTGGCCATGCCGGCGGCGAAGCCGAAGGGGGATAGAGATGGGGAGGGGAATGGCTCGCTCCGCAAAACGGCGTAAGGTGGTCGAACCCGAGCGCGGCGTCCTTGCCGAAGGCGCGGCCGCGGTCGGCCAGCTGATCGCAAGCAACCCGGTCCTGGTCGGCGGTTCGACCGCCTTCCTGGTGACGCTGTTCTATGTCTCGGCCAATGCGCTCTGGTATCAGCCTTTTCCGCATACCGGCGCCTTCTTTGCCACCCGCAGCATCGAGAATTTCCCGCATACCGTCTCCAACGAGCCGGAGACCACCATCAACATCGTGCGCCAGCCGCCGGCACAGCCGGTGGCCAAGCCGGATCCGATCGTCCAGCAGGTGCAGGGCATCCTGAAGGACCTCAACTTCTATGACGGCACAGTCGATGGTCTGACCGGACCGGCGACCCGCAAGGCGATCCAGGCTTACCAATTGAAAGTCGGGCTGCCGGGCTCGGGCGAGATCGACGGCGCGCTGCTCGACCAGCTTGGCACGCGCCAGACGACGGCGGCGATTCCACATCCGGCGCCGCGGCCGGCCGACGCGGCAGCAGCCACGCCGTCCGCCAAGCCATCGGTAATTCCCGTCTCGGCCCCGGCCGATGGCGCCACGCAATCGCCCGATGCCCGCATCGTCAAGATCCAGGCCGGTCTGAAAGCTTTCGGTAACAACGACATGCAGCTCGACGGCAAGGTCGGCGCCCGCACCAAGGCCGCGATCAAGGAATTCCAGGCTCTCTTCGGCCTGCCCGAAACCGGCGAGCCGGACGAAGCGGTGTACGTCAAGATGCGCGAGATCGGTCTGACGAACTGAGTGGCGGCGGCGCCAATCTAGTTTTGGGCTGCGCGTTTAGCCTTTAGAGCGCGGAAGAAGGCATTGCGGTCCACGCTCTGGCCTTCACCGCTCGCCATGCCTTCAGCATATGCACGCTTGAGCTGATTCAGTTCATGATCGGTTAGGGGTCGGATTGTCGCTTCCATGCGCAACGATAGCATTATCCGGTGCATTCACGAAATTTGCCAATTGTCGGAGCCGGCGCCGCCCCTCATCTGCCTGCCGGCATCTTCTCCCCGTGAACGGGGGAAGGGGCTGGCCGCGGCGCCGGCGCTCTTCCTGCAACGTCTGAGATTGGCGAAATCGTCAGCGCAAGCTTCCTTCTCCCCGTCACTACACGGGGGGAAATGCCCGGCAGGGCAATGAGCGGCAGCGCCGACCTGTCAGGCAAAGCAACACCACCGTCAGGGGACGCGGGACCACAGCAATCCAAACCTGTCGCTGCCCGGCGCTCGCGGACAAGCCGGAATCTCGTTAAACAATCGGCATGTCATCCGGAACGATCCCATGCGCGTAACCACCGATCTCTGGGTTTCGGCCCTTGTACGCCGCGTTTTCGGCGCCGGCGGTTTTGCCGCCGTGGTTAAGCGCGGCGCCACCGAGGCGGGCGCCGTCTTCGTGTTGTCGCGCGGGCGTCTGGGGGAGGTCGTTCTTTACGGGCCGGCGCCGCAGACGAGTTACGATTCAGCCAAGCCGGATGAGCGCTTCTTCACCTTGCTCGATGCCGGCGACGATAGCGCCGCCTTCGATGCGCGGTTGGAGCGCGAGAAGAAATTCGATCCCGACATCTGGGTGGTCGAGATCGAGGCAGGGACTGTACCGGTCGAAGAGCTTCTTTCGGTGAAGGCCGACTAGGGCGTTTCGCCATTCATGGGACCGGAATCGCGATGAGAGCAAGAGCGCTGGGCGAGAAGGTTCATCATGCCGCTTCCCCCTTCTGGACGGGAAACCGGGTAGCGAAGACTTCCTTGGCCGCAAACAGCCCGTTGAGCGCCGCAGGAAAGCCGGCATAAACCGTCATCTGGATGATGGTTTCGATAATTTCGTCCTTGGTCAGCCCGACATTGAGCCCCGCCTCGATATGGACTTTCAGTTGCGGGGTCGCGGTTCCCATCGCAGTCAGCGCCGCGATGGTCGCGATCTCACGGGCGCGCAGATCGAGGCCGGGGCGGCTGTAGATGTCGCCAAACGAGAACTCGAACACGTAGTTCGCGAAATCGGGGGCAATGTCCGCCAGGGCGGCGATGACATTGCGGCCGGCTTCGCCATCTATTTCAGCGAGCGCCCGCTTGCCGCGTTCCAGCCGGCTTTCGCTGACGTTCGGGGATTGATGCGTCATAGTCCTTCATCCTCTTTTCAACGCCGGCATATCCGGCAATCTTGGTGTCGAGGACGAGAAGGCAGGCTTGCAGTTTGGCCAGATGCGCACGGACACGCTCGCGGTGCTGCTCGAGCAACGCGCCGCGCTCCGCTTCCGTGTTGACGCCGCGCTCCCGCAAGGCCGCGTAACGCAGCATTTCCCGAATAGGCATCCCTGTCGTTTTGAGGCGATCGAGAAATTCTATCCAGGTCAGGATTGATACGTCGTAGTCACGTTGGCCCGATTGGTCCCTGTCGGCATGGGGAAGCAGCCCGATCCGCTCGTAGTAACGGATGGTGTAGGCAGACAGTCCCGAACGCTTCGCCAGCTCGCCAATCTTCATCACGCTCTTCTTTCGTCACGACGCGCAGAAAGCTACGAGTTAGAGTGAGCTCTAAGTCAAGAGGCTGTGTCACTTCGTCGTGTCGCGGAAATGCTAACTTTCGCGACGACATCTGATCGTTGATTTTAGCTGATAAAACGAATGCTTAAAGCGCATCCCCTTAATCCTTTCAAGCGCGAGGCGCTTGAAGCCGGTCAGGATGCCTTGAGGCTGGAGCTCGCGTCGTCGCCGTTCGACGCGTCGCGTCGCTCGCCACCGATCGTGTCGGCCGCTTTGTCGCGGATGGCACGCGAAAGGGTCTCCGCCTTCCAGGCGCGCACCTTGTCCAGCGCCGCCTCGCGGTGCAGCAGCCGGTAGCGGTCGAGGAACAGCCGGATCGCCTGCGGGTGCGGGAACTCGCCGGGATAGACCGCGACCGCGATCAGGAAGGCTCTGTCCTCGCTGAGGTCGAGGGCGCGCAGCGCCGCAAGCAATGCGGCATAACCCGACTGCCCGGTCACCGAGCGGGCCGTCGCGAAGTCGATCTCCAGCGCATCGGCAAGTGCGGTCTGGAAGAAGGCCGCGTTGCCGGTCAGCGCCGTCTCGCGCAGCCTCACATAGGCTGACTGGCCGAGGAAGGTGTTGACGTCGGCAGTATCGCCGGCCGGGCGCATCATCGACCGCAGGCGGCGGCGCGCGTTCTCCGCCGCTTCGCCGGATGCGGCGCGGTCGGCGTCCGCCTTGGCCACCGGCTCCGATTTCGGCGTGAGCTTGGTGACCGTTTCCGGCGGCCGCGTCTTGACCAGCGTCGGTCTTTCCAGCGCGCGGATCAGGTCGGCGATCGTCGGATTGAGCTCTTTGCGGCGCGCAATGGCGCGCGCATGCGGCAGCCCGTGCCGGCCGATCAGCGCGATGAGGTCGATGTCGCTCAGCGCATTGGAGCGGGTGAGCAGGGGCGCCGCAATCTCGACCGGCTCCTCGGCCAGCCGCCGCACCAATGCGGTCGGCGCGTATTCGCATTCGGAAAGGGCGGCGGCGACATAGCGGCGCGATTCGACCGACACCTCGTCGAACAGCGGCAGCGTCAGGTCCTCGAGCTGGGCGATCTCGCGTCGTGAAGGGCGCGTCAGCGAGCAGAAGGCCGAGACCGCGGCGCGGAACAGCCTTTCGGCCTTTCCCGCTTCGGTCCGGATAGCGATTTGCCTGAAATCCGAAGATGACACGGAGGATACGCCCGACACTCGACACAACTCCTGAACCCACGCAATCCGGCCGGGCCGGTTCGCATCTTCAGGAAAACAAACATCAAATTAGCCGCGATCCGTTAGCGCTCCGTTAACCCTCTACGCCCCTTAATCAACTTGGAGGCGTTGCGTTGTGCTCCGGTCAAACCGAGAGGAATGCGCGAACCATGGGCATGGTCCTGTCTTTTGTGCCGCGTGCGGCACCTGTAAATCGAGCAAGTCACGACACCCCGACGGCGGCGGCGGTGATAATTTTCCCCGGCGTCCGTTACGAGTTGCATCCTGCCAGTGAGGCTCAGCCCGGCAGCAGCAGCCCAGAAAAGCCCGGCTCGCCGCCACCCGCCAAGCCGCATCACTGATCGAATGGCTTCTCAGTCGTCCTGCAATTCGCAGCTGCTCTGCTCGAGGAAGCGCGACACGATCGGCTTCCAGCTCTCGTCCGGCACGAAGGCGCGGACGACGAAGATGCCTTCCTCGATCGGCGCCTCGACAAAGATCGCGCCTTGCAGATCCTCCGGAAGGTCGCGCCGCACATCGATCATCTGCGCCGGGGTCAGCACCACCGTATCGAGCTTCTCGCCATTGGCGTTGTGATCGTTGAAGGAATAGATGTTGTGGCCGCCGCGGTCATAGACCGAGGCCGACCAGAACGGCACGTCGCCGGGCGCCTTGATCCGCACCAGGCCGTCGGCAAGGTCGAAGCGGCAGGCGGCGGCATAAAACAGCGGATCGACCGATTTCACCACCGGCGCGCCGCCGGCTTCGGCGTCAAGCCGCGTCATCTTGTAGAGGTCGGATGCCATCGCCAGCCGCGACCAGGCATCGCGCTCGGAAAATTCCGGTACCAGGAACAGCACGACGATATGCACGATGCCGGCGCCGAGCAGGCCGACGATGAGGGCATGCAGCAGTCTACGCATTGCAGCCCGCCTTCAGAATGCGCGGCAGCGTCACATCGGAGAGGCCGGTGCTGGACGCGATCGGCGTGTCGTAGAAGGTCAACACGAAATACATCTTGCCGGATCCGCCGGTGAGCAGCCAGTTGCCGGGGGCAGGGTGATTGCCGACCGAAATGACGACGGAATTGTCGGGCCGGCGCAGCACTTCGTAAGACTGCAGCGCCGCCTGCCTCGGCTTGCCGGTATCGATCACGCCAAGCGACTGGTCTGCGGCATAGAGCGTCCAGAAACGGGCGGTCGGGTAGCTGCCTTCGATCGTGTAGGTGCATTCGCGTCTCAGCGGCTCGCCTGCATCGTCGCGCTCGGCGACGAAGGCCAGCCCCTCGGCCCGGCCGAGCGCCAGCACGCCCTCGCGCGCCACGCGCGCCTTGGAGTAGGGGTCGGCGTCTAAAGTCCCGACTTCGGGGAAGGCGGTCCATTGGCCGATGCGGATCGCCCCGACGCCGTCCTGCGCGTTGAGCGCATACCAGACGCTGTAGCCGCCAAGCCCAATGGCTATGGCAAGCGAAAGCAGCGTCAGGATGGCGTTCTTGAGCATGAGAGCCGCAAACAGAGGAGGTTGCCCGGGATATCGCGGCGCGGGGTGCCGTGGCAAGCCGGCTTCACGCGAGGGGTGGCTAGATCAGGACGACGTTTCGCTGAAACGTCGTCCTGATCTATTTTTTTGATGGAGCATGATCTTATCCGAAAACCGGTTCCCACTTTTCGCTATCGCGGTCCTTCGGTTCGGGACCATGCTCTAAAGCGCCGAAAGTGCTTCCGGCAGGGTGGGCGCTTCGAGCACGGGCGCGGCCTGGAACGCCTTGGTCATGTCCCTCAGCGTCTGGGTGGTACGGCTGGAAAGCACCGGCGGCCGTTCGGCCTCGGCCTGCGCCTCTGCGGCGTCGGCTTCCTTCTTGGCCGCCTCCTCTGCCTTGGCCGCGACCTCTGGGTCGACGAACGGGTGGTCGAGACCGGGGATAGGCTTCAGGTCGATGTTCTGGTGCGCATAGACCATCAGGCGCTGCCAGACCATCGCCGGCAGCGAGCCGCCGGTCATCTTGTTGGTTGCGGTGAAGTCGTCATTGCCCAGCCAGACGGCCGCCGTGTAATTGCCGGTGAAGCCGACGAACCAGGCGTCGCGGTAGGACTGCGTGGTGCCGGTCTTGCCGGCAACGACGATGTTCGGGAGCTGGGCGCGCCGTGCCGTGCCGATCACCGGCACCGCCGCCAGCATGGTGTTCATGTATTTCAGCGCCCTTTCCGACAGCACGCGGTGTGGTGGCGGCGCGTCCTTGGCCCAGTCATAGACCACCTCGCCGGTGCGGGTGACGAGCTGGGTGATGCCATGGCGCGAGCCGACGAAACCGTTCTGGGCAAAGACGCTGTAGCCGGTCGCCTGGTCCATCACCGTCATGCCGGATGTGCCCAGCACCATGGTCTTGTGCGCTTCCAGCGGCGATTCGACACCCATCGATTCGGCCATTGCCTTGATCGGGCCGATGCCGAGGTAATCCTTGGCGAGCCGCACCGGCACCGTGTTGATCGACTTGGCGATCGCCGTGAGCAGCGTGACGTTGCCGGCCGATCCGCCGCTGTAATTGTGCGGCGACCAGTTGCCCCAGCTGATGGCGCCGCCCGAAACCACCGAGTCCGGCGTGAAGCCATGCTCCATCGCGGTGGCATAGACATAGGGCTTGAAGGATGAGCCGGTCTGGCGCAGCGCCTTGGTGGCGCGGTTGAACTGGCTGGCGCCATAGTCGCGGCCGCCGACGATGGCGCGCACCGCGCCATTGGTCTCGATCACCACCACCGCGCCTTCGGTGACGTTGTATTCCTTGCCGAATTGCCGCAGATGGAACTCGACCGACTCCTCGGCCGCCTTCTGGATGTTGGCGTCGAAGGTCGTGTGGGCGACCAGCGAATGCTGGCCGGGCTTGGCGATCTTCTTGACCTCGTCGAAGGCCCAGTCGAGGAAGTAGTCCGGGCTCTTCTGCTCGCCGCGGTCGACCACGTCGGCCGGGTGCAGTCTTGCCTGCAGCACCTGGCCCTCGGTCATGAAGCCGGAATCGACGAGGTTGGAGAGCACCACATTGGCGCGCGCGCGCGCCGCCGGCAGGTTGATGTGCGGGGCGTATTTGGTCGGCGCCTTGAACAGGCCGGCCAGCATTGCCGCCTCGGCGAGGTTCAGGTCCTTGACGCTCTTGCCGAAATAGAAATCCGCCGCCGCCTCGATGCCGAAGGTGCCGCCGCCCATATAGGCGCGGTCGAGATAGAGCTGCAGGATCTCTTTCTTGGAGAGGTTCGCCTCCAGCCACAGCGACAGGAAGGCTTCCTTGATCTTGCGCTCGAGAGTGCGCTCGTTGGACAGGAACAGGTTCTTGGCGAGCTGCTGCGTGATGCTCGACCCGCCCTGGACCACCGAATTGGCGCGCACGTTCTCGAAGATCGCGCGCGACAGGCCCAGCACATCGATGCCGTAATGGTCGAAGAAACGCCGATCCTCCGTCGCCAGCACCGCCTTGATGACGATGTCCGGCATCTCGTCGACCGGCACGGAATCGCGCTGGATGATGCCGCGCTGGCCGATTTCGTTGCCGTAGCGGTCAAGGAAGGTGACGGCGAAGTCGCCCTGGTTGCGCCAGTCGCCGGTGGTGATGTCAAAGGCGGGCATGGCAAGCGCGAGCAGAACCACGAAGCCGCCGGCGCCCATGGTGAAGCCCTCGCTCAGCACCTCGACGATGGCGCGGCGCCAGCCCTGCACACGGAAGCGGCGGGAAAAGATGGTCGCCGCTTCCCAGAATTCGCGCGCCTTGAAACCGATCTCGTAGAGCGAAGTATCGAGCCACGCATCCACGGCGAGCAGCGCCGAAGCGATCCGGCCTCTTCTCCTGCGTGGTTTAGAGGGATTGTCCATTCCAGAATTCCACCCCGGCACTTCCGCCCGAAACAGCCGTGGCAGTTCCGGGGCGCCCTCCCTGCCAAACTAATCGACCATTTTAGCACCACTCACAAGGGCAGCGAAGCCACACCCAGGCTTTGTTGAACGCCATGGTTGATTGTGCCCCGAGCCATTCCAGGAAAAGTGAGCACTTCCTAGAAAAGTGAGCAGCGGTTTTCCGTCCGGAATTGCGTAAAACAAATACTGAGAGCGATATCACCGCGCCGCGATGAAGCGCATGAAATGCGTCACATCCGCCTCGCTCGGCTCCAGTCCGGTGAAGGAGCGCAGATAGGCGGCGAGATGGCTGACGCGCGCCTCGACAGGTTCCTTGAGGTCGAGCACGTAATAGCCGATCTGCATGTAGTAGAGGACGCGGGCGCGGATGAAGGCGTCCTCGCTCTCGTAGCCGTGCCGGCGGTACATGTCGCGTATGGCCAGCAGTCGCTCCTCGTCGGCCTTGTCGATCATGCGCCGCACGTCGTCCGAGCGCCTTGCCCATTCGCGAACGGCGAAATCGAGCCTGGGATCGAACAGGCGCTCGTCGGCCCAGCATTCGAAGACGTTCATCACACCCATGATGATGGTGTCGGCCGGCCGGCGCGCCCGCTCGACGATCGCCGTGGTGTTGGTCTCGTGCCAATGCTCGAGCAGCTGGTCGAGCAGGTCCTGCCGGCTTTCGAAATACCAGTAGAAGCTCGAGCGCGAGACGCCGAGCTTCTGTCCCAGCGTCAGCACGCGCACGCTCTCGACACCGTCGGAAATCAGCGTCTGCAGCGCGAGGTTGATCCAATCCGCGCGGGTTACCTTGATGTTGCCGGGCGCCGGCTCGTCCTGGGGAGCGGTCATGGTCATGAGCCAACAAGTGGCATGGCGCGGAGCAGCGCGCAAGCTCTGGACAGAAGTGTCTAGACACATGTGTACGGGGCGTATATCTTGAGAGCCTCCAACGAGAGGGGAGAGGCTCGTGAAGTCGCATTACCGGGCGGTGGTCATCGGCGGAGGCGTGGTCGGCGCCTCGGTGCTCTATCACTTGACGCGCTTTGGCTGGAGCGACGTGGCGCTGATCGAGCGCGCCGAGCTGACGGCGGGCTCGACCTGGCATGCGGCGGCCGGCTTCCACGCGCTCAACGCCGATCCCAATGTCGCCGCGCTGCAGGACTACACGATCAAGCTCTATCGCGAGATCGAGGCCGAGTCCGGCCAGAATGCCGGGCTGCACATGACCGGCGGCGTCAACATGGCGAGCGACCCGCAGCGCTGGGAATGGCTGAAATCGGCCTGGGCGGTGTTCCAGTCGGTCGGCATCGAGACGGCGCGGCTGGTGACGCCGGAGGAAATCAAGGAGATCTGCCCGATTGTCGATGTCAGCGGCGTGCTGGGTGGCCTCTATGATTCCAACGAGGGCCATCTCGACCCTTATGGCACCACGCATGCCTATGCGGGCGCCGCCAGGAAGCGCGGCGCCGACGTCATCCTGCGCAACCGCGTCGTCGAGCTGAAACAGCGCGCCGACGGCGGCTGGGACATCGTCACCGAGAAGGGCACGATCGTCGCCGAGCATGTCGTCAACGCCGGCGGTCTCTGGGCCAAGCAGGTCGGGCTGATGGCCGGCGTCGACCTGCCGGTGACGCCGATGGAGCATCATTATTTTGTCACCGAGGACATTCCGGAAGTCGCGGCGCTAGACAAGGAGCTTGGCCTTGCCGTCGATCTCGATGGCTTCTCCTATCTGCGCCAGGAGCGGAAGGGCGTGCTGCTCGGCGTCTATGAGCAGAACCCGAAACACTGGAACATGGACGGCGCGCCCTGGGATTACGGCATCGAGCTGATCCCCGAGGATATCGATCGCATCAGCCCCGAGCTTGCCAAGGCCTATGAGCGCTTTCCCTGCCTGGCCACGGCCGGTATCCGCAAATGGGTCAACGGCGCCTTCACCTTCACGCCGGACGGCAACCCGCTGGTCGGCCCGGTCAGGGGGCTGAAGAATTACTGGGTCGCCTGCGGCGTCATGGCCGGCTTCAGCCAGGGCGGCGGTGTTGGCAAGTCGCTGGCCGAGTGGATGATTTACGGTGAGCCGGAAGCCGACATCTTCGGCATGGACAGCGCTCGCTACGGCGCCTTCGCCGCCAACCGCGAGTATCTCAGGCGCACGACGGGCCAGTTCTATGCCCGCCGCTTCGTCATGACCTTCCCCAATGAGCGCCTGCCGGCGGGCCGGCCGCTGAAGCGCCCCGGCGCCTATGATGGCATGAGCGCCGCCGGCGCCGAGTGGACGGCGTCCTGGGGCCTGGAGATCCCGGCCTATTTCGCGCCGATGGGGTTCCGCGAGGAGACGACGCTGAAGCGCTCCAACGCCTTCGAAATCGTCGGCGACGAGGTGCTGCAGGTGCGCCGCGCCGCCGGCCTCGTCGATACCACAGCCTTCTCGCGCTATGCCGTGTCAGGCCCGGGCGCCGAGGCGTGGCTCGACCGGCTGCTCGCTTGCCGGCTGCCGAAGCCTGGCCGCGCCAAGCTTGCGCCGATGCTTGGGCCCAATGGCCGGCTGAAGGGCGACCTCACCGTGCTCAACTGGGGCGGCGGCGAATACTGGATCATGGGCTCCTACTATTTGCGCGAATTTCATATGCGCTGGTTCGAGGCGCACATCGCCGAAGGCGTTTCCGTCACCGACATTTCCGATGCCACATCCGGCTTCCTCGTCACTGGACCGAATGCACGAAAGATCCTCGAACGCACCACGCATCAGGACATCTCCGCCAAAACCCTGCCGTTCATGGCTTGCGGCGAGTTCGATATCGGCATGATGCGAGCGCGCGTTGCCAGGCTGTCCATCGCCGGCGAACTCGGCTTCGAGATCAACTGCCCGGCCACCCTGCATGCGACGCTGCGCGAAACACTGCTTGCCGCCGGCCAAGACCTCGGCCTTGCCGAGATCGGCTATTACGCGCTGAATTCGCTCAGGCTGGAAAAGAGTTTCGGCATCTGGTCGCGCGAGTTCACGCAAGGCTACACGCCCGGTCAGACCGGGCTCGACCGCTTCATCGCTTTCGACAAGGCCGAGTTCATCGGCCGCGACGCGGCGCTGAAAGAGCGCGACGCCGGTGCCTCGCGACGCATCGTGACGCTGGAGGTCGACGCTGTCCACGCCGATGCCAGCGGCTTCGAGCCGGTCTGGTCCAAGAGCCGGCGCGTCGGCTTCGTCACCTCCGGCGGCTACGGCTATACCCTCGGCAAGAGCGTCGCCCTGGCGTTGCTCGATGACGGTTTCGCCGGGGAGGGGACAGAACTTTCCATACACATTGTCGGGGTCGAACGGCCGGCGCGTGTCATTGCCGCCTCGCCCTACGACCCTGAAGGCAAGGCGATGCGGCAATGAGGAGGAACCGCCATGATCGATGAGGCCGCACGTGATCTCAGACGCGAGCGCCGGCGGGGACGCACCGGCGAGGCGGGCAGCGAATCCAGCCGCCGTCCGAACTACCGGTCCCTGAAGAACCCGTTCCTGCCGCAGCCGATCTTTTCCGAAGACCAGGTCGCCGCCATCCACGCTGCCGCGCTGCGCGTGCTGGAAGAACTCGGCATCAAGGTGCTGCTGCCCGAGGCCCGCGCCATCTACGCCAAGGCCGGCGCCTTGGTCGACGAAGACAGCCAGATGGTCAGGATCGGCCGCGACATGGTCGAGGCAGCACTTGCCTCGGCGCCGCGCTCCATTCCGGCACTTGGCGGCGACCGCTCGCGCGACCTGACGCTTGAGCTCGGCTCGATGGCTTTCCTGGCCGGCTCTGGCGCGCCCAACGTCACCGATCTCGAGCGCGGCCGCCGGCCGGGCACGCTCGCCGCCTTCGAGGAATTCATCAAGCTGATCCAGCATTTCGACGTGCTGCACATGCTTGGGCCCTGCGTCGAGCCGCAGGACATCGACAACCGCTTCCGCCACTATGCCGTCAACCGGGCGCAACTAACGCTGTCGGACAAGTTCCCCTTCATCTTTGCGCGCGGCACGCCGCAGGTCGAGGACGGGTTCGAGATGATCCGCCTGGCGCGCGGCCTCTCCGAGGACCAGTTCCGCGCCGGCGCCCA
Source organism: Mesorhizobium sp. M2A.F.Ca.ET.046.03.2.1 (assembly GCF_003952425.1). Taxonomy (NCBI): domain Bacteria; kingdom Pseudomonadati; phylum Pseudomonadota; class Alphaproteobacteria; order Hyphomicrobiales; family Phyllobacteriaceae; genus Mesorhizobium; species Mesorhizobium sp. M2A.F.Ca.ET.046.03.2.1. The sequence goes on along the minus strand of NZ_CP034449.1, from coordinate 398,339 downwards.
TTGCTACACCGTCATCAACACCAACTCGCCGCGTCAGCTGGATATCCCGATGGCGCAAGGCATCATCGACTTCGCCAGGGCCGGCCAGGTCCTGATCATCACGCCCTTCTGCCTGGCGGGCGCGATGGCGCCGATCACGGTTGCCGGCGCGCTGACCTTGCAGCATGCCGAGGCGCTGGCTGGGTTGACGCTTGCCCAAATCGTGCGCCCCGGCGCGCCGGTGGTCTATGGCTCCTTCTCCTCCAATGTCGACATGAAGTCCGGCGCGCCGGCCTTCGGCACGCCGGAACATATCAAGGCGACGCTTGGGGCGGGACAGCTCGCCCGCTACACTGGGTTGCCGTGGCGCTCCGGCGGCGGCAGCGCCGCCAATATTTCCGACGTGCAGGCGGCACACGAGACGCAGTTCGCGCTGTGGGGCTCGGTGCTGGCTGGCGCCACCGTCTGCATCCACGCCGCCGGCTGGCTGGAAGGTGGCCTCAGCGTATCCCTGGAAAAGCTGATCACCGACGTCGAGGCGCTGCAGACCGTCGCCGAGCTTTGCGCCACGACGCCGGGCGACGAGGATGCCATCGGCTTCGAAGCCATCGCCGAAGTGCAGCCCGGCGGCCACTTCTTCTCGGCGACCCACACCATGACGCGCTACCGCACCGCCTTCTACGAGCCGCTGGTGGCCGACTGGTCGAATTTCGGCAACTGGACGCAATCCGGCGGCAAGACCGCGACCGAGCGCGCCACCGGCATCTGGAAGCGCATTCTTTCCGACTTCCAGCCGCCGGCCTCCGCTGCCGCCACCGCTGGCGTGCTCGACGAGTTCGTTGCCAGGCGCACCGAGGAGGGTGGCGCCGCGCCGGTCTCGTGATTTGACGAAAACGTAATAAATTCGAGACCTTCGCCCTTCACGCTATAGTCAAAACGATTCGCGATCTGGCATCGGATCGCGAGCGCGGCTACGTTGCCGGGCAGCGTGAGGAGATATGTATTGGCGATGGATGGTAAATGACGGCGCCTGGCGATTTGATGCAGGCCTTGTTCCTGAGGCTGAAGACCGATGCGTCGCTGTCGGCGCTGCTTGGCGGCGCCGGCCTGCTCGAGCAGGCGAGCGACAAGGCCGCCTTTCCGAACGTGACTTACGGCCGCACCAGCGCCTTCGACCTCGAGACCGGCGCCGACAACGACAGCGACCAGTTGGTCACCTTGCATATCTGGTCGAAAGCCCAGGGCGAGGCCGAGACACGCCTCATCATGGACAGCATCAGGGCGCGGCTCGACGGCGCGGCATTTTCGATCGGTTCGCGCGGCCAGACGCGCCTGTCGCTGGAATTCGCCGAGGCCCGCTATGACGAGGATCTGGCCGTCCATCATGGATTGCTGCGCTTCCGCGCGCTGACGCAGGAAGCCGCCTGAGAGGCTGCGCCGATACATGTCGCCCAGCAGTAGAGCTGGCGGCTCCGAAATATTCATCAAAACAACGGTTTAAGCGCGGCGTTTGAATCGGTTTCACGCGAAGCGCCTTGGCCTACAGCTGCGCCTGGATGGCGGCCTTGTCGATGACCGACCAGACTTCGCGAATCCGCCCGTCATGGAACTCGTAAAAGACGTTCTCGGCGAAGGAGACGCGCTTGCCGTGGACAGGCAGGCCGAACAGCACGCCCTTGGGCCGGCAGTCGAAATGCAGGCGCGCCGCCACGCGCGGCGGCTCCGAGATCAGAAGCTCGATATTGAAGCGCAGGTCGGGAATGGCCTCGAAATCGCCTTCCAGCATGCGGCGGTAACCCGAAAGCCCGATCGTATCGCCATTATACTGGACCTCCTCGCCGACGAAGCGGCCGAGATTGTCCCAATCCTGCTCGTTCAGGCAGGCGATGTAGCCCCGATAGAGACCGGCAATATCCTCGCGCGTCATCGCATCCTCCATGGCCGTCCGGCGTTTCTACACTAGCTAGCGCAGTGCGCGGTGAAGGCAGGCCAAAAAGCGTAGCGGATCAAGTGCTTTTCCGGCTATGAATTCGAAGCCGGGCTTGAGGGAGCCTTGGCACCGCCAGGCGCGGGGGAATGGCGGGCATGATTTTCGATCGTTCACCGTTCATTTCACGTTCAGCCCATATGCGTTAGAACCGTGATCATGAAAAACCTTGGCTCACATCTTCGCAAAGCAGTGCTGGCGCTTGCCGCGGCCGGGCTTGCGTCGCAGGCGATCGCCCTGCCGGCCATCGAGCCGTCGGCCGATCAGCCGGTGGTGCTCGCCGCCAGCGATTGCTACGCCATCGGCCAGCAGGTCGCCGCGCAGAACGGAGGCACGCTCGCCAAGGCGTCGCAGGCGACGCGGGGCGGCCAGCAGGTCTGCGTCATCGTCGTGCTCGTCCCCGGTAAGGACGGACAGCGGCCGCGCCGCTCGGAAATCGTCGTCCCGATGGGCTGACCCCTCTCGTTTCCCAGGCCGGCGGAATCGGCCTATACGTCTATCCAGCAACAGGCTTCAACCCATGCGCGTGCTCGTCGTCGAGGATGACAAGGATCTCAACCGGCAACTGGCCGAGGCGCTGGTCGATGCCGGCTATGTCGTCGACCGGGCCTATGACGGCGAGGAGGGGCATTTCCTCGGCGAGACCGAGCCTTACGATGCCGTGGTCCTCGACATCGGCCTGCCGCAGATGGATGGCATCAGCGTCGTCGAGCGTTGGCGCCGCGGCGGCCGCAAGATGCCGGTGCTGATCCTCACCGCCCGCGACCGCTGGAGCGACAAGGTTGCCGGCATCGACGCCGGCGCCGACGATTATGTCACAAAGCCCTTCCATATCGAGGAGGTGCTCGCCCGAGTGCGGGCCCTGATCCGCCGTGCGGCCGGCCATGCATCTTCGGAGCTCACCTGCGGCCCGCTGCGCCTCGACACCAAGGCGTCCAAGGCCGACGTCAATGGCATGCCGCTGAAGCTCACCTCGCACGAGTTCCGGCTGCTCGCCTATCTGATGCATCATATGGGCGAGGTGGTGTCGCGTACCGAGCTGGTCGAGCATCTCTACGACCAGGATTTCGACCGCGATTCCAACACCATCGAGGTGTTTGTCGGCAGGCTTCGCAAGAAGATGGGCATCGACATGATCGAAACCGTGCGTGGCATGGGCTATCGCATGCGAGAGCCGGAGGCGTGACGCGGAACCGCTGAAGCCAGCGATGGGAAGGTGGATTTCAAGGCTGCGGCTCTGGCCGCGCTCGCTGACCTTCCGCGTCATCGCTTTCTCGACCATCTGGGCGATCCTGACGCTGGTCGTCATCTTCACCCTCATCACCACGCTTTACCGCCAGGCCAGCGAGCGCGGCTTCGACAGCCTGCTCTCGGCTCATCTGTTCAACCTGATCGGCTCGGTCGGCATTTCCGACAACGGCGCGCTGACCGGAGCGCCCGACCTTGGCGATCTGCGCTTTTCCGAGCCGAATTCCGGCTGGTACTGGTCGGTGGAGCCTGCCTCCGAGGGCGTGCATGGCGAAATCCATTCTTCCTCGATGACGACCTCGCTCCTGTCGCCGAGCGTCGCGGAGGTCCCGTTCAACGCGAACTTCCAGCGCAGCTACTCGATGGAAGGCATCAAGGGCGAGCAGCTCGAAGTGTTCGAGAGCGAGTTCGTGCTGGACGCCAAGAACCGCGCCGCCCGCTTCCGCGTCATGGGCAATCATAGCGAGCTCGAGCAGGAGATCGCCAGCTTCCAGCGCCGCCTGCTCACCTATCTGTCGCTGTTCGGGGTCGGCATGATCGCCATCAATGCCATCGCCATCCTCTTGGGCCTCCAGCCCTTGCGCCGGGTCCGCAATGCGCTCGCCATGGTGCGCGAAGGCACGGCCCAGCGCCTCGACGGCAGCTTCCCGGCCGAGATCGAGCCGCTGGCCAACGAGACCAATGCGCTGATCGAGAACAACCGGCGCATCGTCGAGCGCTCGCGCACCCAGGTCGGCAACCTCGCCCATTCGCTGAAGACGCCTCTAGCCGTGCTGATCAATGAGGGCCGCGCGCTCGGCGGCGCCAAGGGCCAGCTGATCGCCGACCAGGCGGCTTCCATGCAGAAGCAGGTCGATCATTACCTGCAGCGCGCCCGCGTCGCCGCCCAGCGCGACAGCGTCGTCTTCCGCACGCCAGTTTCGCCGCTGGTCGAGCGCATGGTGCGCGTTCTGCGCAAGCTCAATCCGCAAACGCGGCTGACGCTGTCCCTGCCGCCGGCCGAGATTGTCTTTGCCGGCGAGCGCGAGGATCTCGAGGAACTGCTCGGCAATCTGCTCGACAATGCGATGAAATGGGCAAAGAGCGCTGTTGCCGTGACGATCGCCACTATTTCGGGAAGCGGCAACCTGTTTGAAATCGTTATAGAGGATGACGGTCCGGGCATTCCCGAAGACAGCGCGCGAGAGGTGTTGAAGCGTGGCAAGAGACTGGACGAGACGAAGCCGGGAACGGGGCTTGGCCTTGCCATTGTCGCCGACCTCGTCAACGAGTATGGAGGCTCGCTGGCGCTGGAACGGTCGGGCATGGGCGGCTTGAGGGCGGTAGTGAGATTGCGGAGCCTTCAATGATGTTTTTTATCGATTTGCGAGCAGTGGCTGACGGCCAAATTTCCGACAAATATCAACACTATGGCCAGGATGCTTCCCTGATGGCGCGGTCGCCTAACCATCTCTCTCAAGAAGTCCATTTCGCTCAAGAAGCTCATTCCGCTCAAGAGAACCGGTTGTTGGCATGAAGATCCGCGTCGCGCTCGTTTCCGCCCTGCTCGCCGTTTCCGGCTGCACGACACTCGGCAGGGGCGGTCCAACCTCCCCGGTCACGCCTGTTTCGACGCCGCCCTCCGGCGGCAAGGTGTCGACCAGCATCGTCGCGGCGATGAATGGCGGGCTTATCGGCGGATCGATCGGCTCGGGTCTGAGCGACGCCGAAAAGCGCAAGGCGCTGGAGGCGGAGTACAAGGCGCTGGAATACAACACCAGCGGCCAGAAGGTGACGTGGAAGGGCGACAACGCCTCCCATTATGGCGAGGTGGTCGCGGCCCAGCCTTATCGGGTCGGCTCCCAGGATTGCCGCCAGTACACCCACACCGTCTTCAACGGCGGCGCGGGCGTCACCGCGCGCGGCACCGCCTGCCGCAACGCCGACGGCAGTTGGACGCCGCTGACCTGATAAATCGGCCCATTTGATATACATCAAGGCCGGACAGAGCATCCGCCGTCAAAGCGTCGCAGTATGCTTGTGTTGGCAGGGCAGGGCTCTGCCTTTATTGGAAGAGCCATGCTGTTCTGGGTCATAGCCGCAATCCTCACGCTGGGCGCCAGCCTGGCGGTGCTATTGCCGCTCACCGGCGGCATGAAGGGTGCATCGGCGCCTGGCGACCACGACCTCGAAGTCTATCGCGACCAGCTTTCCGAATTGGATCGCGACGTGGCGCGCGGCCTGATCCAGCCGGGCGAGGCCGAGGAGGCGCGCGCCGAGATCGGCCGCCGCATCCTGCGTCTCGGCGCGGCCGAGCGGCCGGCCTCCGCCAGCGCCTCCTCCTCCCGCGGCATCAGGTTGATCGCCAGCCTGGCCGTGCTTGCCGTTCCGCTACTGAGCTGGGGGCTGTACGGCGTGCTCGGCTCGCCCGATCTGCCTTCGCAGCCTCTGGCCGAACGTCTCGCCAAGAATCCCGCCGATTCCTCGGTCGACGAGCTGGTCGCACGCGCCGAAGCGCATCTCGCCGCCAATCCGTCGGACGGCAAGGGCTGGGACGTGCTGGCGCCGATCTATCTTCGCCTGCAGCGCTTTCCCGACGCGATAACCGCCTACCGCAACGCCATTCGCCTCGACGGCGACAGCGCGGTGCGCCAGGCTGGTCTCGGCGAGGCGATCGCGAGCGCTGCCGGCGGCATCGTTTCGGCCGATGCGCAAAACGCCTTCGAGGCGGCTCTCAAGCTCGATCCGGCCAATGCCAAGGCGAATTTCTACCTGGGGGTAGGCCTTGCCCAGGAAGGCAGGAAGGACGAGGCTGTCGCCGCCTGGCAAAAGATGCTCGGCCAGCTTCCGCCGGATTCGCCTTGGCGCAGCGCCGTCCAGCAGGCGCTTGCCGAGGCTGGCCAGACGGCGGTCGCGGCGGGCGCGCCGGCGAGCGGGCCGGATGCCCAGCAGATGGAAGCCGCGCAGCAGATGTCGCCGCAGGACCGGCAGGCGATGATCGAAACGATGGTCGCGGGCCTCGATGACAAATTGAAGCAGAATCCCCGCGACGAGGAAGGATGGATGCGCCTCATTCGTTCCTATGCCGTGCTCGGCAAGCCCGATCAGGCGCGCGAGGCGCTCGGCCGCGCTGTCGCCGCCTTTGGGGCCGACAGCGAGCAAGCCAAGAAGTTCACCGCCTTCGCCGCCTCCCTCGGCGTGACGGCGACGGAGTAAGAGATGACGCGCAAGCAGAAGCGATTGTCGGTGATCGTGGCGGGGTTGGCCTTCCTCGCCGCGGCCGCCGGACTCACCTTCTACGCGCTCGGCCAGAAGGCCTCCTATTTCTACATGCCGGCAGAACTGGCGACGGCAAGCGTCCCGCCCGGACAGCGCATCCGCCTTGGCGGCCTCGTCGAAAACGGCACCGTCGTGCGCGGCAGCGGCGCAACTGTCGCCTTCTCGGTCACCGATAGGCAGAAATCGGTGAAGGTGACCTATACCGGCATCCTGCCCGATCTCTTCCGCGAGGGGCAGGGCGTCATAACCGAAGGCGCTTTCGGTCCGGACGGGGTTTTCGTCGCCGACAGCGTCTTGGCCAAGCATGACGAGCGCTATATGCCGAAGGAAGTCGCCGACGGCCTGAAGGCCAAGGGCGTCTGGGTGGAAAGCAAGAGCCAATAATGGTTGAGACCGGACATTTCGCCCTCGTGCTCGCCTTCGCGCTGTCGCTGGTGCAGATGCTGGTGCCGCTGGTCGGCGCCCGCACCGGCAATCAGCGGCTGATGGCGGTCGGCGGCCCGGTCACCGTCACCGGCTTCGCGCTTACGGCGCTGTCCTTCACGGCCCTTGCAAGCGCCTATGCCGGTTCGGACTTCTCGGTGGCCAACGTCTGGGAAAATTCCCATTCGCTGCAGCCGATGATCTATAAGATCACCGGCACCTGGGGAAACCACGAAGGCTCGATGCTTCTGTGGGTGCTGATCCTGACCTTCTTCGGCGCGCTCGTCGCCGTCTTCGGCAACAATCTGCCGGCGACGCTCAAGGCCAATGTGCTTGCCGTGCAAGGCATGATCGGCGCGGCCTTCTTCCTGTTCATCCTGACGACCTCCAACCCGTTCATCCGCCTCAATCCGGCGCCGGTCGAGGGGCGCGACCTCAATCCGGTCCTGCAGGACCTCGGCCTCGCCATCCACCCGCCGCTGCTCTATCTCGGCTATGTCGGCTTCTCGGTCTGCTTTTCCTTCTCGGTCGCGGCGCTGATCGAGGGCCGCATCGACGCCTCCTGGGCGCGCTGGGTGCGGCCATGGACGCTGGTCGCCTGGATGTTCCTCACCGGCGGCATCGCCATGGGTTCCTACTGGGCCTATTACGAGCTCGGCTGGGGCGGTTTCTGGTTCTGGGATCCGGTCGAGAACGCCTCCTTCATGCCCTGGCTCGCCGGCACGGCGCTGCTCCATTCGGCCATCGTCATGGAGAAGCGCTCGGCGCTGAAGATCTGGACGCTGCTGCTTGCCATCCTCACCTTCTCGCTGTCGCTGCTCGGTACTTTCCTGGTGCGTTCGGGCGTGCTGACCTCCGTGCACGCCTTCGCCACCGACCCGGCGCGCGGCGTCTTCATCCTGTGCATCCTGACTTTGTTCATCGGTGGTTCGCTGGCGCTGTTTGCGTTGCGCGCCTCCAGCCTGACGGCCGGCGGTCTGTTCCACCCGATCTCGCGCGAGGGCGCGCTGGTCCTCAACAACCTCTTTCTCACCACCGCCACCGCGACGGTGCTGGTCGGCACGCTCTACCCGCTGGCGCTCGAAGCGCTCACCGGCGGCAAGATCTCGGTCGGCGCGCCCTTCTTCGACCTAACCTTCGGCCCGCTGATGCTGCTGCTGCTGGCGATCGTGCCGTTCGGCCCGCTGCTCGCTTGGAAGCGCGGTGATGTGATTGCCGCCTCGCAGCGGCTGATGGCGGCCTTTGCGCTCGCGATCGCCGCGATGCTTGTCACCGGCCTGTTCATCGACGGCGCCTCGGTTTTTGCAGCACTTGGTGTCGGCCTCGCTGTCTGGCTCGTCGCCGGCGCGCTGACCGACCTTGCCGTCAAATCCGGCGCCGGCTCGGTGGCGCCGGCCGCCATGCTTCGCCGTTTCGCCGGCCTGCCGCGCTCGGTCTTCGGCACGGCACTGGCCCATCTCGGCCTTGGGCTGACCTTGCTCGGCATCGTCGGCACGCTCTGCTTCGGCAGCGAAAAAATCCTCACTATGCGGCCTGGTGAGACGGTGGAACTCTCCGGTCACACGCTGCGCTTCGAAGGGCTTTTTCCCCAGAAAGGTCCGAACTTCACCGAGGATCGCGCCCGCTTCCTGCTGATCGGCGCAGACGGCAATGCCAAGGGCGAGATCTCTTCGGCAAAACGCTTCTTTCAGGCCCGGCAGACGGCAACGACCGAGTCCGGCATCAGCACGCTCGGCTTGAGCCAGCTTTACCTATCGCTCGGTGACGAGGGTAATGACGGCTCCGTCGTCGTGCGTCTCTGGTGGAAACCGCTGGTGACGCTGATCTGGGGCGGTGCCCTGGTGATGATGGCGGGCGCGGCCATGTCGCTGGCCGACCGCCGCTTGCGCGTCGGCGCGCCCGCGAGGCGCCGCAAGCCGGCCGCCGCGTTGACGAGCCCGACATGAGGGCAAGGTTTTCGCTCGCCTCGCTGATCCTTCTGCTCGCCTTGGCGTTTACGGGCGCCGCGCAGGCGGTGAAGCCTGATGAAGTGCTGCGGGACCCGGCATTGGAGGCGAGGGCGCGTGCGCTGTCGGAAGGCCTGCGCTGCATGGTTTGCCAGAACCAGTCGATCGACGAATCCGACGCCGATCTGGCGCGCGACCTGCGCATCCTCGTGCGCCAGCGCCTCGTCGCCGGCGACACCGACCAGCAGGTGATGGATTACATCGTCTCGCGCTATGGCGAGTTCGTGCTCTTGAAGCCGCGCTTCAGCCTGCGCAACGCGCTTTTATGGGGCACGCCGGTGCTCCTGCTCCTGGCCGGCGGCCTCTTCATCGTGCTGAGCGCCCGCTCGCGCCGCCCGACGTCGGACAGCACTCTCAGCGCCGAGGAAAAGGCGGCGCTGGACAAGATGCTAAGCGATTAGCGCCATCACCGTGCTTGGCGATTGACTGCAACCGTCTTCGGGCGCTCCGCACGTCCGTGGTCCTCGTCGCCAGTCACCAACATTACAAAACTTTCATGTACCGGAAATGGCGCCGTAATGTGCGCCTCTCTAATCCTCTTGCCCGAGGATGCTTCGCCTGAGCGCATCCGCATCGATAGAGGATAAGAAACCCGATGAATAATGCCCCCAATTCATATTCCCGCACCCGAAAGCGCCTGATGGCCGCCGTCGCTTCCCTGGCCGTTGTCGGCACGATCGGCGCGGGCATGCTCGCGACCGGCACCGCCCCCGTGCTGGCCGAAGCCGTGCGCGTCGAGGCCCCGCAGATGCCGAGCTTCGCCGATGTCGTCGAGCATGTCTCGCCGGCAGTTGTCAGCGTCAAGGTCAAGGCCAAGATCCAGCCGACCGCCGACGACGGCTCGGACGATCAGGGCGGTTTTGACAACCTGCCCGACAACCCGCAGCTGCGCCGCTTCTTCAAGGAATTCCGCGGCTTCGGCGACCAGGGCCAGGGCGGCCAGTTCGGCATGCGCCGCTTCGGCCATCGCGACCATGGCAATGGCGAGCCACGCCCGGTTGCCCAGGGCTCGGGCTTCTTCATCTCGGAGGATGGCTATCTCGTCACCAACAACCATGTCGTGTCGGAAGGCTCGGACTTCACCGTCGTCACCAATGACGGCAAGGAACTCGACGCCAAGCTGATCGGCACCGATCCGCGCACCGACCTCGCGGTGCTGAAGGTCGATGGCGGCGGCAACAAGTTCACCTATGTCGACTTTGCCGACGATTCCAAGGTCCGCATCGGTGACTGGGTGGTTGCCGTCGGCAATCCGTTCGGCCTTGGCGGCACCGTCACCGCCGGCATCGTCTCGGCCCGCGGCCGCGACATCGGCGCCGGGCCCTACGACGACTTCATCCAGATCGACGCGTCAGTCAACCGCGGCAATTCGGGCGGTCCGACCTTCAACCTCAACGGCCAGGTGATCGGCATCAACACCGCCATCTTCTCGCCGTCGGGCGGCAGCGTCGGCATTGCCTTCGACATCCCGGCCTCGACCGCCAAGCAGGTCGTCCAGGACCTGATGAAGAGCGGCTCCGTCCAGCGCGGCTGGCTCGGCGTCGAGATCCAGCCGGTCACCTCCGACATCGCCGAGTCGCTCGGCCTGAAGTCGGACAAGGGCGCGCTGGTGTCGGGCGCCCAGGACGCAGGTCCGGGCAAGAAGGCGGGCATCACCGCCGGGGATGTCATCACCCAGGTCGACGGCAAGGACGTCGCCTCGCCGAAGGAGCTCGCCCGCATGATCGGTGCGTTTGCGCCGGGCAAATCGGTCGATGTCACGGTCTGGCGTAACGGCAAGGACGAGACGGTCAAGGTCGATCTCGGCACGCTGCCCGCGAGCGACAAGCAGGCCTCGAACGACGACAACAGCAAGCAGTCGGCGCCTGCCGCCAAGCCCGACACGCTTGCCGATCTCGGCCTGACCGTCACCAAGGCCGAAAACGGCAAGGGACTCGTGGTCACCGATGTCGATCCCGACAGCGACGCGGCCGACCGCGGCATCCAGCCCGGCGACGTCATCACCTCGATCAATTCGAACGAGGTGAACACCACCGACGACGTCTCCAAGGCGATGACCGATGCCGCCAAGGCCGGCCGCAAGGCCGTGCTGATGCAGATCACCCGCGACGACTCGAACCGCTTCGTCGCGCTGCCGGTCGGCAAGGGCTGACATGCCGCGCATGACCCCGGAAATCCCATGGGGGTTTTCGGAAAGGACCATGCGCCACTAGAAGACGTTCAGCTTTCCCCATGGCCGTATCAACACCCCCGAGCCGCCGTGGGGAAACATGGGGCCGAGCACGTAAGTCAGTCACCGTGTTTCGCTCCTGGCGGCAGCGGGTTTCCCATCACCCGCTGCCGCTTTATCGCATGTCGCCCAAAAGTGGTTGCCGGTTTTGGGAAGAAGACATGCGACTAATGAAGGCAAAGCAGGACGCAATGACTGCCCCTCAAACCTCCGATGAAATCGCGTATAACGGCTCCATGAAGATTCTCGTCATGGAAGACGATCGCGAGGCGGCGGACTACTTGCAGAAAGCCTTCGTCGAGGCAGGCCACACCGCCCATGTCGCCGGCGACGGCGAGACCGGCTTCGCGCTGGCCGACGCCGGCGACTATGACGTGATGGTGGTCGACCGCCTGATGCCGCGCCGTGACGGCCTGTCGGTGATCGCCGCGCTTCGCTCGCGCGGCAACACCACGCCGGTCTTGATCCTGTCCGCCCTGGGCGAGGTCGACGACCGCGTCACCGGCTTGCGCGCCGGCGGCGACGATTATCTCACCAAGCCCTACGCCTTTTCCGAATTGCTCGCCCGCGTCGAGGTGCTGAATCGCCGTGCCGGCGCGCGCGAATCCGAGACCGTCTACCGCGTCGGCGACCTCGATCTCGACCGGCTGTCGCATTCGGTCAAGCGGGCGGGGCGCGAGATCACGCTGCAGCCGCGCGAGTTCCGCCTGCTCGAATATCTGATGCGCCATGCCGGCCAGGTGGTGACCCGCACCATGCTTCTGGAAAATGTCTGGGACTATCATTTCGATCCGCAGACCAACGTCATCGACGTCCATGTCTCGCGCCTGCGCGGCAAGATCGAAAAAGGCTTCGACAAGCCGATCCTGCACACGATCCGCGGCGCCGGCTACATGCTGAAAGGCGGTTAAGGAGCAAAATGGCTCTTTCCCTGCCGGCCATCATGAAGACGACGGCGGCCCGGCTCTCGGCGCTCTATCTTCTGCTTTTTGCGCTTTGCGCGGTGCTGCTCGTCTTCTACATGACGTCGCTGTCGGCGCGCATGCTGACCGCGCAGACGCAGGAGACCATCAACGACGAGGTGCTGGGCCTCGCCCGTGCCTATCAGCGCGGCGGCCTGCCCGTGCTGGTGCGCGTCGTCGAAAACCGCTCGCGCCAGCCCGGCGCCAACCTCTATCTCATCGCCGACGCCAACGGCCAGATCCTGACCGGCAACGTGCAGAGCCTGGAGCCCGGCGTCATCGAGACCGAGGGCTGGACGACCGAGCCCTTCTCCTACCAGCGCTTCGGCGAAGGCGAGCTCGACCGGTTGCGCAGTGGAGCTACCGACCAGTCCGCGCCCCAGGCCGGCGACAACAGCACTCCCCAATCGACAGGCGAAAAGGGCCACAACGCCATCGCCTTGGTGCTGCGACTACCAAACCAGATGATCATGCTGGTCGGCCGCGACCTCGGCGAGCCCGAGCGCTTCCGCGCCGTCATCAGCAGGGCACTGACGCTGGCGCTCGGCATGATGGGCCTGGGCGGGCTCCTGATCTGGTTCTTCGTCGGGCGCGCCGCGCTGAAACGCATCGACAGCGTGTCCGATGCCAGCCGCCGCATCATGGGCGGCGACCTCAGCGGACGGCTGCCGGTCACCGGCGCCGGCGACGAATTCGACCGCCTGTCGGAAAACCTCAATGCGATGCTGGCCAGAATCGCCATGCTGAATGAGGGGCTGAAGCAGGTCTCCGACAACATCGCCCATGATCTGAAGACGCCGCTGACCAGGCTGCGCAACCGCGCCGAGGCGACGCTTGCCGGCAGGCACAAGACGGAAGACTACCGCCAGGCGCTGGAAGGCACGATCGCGGAGTCCGACCAGCTCATCAAGACGTTCAACGCCATACTGATGATCTCGCGACTGGAGGCCGGCTATTCCTCGGAACAGACCGGTCCGGTCGATCTCGCCGCAACGGTGAGCGACGTCGTCGAGCTCTACGAGCCGGTGGCGGAGGAAGCGGGTGTCACGCTGGAGGCGACCGTCCCCGAGGCCTTCACGATCAACGGCAACCGCGAGCTGATCGGTCAGGCGCTGTCCAACATCGTCGACAACGCCATCAAATACTCGACCGACGCCGCCGAGACGCCGAGAGTGCGTGTGGCGCTGGAGCGCGCCGGAAGCGAAATCAAGCTTACCGTCACCGACAATGGCCACGGCATTCCCGACGACGCCGATCGTGCCCGCGCCACCGAGCGCTTCGTGCGCCTGGAAAAGAGCCGCTCGCAGCCGGGCTCGGGCCTCGGCCTCAGCCTCGCCAAGGCCATCATGACTTTCCACAACGGCAGGCTTGATCTTTTGCCCGCCAATCCAGGATTGTCCGTGGTCATGAGTTTTCCGTTGCGGGAGACGCATTGATGGTTCGGACAAATGGCGAAGAAGAAAATCGAATCCGAATTCCGGCTTAGCCCGACATTGGCGCTCCAGCCCCTGGACACGGAGCATGCCCGGCGCGAATTGTCGGAGATCGCCGACGCCGCCGAGGAGGAGGGCTTTCCCGCCTCGCTGGATTCCTGGCGGGCGAGGGGCCGCCGCTGGACCTGCTGGCGGCCGTGTTCGATCTCTCGCCCTTCCTGCGCGATGTCGCGCGCCGCCGGCCGGCAATCCTCGACACGCTGTTCGATGGAACGATCGAAGCGCGGCTCGGCGCCATCGGCGAAGCGATCAGCGGCGCGGCCAAGTCGGACGACGCCTCGGAATCGAGCCTGATGATGGCGCTGCGGCAATGGAAGACGGAAGCGCATTTCCTGATCGCGATGGCCGATCTTTCGGGCGAGGCGGAGACCTCCGTGACGGTGCGCCGCCTCAGCGATTTGGCCGACGCCTGTACAAACGCCGCCGTCGATTTCCTGCTGCTCGACGCGCACCGGCAAGGCAAGCTCAAGCTGCCGAAGCCGGCGGTGCCGGCAAAGGATTCAGGCTGGATCCTGCTCGGCATGGGCAAGCTCGGCGCGCATGAGCTGAATTTTTCCTCCGATATCGACCTCGTCGTCTTCTTCGATCCGGAAGCGCCGGCCGTCATCGACCCGCTCGACGCGACCGAGCTGTTCTCCAGGCTCACCCGGCGGCTCGTGCGAATCCTGCAGGACCGCACCGAGCACGGCTATGTCTTCCGCACCGATCTCAGGCTCCGTCCCGATCCAGGCTCGACGCCGCTGGCGATCCCGGTCGAGGCCGCGCTTCGCTATTATGAGGCGCGCGGCCAGAACTGGGAGCGCGCCGCCATGATCAAGGCGCGCCCAGTTGCCGGCGACCTTGCCGCCGGCGCCGCCTTCCTCAAGGAATTGCAGCCCTATGTCTGGCGCAAATACATGGACTATGCCGCGATCGCCGACGTCCACTCGATCAAGCGCCAGATCCATGCCCATAAGGGTCATGGCGAGATCGCGGTGAAGGGCCACAATGTGAAGCTCGGCCGCGGCGGCATTCGCGAGATCGAGTTCTTCGTCCAGACCCAGCAGCTCATCGCCGGCGGCCGCTTCCCGGAGCTGCGCGGCCGCGAGACGGTGCCGATGCTGGGTGCGCTCGCCGCGCGCGGCTGGATCACCGCCGATGCGCGCGATGCGCTCACCCGGCAATACTGGTTCCTGCGCCGTGTCGAGCACGCCATCCAGATGGTGGCGGACGAGCAGACGCATATCCTGCCCGACAGCGACGAGGGGCTGGAACGCATTGCGCTGATGCTGGGCTTTGCCGGCGAGGCCGATTTCACGCAGGCCTTCCGCGCCTCGTTGCAGCAGGTCGAGCGGCACTATGCGGCGCTGTTCGAAACCGCTCCCGAACTGTCGGCCGGTATCGGCAATCTGGTCTTCACCGGCGATGTCGACGATCCTGACACGCTGCAGACCTTGCATCGCCTGGGCTTTCAGCGGCCGAGCGACATCTGTCGCGTCATCCGCGGCTGGCATTTCGGCCGCTACCGCGTCACCCAGTCTGCCGAAGCGCGTGAGCGGCTGACCGAACTGACGCCGGCGCTGCTCAAAGCCTTTGGCCAGACGCGACGCGCCGACGAGGCGCTGATCCGCTTCGACGAGTTCCTTGCCGGCCTGCCAGCGGGCATCCAGCTCTTCTCGCTGCTGCAATCGAACCCGGCGCTGCTCAAGCTGATGGCGACGATCATGGGCGCTGCCCCACGGCTGGCGGCCATCATCACGCGCCGCCCGCATGTTTTTGACGGGCTGCTCGACCCGGCGCTGCTCACCGAATTGCCGGATCGCGCCTATCTTTCGGCCCGCCTTGCCGCCTTCATCGAGGGCGACCACGCCTATGAGGACGTGCTCGATCGCCTGCGCATCTTTGCCGCCGAGCAGAAATTCCTGATCGGCGTGCGCTTGCTTGCCGGCTCGATCGATCCGGCGCGGGCGGGGCGTGCCTTTTCCGATCTCGCCGACCTCACCATCGAGGCGGCGCTTCAAGCGGTGATCGCCGAATTCGCGCAGCGCCATGGCAGCATCGCCAGGGGTAGGGTGGCGCTGCTCGGCATGGGCAAGCTCGGCAGCCGCGAGCTCACCGCCGGCTCCGATGTCGATCTCATCCTGCTCTATGACCATGACGCGGATGCCGAAGAGTCCGACGGCGACAAGCCGCTGGCGCCGTCGCATTACTATACCCGCATGACGCAGCGCCTGATCGCCGCCGTCTCGGCGCCGACCGCCGAAGGCGTGCTCTATGAACTGGACCTTCGCCTGCGCCCCTCCGGCAACAAGGGGCCGGTCGCCACCCATATCGACGCGTTCAAGAAATATCAGCGCCAGGATGCCTGGACCTGGGAGCACATGGCGCTGGCGAGGGCGCGCGCCATCGGCGGCGATGCCGAACTCTGCGCCGAGCTCGACGAAGAGGTGGCGGCGGTTCTGGCGCAGCCGCGCGACGCCGCCAAGGTGAAAGCCGAAGCCTCGGAGATGCGCGCGCTGATCGAAAAGGAAAAGCCGCCGCGCGACCTCTGGGACATCAAGCTGATCCCCGGCGGACTGATCGATCTCGAATTCATCGCCCAAGTCGCGACCATCACCGGCAATGTCGAGCCCGGCCGCCGGGTGACGGCGACAGCCGACATTCTGGCGCGGCTGGCTCCGGGTTTCGCGGGGGCGACATCCGCGAAGAGCTTGGCGAAGCCTACCGGCTTTATCTGGCCCTGACCCAGATGATCAGGCTTTGCCTCACCGGCGAGTTCCAGCGCGACGATGTCCCGCCGGGCCTCTCGGACCTGCTGCTGGCGGTCACCGACCTGCCGGATTTCGCTGTGCTGGAAGCGCATCTCAAGGAGACGTCGCGGAAGGTCAGGAGAGATTTTGATCGTCTGCTACGCGCGGGAGTGTTGCCATCAACCGTATCGTCGCCATGAGATTCCCGGGTGGCATATTAGTCACAGTTAATATTAATCGGCGATCCGGCCTTGCGCCATTGGCAGAGGCGTCCCGTAATGGGTCAATGGGTCTGGCACCGCAATTGCACTGCAGCAATGCCGGGGTCAATCATCACCCCGACGAAGGGGGGCCTCGCCGCTCCGCAAATGGAGCGGCGGGTTCTTTCAACGGCTGACTTGAAAGCCCCCCAAAATCGCCAAAACCTGGGGCGCTGGGCAACTATGGATCTTCAGAAATTCTTGGTGGGCATGTTCGCGGCGTCATTCATGGTGGCGATCTGGGCTGACATGGAAACTGGTTCCGTCTGGACGGCGCTCGGATGGGCAATGCTGGCCATGGTCATTCTGCAGGTCGGATATTTCGGTCTCGTCGTCGGCTTGGTCTATAGACGGGCATCGAAACGCGCCGAGGCGAGCCCGGCGTCGGCAGCCGTAAACGATCTAAACCCTACTAGCTCAGTTTAGCGGCCCAGTTCGTTGGGGTGGGTTCGACCAACCGCCGGGCCTGACCGGCGCGGGGGCAAGCCGGCTGAGCCAATCGTAATATTAGCAATTCTGCAATAGAACCCGAAGTGGACGTTTTCCCCTGTTTTGGGCAGCACAGCGGGCGTGGTCCGCCGGTGAACCGCTCTGACCTAAGCCGCGACCTTCACCGTGGCCGGCGCCTTCTTCAGCGGGATGCGCACCGACACGATGGTGCCGACGCCTTCGGTCGAGCGGATCTTCAGCGCGCCGCCCTGCAGCTCGGCCAGCGAGCGCGAGATGGCGAGGCCAAGGCCTGAGCCGGTGTGGTTCTTGGAGAACTGGTTCTGCACCTGCTCGAACGGCCGCCCGAGCTTGCTCAGCGCATGCTTGGGGATGCCGCAGCCATTGTCCTCGATGGTGAGCAGTAGCGCTCCCGACGTGTTGCGTGCCCGGACCGTGATCTTGCCGCCCTGGCCGGTGAACTTCACTGCATTGGAGAGCAGGTTGATGGCGATCTGCTTGATCGCGCGGCGGTCGGCGTAGACCCGCATCGCATCGGCGATGCGCGTCTCGACATTGATCGACTTTTCCGCCGCCTGCAGCGAGATCACCCGCACCGTCTCCTTGATCAGCGGGCAGAGGTCGATCTCCTCGCGGTCGAGCGAGAACTGGCCGGCCTCGATCTTCGACATGTCGAGGATATCGTTGATGACGCCGAGCAGGTATTTGCCGCTGCCGTTGATGTCGGTCGCGTACTCTTCGTAGCGCTCCGAGCCGAGCGGCCCGAACAGGCCCTGCTGCATCAGCTCGGAGAAGCCGATGATCGCGTTGAGCGGCGTGCGCAGCTCATGCGACATGTTGGCGAGGAATTCCGACTTGGCGCGATTGGCCGCCTCGGCGCGCTCGGTCTCCTTCATATATTTGCGGTTGAGCTCGACCAACTCGCTGGAGCGTTCCTCCTCGGCGCGGCGGGCGAGGCTGAGATCGTGGATCGTCGCCATCAGCCGGCGCTCGCTGTCGACCAGCTTCTCCTGATGCAGCTTGATCTGGGTGATGTCGGAGCCGACCGAGACGATGCCGCCGTCGCGGGTCCTGAGCTCGTTGACCTGCAGCCAGCGGCCGTCGGCAAGCTGGCGCTCCAGGGTGACGCCGCCATGCGGACCGTTGGCGTTGGCGAGCCTGCGCTCGGAGGCGAAGGCCAGCATCCGCTCCTCGAGCGCATCGCGACCGACGCCCGGCACGACGTCGCGGTCCGAGAGCCCATTGTCCTTCTGGAACTTCGAATTGCACATGATCAGCCGCTCGGAGGCATCCCACAGCACGAAGGATTCGTTGATGTTCTCGATCGCGGTTCTCAGCCGCATGTCGGCCGCTTCCGAACGCAGCGCCAGGTGCCGCTGCTCGGTGACGTCGACGGCGATGCCGATCAGCTGGATCTCCGGCGCTTCCGGGTCGATCACCTGGGCACGGGCCCGCATCCACACCCATTGTCCGTCGGCATGGCGCATGCGGAAGACCTGGTCGATATGGTCGATCTCGCGTTCGACGATGCGGTTGGCGAGCTCGAACAGGTCGCCGTCGTCCGGATGGATAATCTCGTCGACCTCTCCGAAGGAGAGCATCGTATCGCAGGGCTCGTAGCCCAGCATGTCGTACATCGAGCGCGACCAGTACATCTTGCCGCGCACCATGTCCCAGTCCCACAGCCCGCAGCGGCCGCGCACCAGCGCCATGTCGATGCGCTGATGCGCCTCGAGATAGATGCGGTCCGCCGCCTGGGCGCGCGCGGCCTGGCCGAAATAGGCATAGAGGATGACGATCAGCACGCCCGCCGTCAGCACGAACAGCGTGACGTTGAGCGACATCGACTTGCGCCAGCTGTCGAACACCGCTTCCTGCGGCACCAGCACGGCGGTCGCGTGCCCGCGGTCCCCGGTGAGGCTGACTGCGGCGAACCAATCCTTTCCGGCGATGCTGACATCCATCACGCCGGCGCGGTCGCCGAACATGAACAGCGGCTGGCCGCCAAGGACCAGACTGTCCAGCGTGCGGCCCTGCCAGCCGGTCGAAAGCGGCGAGACGGCGATGACCTTGAAGTTGCCGTCGGTGATGGCCAGCACATGGGCGCGGCTCATGGCGCCCTGGCGGCTGGTGCTTTCCAGCAGGCTGACGGCGTTGGCGCCCGCAACGTTGGGATCCGCCGTGATCGCCTGCGCCATCTGGCCGGCGGCTAAAGCCAGCACCGCCTTGGCGTCGCGCTCGATCTCGTCATGCTCGTTCATCAGTGACAGGAAGCGCAGCGCCGCGATAACGGCGAGGAAAATAACGATCAGCGCCGGGATCGACCGGCGAAGAAACGGCTCGGCGGCCAACAGCCGCTGATAGGTGGGTTCGGCGATCAGGCGCGCATTGCCGGCAAGTCCATCGCCCCTTGCCTTGCGACGCGCAAAAGCCTTCCCTCCGGGCGCGCCCCACGCGTCCGCCTTGGCCATAAATGGCACTCCCCGATCTGCCGTATACTGGATGATCCGGATACGCCGCACGCCCGAATCGCCATTAAAGAATCAAACGTGATTCGCCTTGTCCAGAGGGCCGGGCGAAAAAGATTAAAAGTTGATTGAAATTTAGCTGATCTCCCCCACGAGGAGGGAGATCGCTAGTCAAGCCAGCGTCCGCTCCACGATATCCCGCAGATCCGCCGACAGGTTCTCTACCTTCGCCATATCGAGCAGCGCCTGCTTGGCCTTGGCCTGGCGTCCGGGCTCCAGCGAGCGCCAGGAGCGCAGCGCGGTCGCCAGCCTCGCCGCCACTTGCGGGTTGCGCTTCTCGACCTCCAGCACCGTCTCGGCGAAGAGGCGGTAGCCTTCGCCGTCGGGGCGGTGGAAGCCGGTCTGGTTGGCGCTGGAGAAGGTGCCGATCAGCGAGCGCACGCGGTTCGGATTGGCGATCGAGAAGGCGGGGTGCAGCATCAGCGCGCGCACCTTGTCGACGGTCTTCGCGCCAGGCACGCCGGCCTGGATCTGGAACCATTTGTCGAGCACCAGCGCGTCGCCGCGATAGCGGCCCTCGAAGGCTGCCAGCGCCTCTTCGGCCTCGGCCGTGTCCGAATGGCGATGCGCCAGCACGGCCAGCGCCGCGGCACGGTCTGTCATGTTGGTGGCGGAATTGAAGTGCCGCGCGGCGAGGGCGCCGCCGCCCGGCAGCAGCGAAAGATAATCGAGCAGGATGTTGCGGAGCGCCCTGCGTCCGGCGCTCGCCGCGTCCGGGCTGAACGGACCCTTGTCGGCGAGGCTGTCATAGAGAGCGGAAAAGGCATCGCGATTTGTCCCGGCGATCGCCCGCGCCAGCGCCTCGCGCGCGGCGAAGATGGCGTCGGGGTTGATGCCCTTCCCGATGTCGCGGGCAATGTCGGCTTCACCAGGAAGCGTGAGCGCCAGTGCCCGGTAGGCCGGCTCCAGCGCCTCGTCGCCGGCGATCCTGCCGGCAAGCTCAGCCAGCCGTCCTGCGAAGGCCGGCTCCTTGCCGCCGAGGATCTGGCGGAAGGCGGCGATCAGCGCGTCGGTCAAAAGCGTGTTGAACGCCTGCCAGCGCGCGAAGGGGTCGCTGTCATGCGCCGCCAAGAAGAACTGGTCGTCCGCCTTCTGCTGCACCGAAAGCGTGATTGGCGCCGAGAAGCCGCGGTTGAGCGATACCGACGGCCGCTCCGAAACGCCGGAGAAGCGCACCGTGTGCCGGCGCTTGCGGATATGGATGACGCCGTCATCCACCGTCGCGCCCTCGACGGCCGTCCAGGTGACAGGCTGGCCGCCTGCGCCCACCAGGCCAAAGGCCAAAGGAATGTGCATCAGCCGCTTGCGGCTTTCCGACGGCGTCGGCGGCACCGACTGCTCGATCTCCAGCGTGAACTCCCTGGCCGCCGCATTGTGCGTGGAGCTCACCGTCAGGTTCGGCGTGCCGGCCTGATGGTACCAGAGCGCGAATTGCGCGAGGTCTCTGCCAGAGACGTCCTCGAAGACTTTCAAGAAGTCCTCGATCGTCGCGGCCTCGCCGTCATGCCGCTCGAAATAGAGGTCCATGCCGGCACGGAAGAGTTCCGGCCCGAGGATGGTGCGGATCATGCGCACCACTTCGGAACCTTTCTCGTAGACGGTCGCCGTGTAGAAATTGTTGATCTCGCGGTAGCGCCGCGGCCTGACCGGATGCGCCAGCGGCCCCTGGTCTTCCGGGAATTGATGCGCGCGCAGCGTGCGCACCTCGGCGATGCGCTTCACCGCCCGCGAGCGCTGGTCGGCGGAGTATTCGTGGTCGCGGTAAACGGTCAGCCCTTCCTTTAGGCAGAGCTGGAACCAGTCTCGGCAAGTGATTCTGTTGCCTGTCCAATTGTGGAAATACTCATGCGCGATGATCGCCTCGATATTGGCGAAGTCGGCATCCGTCGCGGTCTCCTCGTCGGCCAGCACATATTTGTCGTTGAAGACGTTGAGGCCCTTGTTCTCCATCGCGCCCATGTTGAAGTCGGACACGGCCACGATGTTGAAGACGTCGAGGTCGTATTCGCGGCCGAAGGCGTCCTCGTCCCATTTCATCGAGCGCTTCAGCGCGTCCATCGCATAGCCGGCAAGCCGCTCCTTGCCGGGCTCGACATAGATGCCGAGCTCGACCTCGCGGCCGGACATGGTGGTGAAGCTGCCCGCCACCCTGCCGAGCGCGCCCGCCACCAGCGCGAAAAGGTAGGAAGGCTTAGGGAAGGGGTCGTGCCAGACCGCGTAGTGCCGGCCATTAGCGAGCGCGCCGCGCTCGACGGGGTTGCCGTTGGAAAGCAGCAGCGGCGCCTCATTGTGCGGGGCTTCGATGCGCACGGTGTAGACCGACAGGATATCGGGTCGGTCGAGGAAATAGGTGATGCGGCGAAAGCCCTCGGCCTCGCATTGCGTGCAATAGACGTTGTTGGAGCGATAAAGGCCCATCAGCGCCTCGTTGCGCGAAGGCGCGATCTCGGTCTCCAGACGAAGCTCGAAACGCTGTGCCGCCGGCAGCTTCAGGATCGTCAGCCGGTCCGGCGTCGCCTCGTAGTCGCCGGCAGCGAGCGCCTGCCCGTCGATGGCTAGGCCAAGCAGCGTCAGCCCATCGCCGTCGAGCACCAGCGGCGCCGCCGGCGCGACGCCCTCGCGCCGTTCGATGGTGAGCAGCGCCGTAACATGGGTCGCGTCCGGCGACAGGCGGAAGTCGAGGCCGGTCCTCGGGATGAGATAGTCGCTGGGGCGATAGTCTTCGAGCTTGAAGACATGGCCGGTATCGGTGCGCATTCCTTGGGCTTTTCCTGTCGATTTCGGTCGGGAGCCAGCGTGGCCGGTCCAGGAATTTTGAGATGCGCGCTCTTTACACGAAACCGTCACGCGACAAAACCGCGGGATAGGGTGTGTTTCGCAATTCCGATTGCACACTTTTCCTGGAGTTGCTCTTAGGCTATTGGGCGGCTTCGTTTTCCGACATTCTGACGAGGCAAGATGACCGTCGATCATGCCGTCGGCCACAGCACGCTGCGCGGCATCACACTGAAAATCGTCTCGGTGACGGTTTTCGTCGGCATGCAGACCTGCATCAAGGCGGCCGGCGACGTGCCTGCCGGGCAGGTCGTCTTCTTCCGTTCCTTCTTCGCCATCTTCCCGATCATCGCCTTCCTGGCCTTCAAGGGCGAGCTCGCCACCGCCTTCACGACCAGGCGGCCGTTCAACCACATCGCGCGCGGCCTTGTCGGCGTCGGCGCCATGGGGCTCGGCTTCTTCGCGCTGACCAGATTGCCGTTGCCCGAGGCGATTACCCTCAACTACGCCCAGCCGCTGCTGGTCGTCGTGTTTTCCTCGATCTTCCTCGGCGAGACGATCCGCGTCTATCGCTGGAGCGCGGTCGTCGTCGGTCTTGCCGGCGTGCTGGTCATCTCCTGGCCCGAACTGACGCTGCTCAATTCCGATCAAGGCCTCGACGACAAGGAGGTGCTTGGCGTTATGGCCGCGCTGATCGCCGCCGCGATCTCGGCGGTCGCCATGCTCCTGGTGCGCAATCTCGTGCAGACGGAGAAGACGGCGACCATAGTGCTGTGGTTCTCGTCCACGGCTTCGGTGTTGTCGCTCTTCACCCTGCCTTTCGGCTGGCAGGTGCTGACGCCGCTTCAGGCGGCACTGCTTGTCTTCGCCGGCTTCTGTGGCGGGCTCGGCCAGATCCTGATGACGGCGGCCTACCGCCACGCCGAAGCCTCGGTCGTCGCGCCATTCGAATACACCTCGATGATCCTCGGCGTCGTCATCGGCTATTTCGTCTTCGGCGACGTGACCTCGCCCAACACGCTGGTCGGCGGCGTCATCGTGGTCGCCGCCGGCATCTTCATCATCTGGCGCGAGCGGCAGCTCGGCCTGGAGCGCACGCGCACCAGGACAGCCGCGCCGCCGCAGGGGTGATCGAAATCGCCGGCATCTAGACAAAGGTCACGGATGTTTCTCAGTCCATTAGGAATTTAAAATGAATGACAAAGAGCGACCTTACGTCCTTCACACCAACCGCGAACTGGAGATGATGCTTGCCCGAGCCAAACCGATGGCTGTGTTTGCTCACGAGAAAGTGGATGGCTTTGAGAAATCCGACGCACTGGCCAATCAGGACTTCGCGCCACACGTCGCCGCCGGGACGCTTTCGGAGCACTTGAGGACCAGAACGATCTCCCTGCCAAGCGGTACTGCGGTGGATATCGACTACTGGTTCTACACGCTCAAGGGCGAGGAATGGCGGGTCGAAGCATATTGGCTGCTTATCGATTTCCTCCACGACAGGGGTTGGTGCCCGCAATTCGAATGGCTGCAAGGAAAGCTGCTTGGGTACACCGATCAGGAGAATACCCATCATCTTTTGCGGACCTATCCGGCAGACCTGTGGGTTGCCGAGATTTGCAAGTCGCAGGATGCCGGATCGGCCGAAGCTTAGCTGCTCGTCGCATTGGCCCGCTCTTTCGCCAGCCGCACCAGCACCGCGCGTGTCTGCTCATCGGCCGGGAAAAAGGATTCGATCGCCAGTTCCGACAGGGTGACGTCCAGCGGCGTGCCGAACACGGTGATGGTGCTGATGAAGGAAAGCACCTGATCGCCATGCGCGAGCCTGAGCGGATGCACGATGCCGCTCGGCTCGACCGGAGCCGGCCGGCTGCTTTTCAAGCCGGACGGATAGGCGCGCAGCTCGCGCTCCAATTCGATCAGCACCGGATCGCCGGTCGCGTCGTTCTGGTGCTTCAGCCGCTCCAAGAGATGCGCGCGCCATTCCGCCAGATTGACGATGCGCGGCGCCACGCCACCGGGATGCAGGCTCAGCCTCAGCACATTGACCGGGGATTGGAGCAGCGACTGTTCGGAGATATCGGCGAGGAATGGGGCGATCGCTGCATTGGCGGAAACAAGATTCCAGTGCCGGTCCACCGCCAGCGCCGGAAAAGGCTCGTGGCCCTTGAGCACGGTCTCGACGGCGGCCACCGCCGGTGCCAGCGTGGCGTCGGTCAGTGGCTTTTCGCTGAAGCTCGGCGCGAAGCCTGCCGCAAGCAGCAGCTGGTTGCGCTGTCGCAGCGGGATCGACAGCTGCTCGGCCAGATGCAGCACCATCTCGCGCGACGGCTGCGCGCGGCCGCTTTCGACGAAGGAGAGATGCCGCTGCGAGATATCGGCCTCCATAGCGAGATCGAGCTGGCTCATGCGCCGGCGCGTGCGCCACTCGCGGATCAGGCTGCCGGCGGAGGGTTCGGGTGTGGTCATGAGGGGATGATTAGGGCGGCGGCTGAGCGTTTCAACTACCTGGGAGGTTATGGCTCCCCCTTCTCCCCTTGGGCAGGGCTGTCCGGGGAAAGTTAGACATAGTCGAGGCTCATCTGATCGGGAGAGCAGCGGGGGTACCTTCGACTTGGATTGACGGGCGGCGGTTTGTCGATGGCGGCGATGTGGCGCCGCTCGAACAGGCATCGTGTCACCAGGTCGGTGAAGCGCAGGATCGGCAGTGCAACGCGATATGCGCGCGCTGCAATGCGCAACAGCGCATAGGCGATCATGGCGGCGAAGAGCTGCAGGCGGATGGCGTTGTCATTGTTGCCGAGGAACTTACGGATCTTGAGGTGCTGCTTGATCCAGCGGAACAGGAGCTCAATCTGCCAGCGCCCCTTGTAGAGGGCTGCTATGTCGGCGGCCGAGCGCTCGAGATCGTTGGTCAGCAGCGTGATGGTGTCGCCTTCGTCTCGCTTCACGATGATGCGACGCAAGCGGATCGGCAGTTTGGAATCGCCTTTGCTGGCAAAGCTCACCTCGGCATCCTCAAGCACGGTGAAGCCATCGCCGTGCATGGCTGCGAGGGGACGATCGCACACCAGCTTGAGCCCCATGTTGGTTTTGGGCCGGGTGACGAAGAAGGCTTGCGCCGCCGCGATCGCCGTCCACCAGCCGTAGTGGCAGTAACCCTTGTCGAACACGTAGGTCGCACCGTCTTCGATAGAGATGGTGCGGCCGATCTGGGCGTCGTTGACGTTGGCATCGGTGATGTCGAGGACGCGCGGACAGTCGCTGTCTGGATCATAGACGATATGCAGCTTCATGCCGCGGATGCGGCCGTTCGACTTGGCCCAGTCGCAAAGCTTGCCGAGCGGGATGGGCGTGGAATCGATCAGCCGCAGCATGGCACTGCCTTCGCGACGCATCTGCCGGTCGAGTTGGCCTGCAAGCAGGGCGAACGTCTCGGCGAAGACGGCTACAGGGCGGCGCCGGTTGGCGTCCGACAAGGTCGAGCGCCGCAACAGGTCGCTGCCGAGGTGGTAATGGTGCTGGCAGTTGGCGTTCCAGCCGGCTTGCAGGCTGCGAAGGCTCGTCGCGCCGCTGAGCTGAGCATAGATCAACACCACGAGATGGTCCCAGCTCTTGAACGACTTGTCATAGGCATCCCCATCATGGCTATCCACAATCGTCTGGAAGCGGCGACGATTGATCGGTTCAACCAGCTTGCCAAGAATGCTAGGCGTAAAGCGCATGCCCCGTTCCCTTTCTGAGTCTCGACAACCAGAAGGTAGACGGAAAATCCCCGTCTTACGGGGCATGCACATGCGGCATTTCGATTCACCCGAACCTTTCCCCGGACAGCCCTGCCCCTTGTGGGGGAAGGTGGCCGAGCGAAGCTCGGTCGGATGAGGGGTGTTCCAGCGGAGTGAGACGCTGGCATTCCCTGGAGCACCCCTCATCCGGCCGCTTCGCGGCCACCTTCTCCCACAAGGGGAGAAGGGGAAGGCGCCAACGCCTGCAACTTCGCCTTGACCTCGAGAAAATCCCGCCAGGCCAGCTTCTTGTGCGCTGGCGTCCGCAACAGATAGGCCGGGTGCAGCGTCGGCATCGCCGGAATGGCAATCCCGGAAGCCGTCGTGTGCACACGCCAGTTGCCGCGCAGGCGCAGGATGCCTTCGGCCGTGTTGAGCAGCGTCTTGGCCGACGGACCACCCAGATTGACCAGCACTTTCGGATTGACCAGCTCGATCTGCCTTTCGATAAAGGGCCGGCAGATTTCGGTCTCATGGGGCGTCGGCGTACGATTGCCCGGCGGCCGCCACGGGATGACGTTGGCGATATAGGCCGAGGCCCGGTCAAGGCCGATCGCCGCCAGCATGCGATCGAGCAGCCGGCCGGAGCGGCCAACAAAGGGCAGGCCCTCCAAATCCTCGTCGCGGCCCGGCGCCTCGCCGACCAGCATAAGGTCGGCGTTGGGATTGCCGTCGGCGAAGACCAGGTTCTTGGCGGTGAATTTGAGGTTGCAGCCGTCGAAGGCGGCCATCTGTTGGCGCAGCTCATCGAGCGTCGTCGCGCGGGCGGCAAGCTGCCGCGCGAGCAGGACCTGCCCCTCGTCGGGAACGGCCGCGGCTGCAGGCGGCCGGGCGGGTGCGTCCGGAATATTGCTGGCATCGAGGCCGGAGAAGGGCGCCGGCGGGTTCTCAGCTTGTTCGGGAGCCTGCTCGGGTACCGTTCGGCTCTCGGGCGCGGCTTCGCGGCGCGGCGCGGCCGGCGCGCGCTCGGCAGGCCTGCGTTCGGCCGGCCCGCGTCCAGGTGGCATTGCCGCCGCTTCGGCAAACCGATTGATAGGCTCGTCTTCGAGCGCGTCCTCGACGCCGGCGCTGGCATAGAAGGCGAGCAGTTCGGCGATCTCGGCTGGCGTTCTGGGGGAGGCGGCAGTCATGGCGCCACCATTGTCCGCGCGGTTCGAATTTGCAACCGTGGTCAGACTTTTAGCCGGTCGGTATGCGCGGATCCTGCACGATGTAGAACGTCCAGCGCGGCGTGTAGTCGGTGATCAGGAAATCGAAGGTTGCTGACTTCAGCGGATCGACCTTGCCGTTTTTGAACAGCAACTGGTCATAGGGTTCGAACTTACGCTCGAAATCGGCGAAATTGCTGGAGATGATGTTGTCGGGCGTCTTGTTGCGCTGGTCGAAGGATAGGCCATCGCCGAACACGCTCGGCTGGTCGAGGATTTCCTGCAGCTCGAACTGGAACTCCACCCAGGGGAGCGCGCTGTTGTTGAGCACGTCGATGCGCATATACATCACGCCGTTGGCGACCTCGCCGGCCTTGCCGAAGGGCTCGATCGGCTTGGTCGCGCGGATGGTCAGCGTCACCGGCGTCGCCGTGTTCAGCTCCTCCTTGATGACCAGCGGATCTTCCTTGGTGCCGATGCCGGACACGCTGGTAATACGGAAGCCGCCCAGCTCGTCGGAGAAGGAATAGGCGCCGGTGGTCCAGACCTTCACCGGATCGGCCTCAGCTGGCAGGCTCAAAAAGAGGAGCGGAAGAACCGCGCGCCAGGCCAGGCTCGGCGTGAAGAGTAAGCGCTTCGATGGAAAGCCGGAGGGCTCTGGACTGCGCATGGCGCGAAGTATTGCCGATAACCAAGCCGCCGAACAATTAAAAACATGCAGGCGCCGCCTGGCCTGCCAACATGCCGGGTCTGGCCTATGCTTGGCCATGGCCTGTGCTGCTGCCGTTTCGTAGGAAAACCGCGACTTTTTGTCGAAATCGGCGTTGTCACGTCAGCGCCGGTTTCGCGTCGCGAATTGATGCGCTATGCAGCGCGTGAGCCAGCACAATGCGAGAATGCGGCAAGCGATAGAGGGGTCGATGAGCGATATCGAACGCGAAAGCATGGAATTCGACGTGGTGATTGTCGGCGCCGGTCCCGCCGGCCTTGCCGCGGCGATCCGCCTGAAGCAGCTCAACCCTGAGCTCTCCGTCGTCGTCCTGGAGAAGGGCGGCGAGGTCGGCGCGCACATCCTGTCCGGCGCGGTCGTCGATCCGATCGGTATCGACCGGCTGCTGCCCGGCTGGCGCGAGGAGGGCGATCATCCGTTCAAGACGCCGGTAACGGCGGACCATTTCCTGGTGCTCGGCCCCGCCGGCTCCTTCCGCCTGCCGAACGTCCTGATGCCGCCGCTGATGAACAATCACGGCAATTACATCGTCTCGCTCGGCAATGTCTGCCGGTGGCTGGCGACCAAGGCCGAGGCGCTGGGCGTCGAGATCTATCCGGGCTTCGCCGCGGCAAGCCTCGTCTATAACGACGCCGGCGCCGTCACCGGCGTCATCACCGGAGACATGGGCGTCGAGAAGGACGGCACGCATGGCCCGGCTTACGCGCCAGGCATGGCGCT
The DNA here is from genome assembly GCF_003952425.1 of Mesorhizobium sp. M2A.F.Ca.ET.046.03.2.1. Classification (NCBI taxonomy): domain Bacteria; kingdom Pseudomonadati; phylum Pseudomonadota; class Alphaproteobacteria; order Hyphomicrobiales; family Phyllobacteriaceae; genus Mesorhizobium; species Mesorhizobium sp. M2A.F.Ca.ET.046.03.2.1. Next base: position 369,634 of record NZ_CP034449.1, on the reverse strand, counting down.
GATGGGCAAATATGTGCTGATCGGCGAGGGCGCGCGCGGCTCCTTGGCCAAGCAGCTCATCGCCAAATACCAGCTTGCCGACGGCCGCGAGCCGGGCAAGTTCGGCATCGGCCTCAAGGAACTGTGGCAGGTCAAGCCGGAGAACCACAAGCCGGGTCTGGTGCAGCACTCTTTCGGCTGGCCGCTCGACATGAAGACCGGCGGCGGCTCCTTCCTCTATCACCTCGAGGACAACCAGGTGGCGGTCGGCTTCGTCGTCCACCTCAACTACAAGAACCCCTATCTCTCGCCCTTCGAGGAGTTCCAGCGCTTCAAGACGCATCCGGCGATCGCCGGCACCTTCGAAGGCGCCAAGCGCATCGGTTATGGCGCGCGCGCCATCACCGAGGGCGGCTGGCAGTCCGTGCCGAAGCTGTCTTTCCCGGGCGGCGTGCTGATGGGCTGCGCTGCCGGCTTCGTCAACGTGCCGCGCATCAAGGGTTCGCACAATGCGGTGCTGTCCGGCATGCTGGCGGCCGAGCATGTCGCCGACGCCATCGCCGGCGGCCGCGCCAATGACGAGCTCGCCTCCTATGAAGAAGCCTGGCGCGGCAGCGATATCGGCAAGGACCTGAAGAAGGTGCGCAACGTCAAGCCGCTCTGGTCGCGCTTCGGCACCATCGTCGGCGTCGGCATCGGCGGCCTCGATATGTGGCTGAACACGCTGTTCAGCTTCTCGCCCTTCGGCACGCTGAAACACGGCAAGGCCGACTATTCGACGCTCGAGCCGGCCTCCAAGCATCAGAAGATCGCCTATCCGAAGCCGGACGGCGTCTTGACCTTCGACCGGCTCTCCTCGGTGTTTCTGTCCAACACCAACCATGAGGAAAACGAGCCGGTGCATCTGATCGTCGGCGACATGGCGCTGCAGCAGCGTTCCGAACACGACGTCTTCGCCGGTCCCTCGACCCGCTATTGCCCGGCCGGCGTCTATGAATGGGTGGACAAGGACGGCAACGCCGCCGCCGATCCGTCGGCCAAGGACGTGCGCTTCGTCATCAACGCGCAGAACTGCGTGCACTGCAAGACCTGCGACATCAAGGATCCGAACCAGAACATCAACTGGGTGCCGCCTCAAGGCGGCGAAGGCCCGGTCTATCAGGGCATGTGAGCCGCTTCATCGACCGGCAGCGGTTTGCGGTTCCGGTCAGCGGGTTCCTTACGCTTGAAATTGCAGACGGCTTATAGTTCCTTCTCTGCGGATAGGGAGCAAATGGGCCATGCGCCTGGCGGTTCTTACATGCCTCATCATGCTCGGCGGCCTGTGCGGCGGCGCCCCGCAGGCCCTGGCCGGCACCAAGGTGCTGGTCACGACACGCAGCTATGACGTTGTGGGCACGACGGGCGCTGCCCTGGTCGAAGCGATGAACCGCAAAGGTCCCAAGCACGGCTTCATGACCCGCGCCATCGCCGACACCGGCTATGTGGTGAACTGGAAGCTCGATGTGGACCGCACCGACGGGGTCTGCAGGTTGCGAGGCGCCGACGGAACGATGGAGCTCACCTACACTTTTCCGCGCTTGGCTTCGCCGCCGAAACCCGAGCTCGAGCGGCGCTGGCGGCGCTTCCTCGCCGGCGTCCACGCCCACGAGCGTCATCACGGTCGAATCGCCGAGGCCATGATGCGGGCCACCGATAAGTCCATTGCCGGCCTGAAGCTGGCCGACAATTGGTTCTGCACCGCCACCCATCGCGAGGCCAGGCGCCGGATCGACGCCGTCTACGCGCAATATGAAGCGAAACAGAACACTTTCGACGCGCGCGAGCACCGCGACGGCGGCCATGTCGACCGGCTGGTCAATGCGCTGATCGGAAAGAACTGAAAAACTCCAGCCCGGTTCGCCTGCCAGGGCAGGGCGTCAGCTGCGCGGTCCGTCCGGCGCGTCGTTCGCCGCCAGTGCCGACTTGTGCGCGTCCTCGGGCGGGTCGCTTGCGGGCGGCAGCGTGAATTCGACCAGCACCGGCAGATGATCGGAGCCCGTATCCTCCAGCCGGGCCGACGACAGGATCGTCACCCCGCCTTTGCTGAACACCTGATCGATCGGCAGGCCGGCGTAGCGGCGCAGGACGTCCGGCAGGGTGCGGTGGAGCCAGGTCGGGCCGGCCGAGGGCATCAGCGTCATGCCGCGGAGCCGCGCCACCCGCCGCACCGCCGCGCTCCACGGCACGGCATTGCAGTCGCCGGCCATGATGGCGGTCTCGCCGAGCCCGGCCAGCGGCTCCGCCAATTCGCCGATCTGCCAGGACTGCTCCATTGGCCAAGGCCAGCTCAGATGGATCGCGGCGACGTCGACCGGAACGCCGTTGAAATCGATCGTTGCGGTCGCCATCGCGCCGCGCGGCTCGCAACGCGGCGCGGTGCCGGCGGCGAACGGACGGCGTGACAAGAGCGCCACGCCGAATATGCCGTTGGGATAGTCGCACAGGATGCGATAGGGATAGGCGCCGGCAATATAGCCGAGCTCCTTCGCCCACATGCCGGACACTTCGTCGAGCGTGATGACGTCTGGATTGGTCCGGCCGATCAGCGACAGCACCTTCTTCGGCGTCGGGTTGTTGAAGCGCAGGTTCATCTGCAGCAGGCTGTAGACGATCCGGTCGGCCGGCTTCGCGACCGCCTGCTGCGTCGACAATCTGGGCAGCGCGCTCGTGGTCGTGGCGAGGCATACAATGGCGAAGACCAGCGCCGCGACCGCCTGCAGCCGGTAGGAACCGGCAAGCAGCGGCAGCGCGAGCAGCGCCGTCAGCACGCTCAGATGCATGCGGAAATGCGAGAAGGAATCGAAGGCCGGATGCAGCGCGCCGAAGAACCCGGCCAGCAGCGCGGCCGAGAATGCCGTCATCGCCAGGAATGTCAGCTGAGACATCATGCTCAAGCGCGCGCCGCCCGTAGTCATCTGCTCCGACCCGCCCAGGACACCGTTCACGGAAACGCCGGAATGTCCTGTCTCCTTATTCCGACGCATCCCTTCGGACGCTTATCGGCCAAATTGCGGCCCTGCCAAGACGACCGATTGCCTCGGACCTGTGTCGTTACCGCAACGTTCCGCCCTGACTTGTTTCAAGCCAAGGCGGCTACTGGAACGCCGTCTCCGAGAAACTTCTGAGCTTGCGCGAATGCAGCCGCTCCATGGGCATTTCGGCAAGCTTCTCCATCGCCTTGATGCCGATGGTGAGATGCTGCGCCACCTGCCGCTTGTAGAACTCGGTCGCCATGCCGGGCAGCTTCAATTCGCCATGCAGCGGCTTGTCGGATACGCACAGCAGCGTGCCGTAGGGCACGCGGAAGCGGAAGCCGTTGGCGGCAATCGTCGCCGATTCCATATCGAGCGCGATGGCGCGGGACTGCGACAGGCGCTGCACCGGTCCGCGCTGGTCGCGCAGTTCCCAGTTGCGGTTGTCGATGGTGGCGACGGTGCCGGTGCGCATGATGCGCTTGAGGTCGTAGCCGGAAAGTCCAGTGACTTCGGCCACGGCTTCCTGCAGCGCCACCTGGATCTCGGCCAGCGGCGGGATCGGCACCCAGACCGGCAGATCGTCGTCCAGCACATGGTCCTCGCGCACATAGGCATGCGCCAGCACATAGTCGCCAAGTGCCTGCGTGTTGCGCAGGCCCGCGCAGTGGCCGAGCATGACCCAGGCATGCGGCCGAAGCACCGCGATATGGTCGGTGATCGTCTTGGCGTTGGAGGGGCCGACGCCGATATTGACCATGGTGATGCCGCCATGGCCGGGCTTCTTCAGGTGGTAGGCCGGCATTTGCGGCAGCCGCTGCGGCGGCGTGCCGTCCGAGGCCGTTGCGCCATTGGCGGTCACGACATTGCCGGGCTCGACGAACTCGACATAGCCGCTGTCGCCCTTGGCCATCAATTCGCGAGCCCGCGCCACGAACTCGTCGATGTAGAACTGGTAGTTGGTGAACAGCACGAAGTTCTGGAAATGCTGCGGGCTGGTCGCCGTGTAATGCGTCATGCGGTGCAGCGAATAGTCGATGCGCTGCGCGGTGAACGGCGCCAGCGGCCTCGGCTCGCCGAACGCCACCTCGAACGTGCCGTTGGCGATCTGGTCGTCGGTGCCGTCGAGATCCGGCACGTCGAACAGGTCGCGGATCGGCCGCTTGATGCGCTCGGCGGCCGCGCCGTCGACATAGCTGCCTTCCAGGAAGGCGAAATGCAGTGGAATGGGCGTCGTCGATTCCGACACGGTCACTGTCACGCCGTGGTTGCGCATGATGAGACGAAGCTGCTCGATGAGGTAGTTCTCGAACAGCTGCGGCTGGGTGATGGTGGTGGCGAAATGCCCGGGCGTCGGCATATGGCCATAGGCCTGGCGCGAGTCGACCTGGCTGAACGAGGTCGTGGTGACGCCGATCTGCGGATAGAAGGCCCGATAGCGCTTGCTCTCGTCGGCGCCCGCGGCAAGCGCCGCGAAGGAATCACGCAGGAATTTGGTGTTGCGATCATAGAGCGCCTGCAGCGCCGCGACGGCCTTTTTGGCGTCATGGAAGCTCTGCGCGCCGAAAGGCTCCGGCATCACGACCGATTCAATGGCTTGGGGGTAGATTCGCTTTTCCATGTCTCAATATAGAGATTCAGGATGGCGCTTGGGAGGGGGATGTGGGACCGCGAGAGCCGATAGCGTCGATTTTCTTCGGATGTGTTTAATGCATGTCGCCCAGAAGTGTGCGCGGTTCTGGGACAACGACATGCAGCAAAACAAAGACTTAAAGCGCCTCGCCTGAACCCGGTTCAGCGCGACGCGCTTTAAGGCGCGCTGGCTACGAGCCAGTCGCACCGTTCGACACTCTATAAAGCTTGTCCGCGCTGCAGGCTGATCAGCAGCACGAAGCCGACGCTCCTGTTCTTATTCGCCGGCGCCTCGATCCTGTGGCCCGCATCGGCGCGCATCATCGGCACAGCCAGCACCGGGGCGGCGAGCAGCATCAGGATGAGCGTCGCCCGCGGCAGCAGCCTCAGGATCTTCGTTGTGGTGGCGGCGATGCGGTTCATTTTGGTGGTGTCCCGATTTTCAATGTGGTCGATTTTCAACTTTGTCGTTTCAGCGCGTCACTTGGTTCACGGAGCCGAGAACGCAGCCACGGGCCGTTCCCACAAGCGGGCCGAGTGCCCGCCCTCGGCCACCAGGATGGCGAAGAGCATGCCGAACAGGCTCATCAGCAGGCAGACGATGGTGAAGCGACGGGCAAGCATTTTCTCTCTCCTTCAATGCGGGAGAGAATGCCGCAATGCCTCTGAACCGGTTATGAGACCGGTATTCATCTGCGGTTCAAAATGATTGACGAGGTCTCAAGCCGCCGTCGGCGACAAGACCGTTCGGCGGAGCGCCGCCGCCGCAAAAGAAAACGGGGCCGCTCGGGGCCCCGTTTCGGATGATCTCGGAAGGTCAGTTACAGCTTGTGCCAGGTCTGGCTCTTGCAGATCAGGCCGCCGAGCACGCAGCCGCTCATCTTGAGCGATGTGCCCGACAGCGTCGCCTTGCCGGAATAGGTCTTGTCGGTTTCCGGGTCGGTGATGGTGCCGGTGTATTTGTTGTCGCCAGCGGCCTTGAAGGAGCCGATCGTCTTGCCGGAGTACTTGCCGGATTTCAGCGTGATGGAGAACGCATCGCTGCCAGCGATCGCCGCCGTTGAGCCGGCCTGCGTCTTCCAATTGCCTTCGATCGGGTCGGCCCACGCGGCGCCCGCCATGATCAAGGTCGCCGCCAGGGCCAGGCTCGTCTTTCGAAACATCTTGTGCTCCTCCCAATGGGTATGCGGCGGGCTCCGGCCCGCCTTCCAGTCCCTTACGCAAAGGTAAAGCTAATCCAGCTCCCGCCAAAACAAAAGCGGTGCCGCCACGGAAGGTTGTAGCGGTTTTCGCCGTGCGCATGGCCGAAAATGAACGGCACCGGAAAAATGCTTCGGTTCCCGTGGTTAGCGAAGTCTTGATTCCGCTCCCGCCAATTTTCATCGAATTTGACGCAAGACCGCGCAAACGCTGGATTCCCATGCTTAACGGTTTCCCGCGTTTACCTCTTGTTTTAGCTTTGTTTTCCGCAAATTAAGCAAGCCATTTAACGACGGATTCAAAGCCAGGCTTCATCCTCGAAAGCATCGAAAGAGCGGCCCGCCCCGAGGGAAATCAAGGGACAGAAGGAGGCAGCTCTCGGGAGCCAGACAGGGGATTGAAATGGCACGTTTTGAAATGCTTGAAGACGGCTTCGGCGCCATGGGGGCAACTGCCCAGGCCGACATTCTTTTCGAACTGGGCATGATGTATGCGACCGGCCGCGATTGCGAGACCGATGTCGTCGCCGCCCACAAATGGTTCAACATCGCCGCGATCAAAGGTTCGGTCCGGGCCGCCGAGCTGCGCTCGGAACTGTCTGCCACCATGTCGAAGGTGGAGATCGCCATGGCGCTGCGCGAAGCCCGCGAATGGATGACGATGCACTGATCCTGCGCGCAGCGCTGAGAAGTTGATTTGGACAAGGCCGCGAAAAGACGGCCGGCCCACAAGACCAAGAACGCGGCAGGTAAACAAACTCAGCCGCGCGAAAAAACAGGGAAGCGAGCGGGTTTCAGGCGCGGGGCGTCTGGGGAGCTCGACTGCAAAAGCCGCGACCGACCGAAACAAGGTCGGCGCGGCTTTTTGCATTACGCTAGGTAATCACGCGGGCGCGTGGCCCAAGAAATCCTCGCCGGAATGAACCAAAACCGGCCGTACTGTCCTCTCGACAGTCTCGGCGAAGGGTGAAATTGTCCCGGCTCTGTGAAAGAAGCGCGGCCATGCCGCCGCGCGCAAGTGGAGGAGTTCTGATAGCCATGAAAAGATTGGGTATTTTGAGCGCGGCCGCATTTGGCCTGATGATGAGCGCCCCGGTTGCCTTTGCCGACGACATCACCATTTCGGTGGTCGGCCCGATGACCGGCCAGCTCGCCACCATCGGTGACCAGTTCAAGCAGGGCGCGCAGGCTGCCGCCGAGGCCATCAACGCCGCCGGCGGCGTCAACGGCTCGCAGATCAAGCTCGACATCGAGGACGACCAGTGCGATCCGAAGCAGGCGGTGTCGGTTGCCAACCGCATCGTCGCCAACGGCGTCAAGTTCGTCGACGGCCATGCCTGCTCGGGCTCGAGCATTCCGGCCTCCGCCGTCTATGCCGAAGCCGGTACGCTGATGATGAGCCCGGCCTCGTCGAACCCGGTGTTGACCGATGCCGCCGCCAAGTCCGGCTGGCCGACGATCATGCGCCTCTACACGCGTGACGACGCGCAGGGCGCCTTCATCGGCCCGTGGATCGCCAAGAAATATGCCGGCAAGAATGTCGTCGTCCTGCACGACAAGAGCGCCTACGGCCAGGGCGTTGCCGACGCCGTCAAGGCGACGATGAATGCGGGCGGCCTCAAGGAAGTCGATTACGAAGGCATCAACGCCGGCGAGAAGGATTACTCGGCCCTCGTCACCAAGCTGAAGGAACTCAAGGCCGACGTCGTCTATTTCGGCGGCTACCACCCCGAGGCTGGGTTGATCCTGCGCCAGGCGGCGGAGCAGAACGTCAAGTTCCAGCTGATCATGCCGGATTCGATCGCATCGCCGGAATTCTGGCAGGTCGCCGGTCCAGCCGGTGAGGGCACGCTGTTCGTCTTCCCGTCGGACCCGCAGGCCAAGCCCCAAGCGAAGGACGCGGTCGCCAAGATCAAGGCCGGCGGCTTCACACCTGAAGGCTTCACGCTGTTCTCCTATGCCGTGATCCAGGCCGTCGCCGAAGGCGTCAAGCGCGCCGGCACCGACGATCCGGCCAAGGTCGCCGAGGCGCTCAAGGACGGCAAGCCCATCAGCACCGTCGTCGGCGACGTCATCTTCGACGAGAAGGGCGACCTCAAGAACGCCAGCTACGACATCAACCAGTGGCACGACGGCAAATACGCGCCTATCCAGCAGTAATCGCTCCTGTTTGTGTGAAGGTGGCCGGGGCTCGTCCCGGCCACTTTCGTTTTATCGCTGGTCCTCCGCGAACCGCACCAGCACCGTGCCGTCGCTGACCTGAGCTCCCTCGGCCGCGATCTCCGCGATCACCCCGTCATGCGGGGCGGCGATCATGTGCTCCATCTTCATCGCCTCAAGGATCAGAAGCGGCTGGCCCTTGATCACGGCATCGCCCACTGCTGCCCGCACCAGCTTGACCAGCCCCGGCATCGGCGCGCGCAGGCTGCCTGAGGCGGCTCCCGCCTCGTCGGCCTTGGCGAGCGGGTCGCGAACCGTGAAGGTGTAGCCGACGGCGCCCTCGAAGACCGTGACGTGGCCGGGCCAGCGGACGGCGCGCGGCATGGTTCTCAGATCATGCGTGTTCACGGCATCATGCGGCGCCTCCAGCGCCACCTGGAAGCGGCCGTCCGGCCGCGCCGAAACCCGGGCCAGAATGTTCTCCTCGCCATGGCGCAGGCGGATGCGGCGCGCGAGCGTGTGGAAATGGGCATAGCCTGAGAGCGTCGACCACGGATCTGCGGCGGCACCTGGCGCGCCGGCGTCGGTCGCGGCCAGCGCCGCGGCGGCAATCGTCTCGTCGCTTGGCGCGGGGATGGCGGTGAGCGCCTCCTGATGCCTGCCGATCAGCCCGGTATCGACATCGCCGGCCGCGAAATCGGCGTCCGCGGCAAGCGCCGCCAGGAAGGGGGTGTTGACTGTCGAGCCGGCAACTTCGGTCTCGGCGAGCGCACCGCGCAATGCCGCAAGGGCGGCGTTCCTGTCCTTGCCGTGCACCACCAGCTTGGCGATCATCGGGTCATAGAAGGGCGAGATCGCGTCGCCGGCGCGTACGCCGGTTTCGACGCGCATCGCAGCACCCTCCGGCGCCGCGTCTGGGAATTTCAGATGATGCAGCCTGCCGGTCGCGGGCAGGAACCCTTTCGCAGCGTCCTCGGCATAGAGGCGCGCCTCGAAGGCGTGGCCGGAAAGCGCGATCTCGCCTTGCGTCTTCGGCAGCCTTTCGCCGGACGCGACGCGCAACTGCCATTCGACAAGATCGACGCCGGTGACCATCTCGGTGACGGGGTGCTCGACCTGCAGCCGCGTGTTCATCTCCATGAACCAGAAGCGGTCGGCTTTGAGCCCCTGGGAGGCGTCGACGATGAACTCGATGGTGCCGGCACCCGAATAATTGATCGCCTTGGCGGCCTTTACGGCTGCCTCGTTCATCGCCTTGCGCAGCGCAGGCGTCATGCCGGGGGCGGGGGCTTCCTCGATCACCTTCTGGTGGCGGCGTTGCGCCGAGCAGTCGCGTTCGAAGAGATGCACGGCATTGCCGAAATTGTCGCCGAACACTTGGCACTCGATATGGCGCGGCTTGTCGACATATTTTTCGACCAGCACCCGGTCGTCACCGAACGCCGCTTTCGCTTCGCGCCGCGCGCCCGACAGCGCTTCGGAAAAATCGTCGGGATGGTCAACGCGGCGCATGCCCTTGCCGCCGCCGCCGGCGCGCGCCTTGATCAGGACGGGGTACCCGATCTCGCGCGCCTTGGAGGCGAGCAGCACGATCTCCTGCGCTTCGCCATGATAGCCGGGCACGACGGGCACGCCGGCCGCCTCCATCAGCCGCTTGGCGGCGTCCTTCAATCCCATGGCGCGGATAGAGGCGGCGCTCGGCCCGATGAAGACGAGGCCTGCCGCGGTCACCTGGTCGACGAAATCCGGATTTTCCGACAGGAAGCCGTAACCGGGATGGATCGCCTCGGCGCCGGTGGCGAGCGCCGCGGCAACGATCTTGTCGCCGCGCAGATAGCTTTCGCCGACAGGCGAGGGCCTATATGCACCGCCTCGTCGGCCATCTCGACATGCAAGGCGCGGGCGTCGGCGTCGGAATAGACGGCCACGCTGCGCACGCCGAGCTTGCGGGCCGTGCGAATGACGCGGCAGGCGATCTCGCCGCGATTGGCGATCAGGATCTTGCCGAACATGGAACCTCCGCAGCCAGAGTATGCTTTGAGCGAGGTCGGCGTTCCTTCGCGCCCCCCTCTGTCCTGCCGGACATCTCCCCCACTTGGGGGGAGATTGGATGTCGCCGCCGCCTTCGCCAACTATCGACGTTGCAAAGGAGCCGTCCGCAAAGCTGCTGATCTCCCCCCTTCTGCGGGAGATGCCCGGCAGGGCATAGGGGGGCGCTGTCCCGCCAGCGCTTCGGGACAAGCATTCGTCCGAAATCATAGACCTCTCCCTCGCCAAGGGAGTGCTCTGCCGAGGTCGCCTCTTGGGCAGTTTTGGTCATCAAGGTCCGCTCCTTCCAACGGCAGCGGCGGCCCGCCGGTAGATCTCCGCCGTCTGCTCATCGAAACAGCAGAAGGTAACTGCATCCGGCACTGCATTCTGCCGCAGAAAGTTACTGACTGTGTCGACGGCAATCCCAGTCGCTTCCTCCTTCGGAAAGCGGTAAATACCGGTCGAGATCGCCGGAAACGCCACCGTCCGGCAATCATGGCCGAGTGCGATTTCGAGCGAGCGCCGATAGCACGAGGCAAGCAGGCTCGCCTCGCCCTCGCCGCCGCCCTGCCAGACCGGACCGACCGTATGGATGATGAAACGCGCCGGCAGGCGGTAGCCCCTGGTCAGCTTGGCGTCGCCGGTCTTGCAGCCGTTGAGCGTCCGGCACTCGGCAACCAGCTCCGGCCCGGCCGCGCGGTGGATGGCGCCGTCGACGCCGCCACCGCCGAGCGATGAGGAATTCGCTGCGTTCACGATGGCATCCACCACGAGTCGGGTGATGTCGCCGGTGTGGATGCGGATCCTGTCGCCGAGAGCACCCATCGTCACATCCTGAACACGCCGAACTTCGTGTCCTCGATGCCGGCATTGAGCGCCGCGGAGAGGCTGAGCGCCAGCACGTCGCGGGTTCTGGCCGGATCGATGATGCCGTCGTCCCAGAGCCTCGCCGAGGAATAGAGCGGGTGGCCCTCATGCTCGTATTTCATCAGGATCGGCTTCCTGAATTTGGCTTCCTCCTCGGCACTCCATTCACCACCCTTGCGCTCGATGCCTTCGCGTTTGACCATGGCAAGCACGGTGGCTGCCTGCTCGCCGCCCATCACCGAGATGCGCGCGTTGGGCCACATCCATAGGAAGCGGGGCGAATAGGCGCGGCCGCACATGCCGTAATTGCCGGCGCCGAACGAGCCGCCGATGATGACGGTGAGCTTCGGCACCTTGGCGGTGGCGACGGCCATGACCAGCTTGGCGCCGTCCTTGGCGATGCCGCCGGCCTCGTATTTTCGCCCCACCATGAAGCCGGTGATGTTCTGCAGGAAGACCAGCGGAATGCCGCGCTGGCAGCAGAGCTCGATGAAATGCGCGCCCTTGAGCGCGCTTTCGGAAAACAGCACGCCGTTGTTGCCGAGGATGCCGACCGGCATGCCGTGCAGATGCGCGAAGCCGGTGACCAAGGTCGTGCCGTAATTCTGCTTGAACTCGTCGAACTCCGAACCGTCGACAAGGCGCGCGATCACCTCGCGCACGTCATAGGGCTGGCGCAGATCCGTCGGCACGATGCCGTAGAGTTCCTGCGGATCGTAAAGCGGTTGGATCGGCTTCTGCAGATTCAGGCTCAGGGCCTTGTTCCGATTCAGATTCCGGATGATGCGCCGGCAAATGGCCAGGGCGTGCTCGTCGTCCATGGCGTAGTGGTCGGCGACACCGGAAAGCCTGGTATGGACGTCCGCGCCGCCGAGCTCCTCGGCGCTGACATCCTCCCCCGTCGCCGCCTTCACCAGCGGCGGGCCGCCAAGGAAGATGGTCGCCTGGTTGCGCACCATGATCGTCTCGTCCGACATCGCCGGCACGTAGGCGCCACCCGCCGTGCAGGAGCCCATCACGCAGGCGATCTGCGGGATGCCCGCCGCCGACATGTTGGCCTGGTTGTAGAAGATGCGGCCGAAATGCTCGCGGTCGGGGAAGACTTCATCCTGGTTCGGCAGATTGGCGCCGCCGCTGTCGACCAGATAGACGCATGGGAGGTTGTTCTGCAGCGCGATCTCCTGCGCGCGCAAATGCTTCTTCACCGTCAGCGGATAATAGGTGCCGCCCTTCACCGTCGCGTCGTTGACGACGACCATCACCTCCCGGCCCTCGACCCGGCCGATGCCGGTGATGATGCCGGCCGACGGAATGTCCTCGCCATACATCGACCAGGCCGCGAACTGGCCGACCTCGAGGAAGGGCGAGCCGGTGTCGAGCAGCTGTGCCAGCCGCTCGCGCGGCAGAAGCTTGCCGCGTGAGACATGGCGTTCGCGCGCCTCGTCGGAGCCGCCGCGCTCGACGCCTGCCGCCTTCTCGGAAATGTCGTCGACCAGCGCCCGCATGCGTTCGGCATTGGCGCGGAAAATGTCGGAGGAGGGGGAGATCTGGGTTTGCAGGGTGGCCAATTTGTTCCTCACACCTCTTGATGCCGTAGCGGAACCAGTGTAACAGCCCGCGCCCGGATGCAGCGTGCCAACCGTGGCATCTTTTGTACGTATGACACCCTCAAGAGGCGACGATGGAAAGCATGGATATGCGTTTCACCAGATGTCTCCCTTCGGCCATGGCCTGACGCCGCCGAAGGGCGGCTGTCCACGTCCCGAATCTGAGCAAGAGGAACACGGCGCCCGCAGGCGCTGTGGGTGTCATCATGTATTTGCGGTTTGTAACGCCGCTGATCCATCCGAACAGCCGGGTGGAGACCGGCTTCTTCCACGCGTCCTGGTACCTGTACCGGAACGGATGCCCGGACTGGATCCATGACGAATTGGACGATCAGTTCGACTGGTTCAACCGGCATCTGCCCATTCCAGGCCGGGTCGGCCGGCATTTCAAGCGCCGGAATTCGATCTGGGGCATCTGCTGGTTCCATCCGGACGCCAGGGAAGCGATCAGTCGTGCGCGTTATTGCGCCTGGCTGATCGAAGAGGGTGGTTTGCCGGTGCGCCCGATCACGGCGGCCCGTCAGCGCGAGATCCTGTGGCGCGACGCGCATCAGATCGTCGCCAAGCCAACCGACGACCTGCCCAAGGCGTTCGGCTGAGATGGCGGAGAGGGGCATCACGCCCCCTCCGCCATGATCTCGCGGCCGATCAGCCAGCGGCGGATCTCGCTGGTGCCGGCGCCGATCTCGTAGAGCTTGGCATCGCGCAGCAGCCGTCCCGTCGGGTAATCGTTGATATAGCCGTTGCCGCCGAGCAGCTGGATCGCGTCGAGTGCCATCTGCGTCGCCTTCTCGGCCGCGAAGAGCAGGCAGCCGGCGGCGTCCTTGCGCGTGGTCTCGCCGCGATCGCAGGCGGCCGCCACCGCATAGACGTAAGCCCGCGCGGCATTCATCGTCGTGTACATGTCGGCGAGCTTGCCCTGCACCAGTTGGAACGTGCCGATCGGCTGGCCGAACTGCTTGCGCTCATGCACGTAAGGTACGGCGACGTCGAGGCAGGCCGCCATCAGCCCGATGGGGCCTCCGGAAAGCACTGCCCGCTCATAGTCGAGCCCCGACATCAGCACCTCGACGCCGCGCCCTTCCTCATGCAGCACATTCTCGAACGGCACCTCGACATTTTCGAAGACGAGCTCGCCGGTGTTGGAGCCGCGCATGCCGAGCTTGTCGAGCTTCTGCGCCACCGAAAAGCCGGCAAAAGTCTTTTCGACGATGAAAGCGGTGATGCCGCGCGAATGGCGCTCCGGATCGGTCTTGGCGTAGACCACCATCGTTCCGGCGTCGGGGCCGTTGGTTATCCACATTTTCGAGCCGTTGAGCACATAGCGGTCATTGCGCTTTTCGGCGCGCAGCCTGAGCGACACCACGTCGGAGCCAGCGCCCGGTTCCGACATCGCCAGCGCGCCGACGGTTTCGCCCGAGCAGAGGGCAGGCAGGTATTTCTCCTTCTGCGCCGGCGTGGCCCAGCGATTGATCTGGTTGACGCAAAGGTTGGAATGCGCGCCGTAGGAGAGGCCGACAGAAGCCGATGCGCGCGAAATCTCCTCCATGGCCACGACATGCGCGAGATAGTTCATGCCGGTTCCGCCGAAATCAGGATCGGCGGTGATGCCGAGCAGGCCGAGCGCGCCGAGCTCGCCCCACAGATGCGCGGGAAACTCGTTGGAGCGGTCGATCTCCGCCGCGATCGGCGCGATCCTGTCCTGAGCGAAGCGCCGTACAGTGTCGCGCAACGCCTCGATGTCGGGATCAAGTCCGAAGCTGAGCGTGTTCGTGTACATGCCGTTCCTCCCTGCGCACGCCCCGGTCTTCGCGGGGATCATGCCCGTATCAGAGTGCCACGGCGTTCCCGGCTCGCCCGGAAGGACGCGCGGTGCCATGGCTGATTGTCGCGCCGACCAGGCGCATTGTCATCGAAAGATATGATGCCGTGACTTCGGCGAGCGACAGCCGTTCGCCCGGACGGAACCAGACGATCACGCCGGTCATCATCTGGATCAGCGCCATGGCGGTCAGGCCCGTATCGTCGATCTCGAACGCGCCTGCTTCCACGCCGTCGCGCAGGATCGTGCGCAGCTCCTTCTCATAGGCTGTGCGCATCTTGAGGATCTGCGTCAGTCTTTCATGCGACAGGCTGCGCAATTCCATGTTGGAGACATGGGTGGCGTGGCGCCGCTCGATGTGGAAGGCGATATGGTTCTCGACATAGGCGGCAAGCCGGGTGACCGGATCGGCACTTAACGGCCGCGCCGCGTCCCAAGCCTTGAGCAGACCCTCCATATGCTCTCGCATCAAGGTGAAAAGCAGATCTTCCTTGGTGGGGAAGTAACGGTAGAGCGCTGCCGCCTGCACGCCGACCTCAGCCGCCAGCTGCCGCATCGACATCGCCTCATAGCCCAGCCGCGCGATCAGGCTGACCGCCGCCTCGCGGACGGCCGCCTCGGTCTTTTCCCCGTCTGAGCCTGTGGTGCGCGCCATTTCGCCTCCAGCAGCACTAATAAAACGAACGTTCAATTAATTCAAGCGCCAAATCTCCCCCCCCTTGAGGGGGAGATGTCGCCAAAGGCGACAGAGGGGGTCGTCTCGCGTGAAGCGCCAACGCCCTTTGCGGCAAGAAGCCCACGCTGGAGACCTACGTGAGACGACCCCCTCTGGCCTGCCGGCCATCTCCCCCTCAAGGGGGGAGAGACCAACTCACACGACAATCCTGAAATCCACGGGCGCGTCGTCGCCCGCTTCCTCGATCTCGACCTTCGAGACGAGCGCGCCACGCGGCCCTTGCCACAGACGTTCGGTCATCGCCGTGACAGCGGCATCGGCGCCGGCAATCAGAGCGGTGACCGAGCCGTCGCGCTCGTTGCGCACCCAACCCGTCAACCCGAGACGCAGGGCTTCGCCGCGCGTCCAGACACGGTAGCTCACGCCTTGCACCGTACCGGAAACACGCACCCGAACGGCTTTTTGCTCACCTTGCATCGTCCGCTCCAGAATCTTCCCCATCAATCTGGAGCGCGAACGGGCAAATGCAACCGGTTCAAAGGATGGGTGGTATGGCGATTAAATAATTGACTCAGTCAACCAACAAGGAAATTATCGGATGTAATGTCTCCGAGGAGGGTCGGCATGCCGCATGAAGCCCTGGTCCATGAGATTCGTCGCTTCAACCGGTTCTATACCGGGCTGGTGGGGTTGCTCGATGAGACCTTGATGCAGAGCCCCTACACGCTGGTCGAAGCCCGCCTGCTGTTCGAGCTCGGGTGCAAGCCTAGACCCGTTGGACCGGCTGGTCTGCTGGCGCGCATGTTTCATCTCGACCTCGCGCCGGTGGCATCCGAACTGGCTGGAGAACTCAACCTCGCCCCCGCCTATCTCATGCGGGTGCTTCGGAGGTTCACTGCCACGGGGCTGGCTGAAATGCGCGACGACCCGGAGAACGGGCCGCCCGTCCTTGCGCTGACCGAGCGGGGTAAGGCCGCGCTGGCCGATCTCGAGGCAACGACGAACCGCGATCTCGCCCGCCTGATCGTCAAGCTCGAGAACGGGCAAGCCGCTGAGCTTTCCGATGCGCTGAACCGCGTGACGCGTCTGCTGGCAGCCGCGGGACTGTGAATCGCCCAATTAGCTCCCTGGGAAGCAGGGGCTGGGGTCCGGTCAGTTCCCCCGCGCTGCCGCGAGCGCGCCCGGCAATTCCTCGGCGAAGATGTCGAGCTCGTGGTCGAGGCCGACGCTGACCCTTATGCAGCGGTCGAGCCTGGGGACCATCGGCTTGCGGATGAACACGTCGCGCGACAAGAGGCCCTGCATCACCTTCAGCGCGAAGGCGCCGTCGCGGCCGCAGTCGATGGTGACGAAATTGGTCGCCGACGGCAACGGTTTCAGGTCGTTCTGCCTGGCGACGGTCGAAATGCGCTCGCGGCCAGCCGCCACGCGCGCCACCACCGTGCGCAGGTAATCCTGATCGGCAAGCGCCTCGAGACCGGCGATCTGCGCCATGCGGCTGACGCCGTAGTGGTTGCGGATCTTCTCGAAGTCGCGGATCACCTCGGCCTCCGCCACGGCGTAGCCGCAGCGTATGCCGGCCAGGCCGTAAGCCTTGGAGAAGGTGCGCATGCGGATGACGTTCGGCCGCGCGACATCGATCGCCGGCAGCGCCGTGGCCGGGCCAAGCTCACCATAAGCTTCGTCCAGCACCAGCATGGTGGTTTCCGGCAGCGCTTCGATGAAGCGGACGACATCCGGCGCCTCCCACCAGCTTCCCATCGGATTGTCGGGATTGGAGAGATAGACCAGCGGCGCCTTTTCGCTGACGACCTTGGCGAGGAGCCCGTCCAAATCCTCCTTGTCGTTGGCATAAGGCACCGTGACCAGCCGGCCGCCGACGCCGGCGATGTGGAAATTGAAAGTGGGGTAGGCGCCGAGCGAGGTCACCACCGCATCGCCCGGCGCGACATACATACGTGCCACCAGGCCGAGCAGGCCGTCAATGCCTTCGCCGACGACCACGTTTTCGACGGCGACGCCGTGATGCGCGGCCGCCGCAACCTTCAGCTCGTAATTGTCGGGATCGCAATACATCCACTGGTCGCGCGCGACGCTCTCCATGCGCGCAATGACGCGCGGCGACGGGCCGAAACTGCTCTCATTGGCGCCGATGCGGGCGCGAAAAGGCCGCCCGCGCTCGCGCTCCTGCGCCTCCGGACCGACGAACGGCACCGTGGTGGGAAGCGCGCCGATGATCGGGGTGAGGGAAGGGCGACGAAGCATGGCATTGGCTCGCTTGAGAGGAGCTTCTAGCTAGCCTGTGCGACCGGCGGGCGCAAGTTGGCGGCCGCCCGGAGAGCCGATGCCATGCTTCGCAATGAATGTGGACGACGACGTATCGGCCCCCGTAGGGCTGGTAATACGTGCTGCCACAGTGCCACAGCACGGTACCGTTGATCGAAGTTTTCACGCACGCTGCCGGTAGTCTGGTCACATAGATGGTCGAACGGCGGATCGTACGGCGCGTGGTGCGCCTGGCAACCCCAGCTACGCTGCCTGGAGTGAGCGGGTGACCGACGCGGGCCTGCGCAGGGCTGACGAAAAGGGCGAAGGGTGTAACGGCATCGGCGATTCCCGCAAGCATCAATGCGAATGCTATCCCGGCAGTGCCGGTCGATCTCAAGCTCGATTTTTTCATTTGCATCCTCAAAGAACTCACAACTTGCCTGCGTTCAAATCCGTAGCCGATGAGGTCGCTCACCTGACGCAAACCCGGACCGCCGCCCCCGGAGGCAACATATTTTAGAGAATACTAATTATATAATCGGGCTTCTATTCGGATTGCGCAATTTCCGTCGAACTGCCTGCATGACGACTGGCGCCAATTCCGCGACCGAGTTTCACCCTCGTTGTCATCTTCTGGCACGTTGAAGTGTGTCCTTCGGGGACTCACCGAACAGCATGCGATAACTCGCAGCGAAACGGCCAAGATGGGTGATCCCCACCTCCATCGCGATCCTTGTGACGCTCAAGCCATCCGGTCCCCGCGCAGTGAGCAATCGCCTCGCTTCATTGAGGCGAACCGCCCTGATGAATTCCAGCGGGCTGAGAGCAAAGGCGGCGCGAAAGGCATACTCCAATTGTCGTCGGCTGATGCCGATTTCCTTGCACAACCGGATGATGGGGATGTCTTCGCGGATGTGCGCGCGAATAAAATCCTCGGCCGCCCATGCCTGTCGGAGGTGGCGACTGGAGGACCGATCTGTTTCGACGTTGCCACGGGCGCCAGCGAACGCGTTGGCTATGCCCCCCAAATATTCCGCCAACGCGATCGGAGTATGCTCCGGCAAGGCTGAATCGCTTGCGGCTTCCCCGAAGCGGTATGCCATCGCCTCCATCTGGCTGCGGAACATTTGCGCATCGCTGGCGGTGAGCCGAACGGCATTTGGATGGTCGGCCGCCCGATCCAAGATCGTGCCGGCGGAAAGTGCCTGGATTTCCACCCAGATCGACGTCGGAACAACGGCGCCCGTGTAGCGAAGGCCGGGCTTGACCGTCGCTGCGACGCTCGTGCCGGCGGGAATTGCCACGATCATGTCGTCCTTGAGCGGAATGCCGCAGATCGTCGAGTCCCGGGCCCGCTCTACAGCCACGATTGCCACGGAACCTGGATCAAAGCCGCCGTTGGCACGGAAGGCGCAATTGAATTCAGCCAGATCGAGCGCCCACTTGCCGTGGGACTGGATTTGCCGGAGGCGCGACGGCATTTGCCCTGGCGAAAGCCTGTCAACCTTCACGGGCAGCCCAGAGGCGGCATCGCCGAGCGCGTCTGGGCCAAGTTGCACGTCCCTGTGCGAAGTCGTTGGAGGCCACGCGCTCAAAAATGCGTCCTTTGCGCAAAGTGGATATCACAACACTTGTATTAGGTGTAGCTTAAACGCAAATTGCGCGAGATCAATTCGCCGCAAAATATCGCCGACTCACGGCTCTGGGGACGATGGACGAAGCAGATCTACTTATTGGGGAGGCGCCAGGCGTCTTGGCCGTACGCATCGCGTTGACGGCGTCAGCATCGCACGTTGGATCAAAGGCAATTTGACAGAGGGCAGGACCTGAGACGGCGCGGGACATGATGCGGGCGCGCACGCGCCGGCTAAGTATAGCAAATCGAGGAGCACCTTGAGGGGATGATCGTGAAAAGATTTCGTTTGGTAGCCTTGGGAACGGCCGTGATATCGGTACTTTGTGCCGTTGACGCATCTGCGGCGGACATCGCCAAGCAGCGGGATGAGGGCTGGACGTTCACTGTCGCCCCGTATCTCTGGGCCTCGGGAATCAAGGGCGAGAGCGGAGTCTTCGGATTTCCGCCTCAGGATGTCGATGTGAGCTTCAGCGACGTGCTGCACCACCTTAAATTCGGCTTCATGGGGCTTACGGAAGCTCGCAACGGGCCTTTCACAATCAGCACGGACATAGTGTACGCCAAGCTCGACGCCAACATAGGCACCCCGAAGGGAATCCTCGCGTCCAACATTGATGCGACGGTGAGCACTTTCATGGGTACGGCGCTGGGTGGTTACAGCGTTTACTATCAGGATGGGACGAATTTCGATCTTGTCGCCGGTGCCCGCCTCTGGTCGGTCGACAACAGTTTCGACTTCCACGGAGGTGTGCTGGATGGCAGGTCAGCGAGCGACGGCGATACGTGGGTCGATCCGGTGATCGGCGCCAAATTCAAGGCCGATGTCGGTGACGGGATCTACTTGGCTGGCTGGGGCCTCGTCGGCGGTTTCGGCGCAGGGTCCAAGTCAATGTGGGATGTGATGGGAGGGGCCGGTTATCAGTTCAACGACAAGATGTCGATTTTCGTCGGCTATCGGGCCGTGCACGACAATTATAGCCACGACGGCTTCGTGAACAAACTCACTCAGCAGGGTCCGATTCTGGGGCTCACTTATCAATTCTCGCCAGCCCATCCGGGATAATAGCGGATTGAGATGACGTGGTTGGTTCTCTGCGGCGCCTGCATTCGGTATTGGGCTGCTGAGCGATGGCGGAGCCAGGCATCGCCCGCCGGCGTTCGACGGCGCATTTCTGCAGCCGGCGGTAAAATGGAATTCCGTTCCACAGCACGATCGTATCGGCAATGGTCTGCACCAGCAGACTAGAGTGGATTGGCAAGGCGCTTACGGTGGGCCAAGGCGCCCAGGCAAGCGAAAGGTGACGTGCGCTCGGGGGCGCGTCTGAGCCGCCCGCGTGACGAGCCACAGCAAAGCATCTCCCGGGACGGCGACGCAGGTCAGGACGCCAAAAAATGCCTCCTTTGCGCAAAGTGGATAGCGGCACGGTTCTATTAGCAATAACTTAAGCGAAAACAGCGCGAGGCCAAATAGCGCGGAAATACCGCCGACGCACGGCGAGTGGGGAGCATGAACAGGCAGGGCTATTCGCAGGTGTGCGCAGAGGGCATTGAGCGCGCCGCAGCAACGGCAGCGGCAGACGTGGGTGCTGAGCCGCCGCGCCTTTGGATTCCAGGCAAATGATTGGCGCCAGAACACCAGACGCGCCGCGGTATTGAGCAGAACGGCGTGAATTAGCAGAGCAGGGGCATAATATGAGCAACGATCGAGACTTCCCGGCCGAAGCCGGTGCAACCAACAGAATCACGCGACGGGACGCTTTGATGGGCGGCACTGCGGCTGCGGTTTCGCGATTTGCAGCACCTGTCGGCCTTTCCGGCGCGCTCGCCGGCCTTGCGGGCGTCCAGACGGCGGCGGCCCAGCCCTCGCAGCCGAACATCGTCTTCATCGTTGCGGACGATCAGGGATGGAAAGACGTCGGCTATCACGGCTCGGACATCAAGACGCCCAACATCGACAAGCTTGCCGCGGAAGGGACGAAGCTCGAAGAATATTACGTGCAGCCGATGTGCACACCAACGCGCAGCGCCCTCATGACCGGCCGCTATCCGCTGCGCTATGGCATGCAGGTTGGCGTTGTCCCCGCAGCGGGAACCTATGGCCTTCCGCTCGATGAGACACTTCTTTCGCAAATCCTAAGAGACGCGGGCTACCAGACGGCGATGAGTGGCAAATGGCATCTCGGCCATGCCAAGACGGACTACTGGCCGAAGCAGCGTGGATTTGATTCATTCTACGGGGCGACGGTCGGCGAGATCGACCATTTCAAACATGCATCGCATGGTATCGCGGACTGGTACAGGAACAACAAGCCGATCAAGGAGCCGGGCTTCGACAACACGTTGTTCGGTCAGGAAGCTGTCCGGGTCATCAACGCTCACGATCAGAAGAAGCCGCTCTTTCTCTACCTCGCTTTCACCGCGCCCCATACGCCATTCCAGGCTCCGAAGGAATATCTCGACCGATATAAGAACATCGCCGACGAGAACCGCAGAGCCTATGCCGCAATGATCTCGGTGATCGATGACGAGATCGGCAATGTCGTTGCCGCCCTTGAGAAGAAAGGGATTCGCGACAATACCCTGATCGTCTACATGAGCGACAACGGTGGCGTCGTTAACTCGATGTTTGCGGGCGACTCGAAGGTGGGTGGCAAGCTGCCTGCGGATAACGGCCCCTATCGCGAAGGCAAGGGCACCCTCTATGAGGGCGGCACCCGCTCGGTCGCCTTCATGAACTGGCCCGGCAAGGTCAAGCCTGGCGTCTTCAATGGCCTCATGCATGTCGTCGACATGTTGCCGACACTGGCTGGGCTGGCCGGCGCCAAGCCTGGCAAGGATAAACCGCTGGACGGCGTGGATATGTGGCCGGCCATCAGCGAGGGCAAACCTTCGCCGCGCACAGAGATCGTCTACAATGTCGATCCGATGGCCGGTGCGGTGCGCGAGGGCGAATGGAAATTGTTGTGGTCGGCAACGTTGCCGCAAAAGATAGAGCTGTTCGATTTGTCGCAGGACAAATCGGAGGCCACTAACTTGGCTGATAAGTATCCTGATAAGGTCAAGGTGTTGCAGGCAAGGATCACCGAGCTCGCAGCCCAGATGAAACCCCCGCTGTTGCTTATGGAGGCAGTGCGGCTGACCTACTTCACGCCGCTGGTGACACCAAGCCCGGAGGAAATGTTCGCTGCGGGGGATTGAACGGCGGATGCGCTCTGCCGTTCAGACGAGACCAGCCGATGACTGAAGCGCGACCTGCAGCAAAGCCAACGGATTCGTCAAACGCCGATATGCTTTGGATCCCCGGCGGCGAATTCCTGATGGGCTCAGACAGCCACTATCCGGAAGAGGCGCCGGCGCATCGCGTCGTCGTCGGCGGCTTCTGGATGGATCGCGCGACGGTCACGAATGCCGAGTTCAGCCGCTTCGTCGAGGCCAGCGGCTATGTCACGCTGGCCGAGCGTCCAGCGAATGCCGCGGACTATCCCGGCGCCAGTGCAGAATCATTGGCGCCGGCTTCCGCCTTGTTCGTGAGGCCTTCGCGCGGCATCGATCGCAACAATCACTATAATTGGTGGGCTTACGTCCGTGGCGCGAACTGGAGGCACCCACGCGGCCCCGCCAGCGGGCTGAAGAGGCTCGACAGCCATCCCGTCGTGCACATCGCCTATGAGGACGCGGAAGCGTATGCGAACTGGGCGGGGAAGGCTCTGCCGACCGAGGCCGAGTGGGAGTTTGCCGCGCGCGGCGGGCTGGAGGGCGCCGAATTCGTTTGGGGCGCCGAGCTGACGCCCGGCGGCCAGCATATGGCCAACACCTACCAGGGCGAGTTCCCTTTCCGCAACGATTGCGAAGACGGCTACGAATGGACTGCGCCCGTCGGCTCGTTTCCGGCAAATGGCTACGGGCTCCATGACATGGCCGGCAATGTTTGGCAGTGGACCACCGACTGGTACCAGGAACATCGCCGGATCGAGAGCCCTTGCTGTACGATGGAAAATCCGCGCGGCGGCGAGCGTGAGGCGAGCTTCGACCCGCTGACACCCGACATCAAAATTCCACGCAAGGTGACCAAGGGCGGGTCCTTCCTGTGCGCCCCCAGCTATTGCCGACGGTACCGGCCGGCCGCTCGCATGGCGCAGCCCGTGGATACGTCCACTTGCCACCTGGGTTTTCGATGCATCGCGCGTCCGTCATGAGAGGAGGGCGCAGCGCCCTCCATGGGCATCGCGGCGCCGGGAGGTCCAAACCGGCGCGCTGGCGGGTTGCAGCAGCCATATCGGCCATATTCCTTACGCTCACGGCGTGCGGAACTGGACCCGAAGGGGTTCTGGCGCCGATCCCCGCGAGCTTGGTTTCGCCGGCGGCATCGGATGTGACGATGTTGGTCGCGACCAGCCGCAAGCCTTCCGGTGACCCGGCGACCTTGTTCACGGGCGAGCGCAGCCCGGCGCTTTCGTTGACCGACCTGACCATCTCGATTCCGCCGAACCGTGCGCCGGGCACGGTCGAGTGGCCGAAAAAGCTGCCGCCAAACCCCCAAAAGGATTTCGCGGTTCTTGCCGCAAGAAACCTGTCGGTTCCCGAGGCTCACAAATGGCTGCATGCTCACAATTCGAACGGCCATGTTCTCGTCTTCGTGCATGGCTTCAACAACCGGTATGAGGACTCGGTCTTTCGCTTCGCGCAGTTCGTGCATGACTCGCGGGCGAACGTCGTGCCGATTCTCTTCACATGGCCGTCGCGCGCCAGTGTGCTTGGCTACAACTACGACAAGGAAAGCGCGAATTTCTCGCGCACTGCGTTCGAGCGGACATTGAAGGCCTTGGCCGACGACCGCAGCGTGACCGACGTCACCGTCATGGCCCACTCGATGGGCACCTGGCTGGCGATGGAATCGCTGAGGCAGATGGCGCTGGAGGATGGGCGCGTTTCGCCCAAGATCAGGAACGTCATCCTTGCGTCTCCCGATCTCGACGTGGATGTCTTTGGTCGCCAGTGGACCGAGCTTGGGCCGAAAAAGCCGAAGTTCACCATCACCGTCTCGCGGGACGACCGGGCGCTTGCCGTCTCGCGCCTGATTGCGGGCAATGTCGACAGGGTGGGGCAGGCCGACCCGTCGAAGGAGCCGTACAAATCGAAGCTCCAGGCAGCTGGAATAACCGTGCTTGATCTGACCGACGTAAAGACCGCAGATCGCTTGAATCACAGCAAGTTCGCTGAAAGTCCGGAGATCGTCCAATTGCTCGGCGCGCAACTTGCTTCCGGCCAGACCTTGACGGATTCGAGAGTGGGGCTTGGCGACGAACTCGGCCTTGTGGTTGCCGGCACGGTCGACACGATCGGCAACGTCGCGGCAAGCACGGTCAGCGCGCCCGTCGCGGCCATTGAAGGAAAAACGAACAACGCCCCGCCAGATGAGCTCGAGACGATCCTGAAGGGCGATGCGACGACCCAGTGATCGTGTTAGGTGGCGTAAACGGCGGGGCGATTGGGAGGTGACCTGCCTTCAGCGCCCGAGAGGCTGGATTCTGTTGCCCCTTTTTGCAAGCCAGACACGATGAACAACCGGCTGCCGCCCGCCTGGTCCAAACACCTGAAAGATCCGTCGGGAAAGAGAATTCCACAACCCAAGACCGGACAGCCGAAAGCAAGGCCGCTATCGATCGCGCGCGACGCTCTCCATGCGCGCGATAACGCGTGGCGAAGGCCCGAAACCGCCTTCATTGGCGCCGATGCGGGCGCGAAAAGGCCGCCCGCCTCGCGCTCCTGCGCCTCCGGCCCGACGAACGGCACAGTGGTGGGAAGCGCACCGATGATCGGCGCGAGGGAAGGGCGCTGGCGCATGGCAATGGGCTTGGTTGAGAAAGGGGGCTTCTTGCTAGCGTGGGCGGGGAGTGGGTGCAAGTTGTCGAAAGGGGCAAATAGCGCGGGTCCGTTGCCGGTTGCACCACGGCTGGATTCCCGCGCCTCTTTTTGTTAGCGAGGCGGGATGAATAACCGACCGCCCCTGGCTGGTCCAAGCATTTGAAGAGCGGACCCGCGCCAAAGCAGACTGTAAAACAGCCAACACTCAAGCAGCCGAAGGCGAAGCCGCGTATGCAGGCCAATGAAATGTTGCTGGAACTTCAGCTGGCGGGCAGGTTGCCCGAGGCCGAGGAACTGTGTCGTCGCGTTTTGGCAAGGACGCCCGAGCACCCGATGGCTTTGTACATGTTGGGGACGCTGGGACTGGGCGTCGATGATAAGTTGTCCATCAAATACCTTGCTCGGGCGGTCGACCAGACGCCACTCGACCCATGTTTCCACTTCAGTTTGGGCGATGCTTATCTGACGGTTGGCGAACACGCACTTGCCATCAGGCACCTGCGGCGCGCTTAAGGCACCGCGGGTCTTCACCTCGCAACCAAATGAAAAACCCGGCGATCGCCCGCCGGGTTTCGATTTCGATCAGGCGACGCCTGTTAGAACGAGCGCTGGAAGCGGAGCAGACCGCCGACGCTGTTCTTCTTGTCGGCGCCGGTGAAGTTGACGACGTCGGCACCCGAAACCCAATCATCGAACTTGCCGAAGTGATCCCAATCGACTTCGGCCGTGACCGTGAAGCCGGGTACGATGTCATAGGCGACGTTCGCCGCCACGCCATAGTTCTTGTCCTGATCACCCGACACCTGGAGATTGAACGAGGTCTTCTCGTTGAACTTGTAGGTGCCGCCGGCCCAGAATGCCCAGTTGCCGCCCCAGATTTTATAGAAGCCGCGACCACCGGCCCCGATGGCATAGGTCGGGTCGTTGAGGTTGTCGTCGCTGCCATAGCCGAACATGCCGAACAGCGACAGTTCGTTGGTGACATTCACATCCAGGCGAACCTTGCCGGCAACTTCCTCGTAGTTGCTGTCGTAAGCAACGACGCCGGTGATGGCGCCCCACCCTTGAGTCCACTTCACGCCGCCGACGACATGCGGAACGTAGCTGTCGATCGTGCCGACGACGCCCGAACCTTCTTCCAGCGAGACCACGGCCGAGAAGCCGTTGCCGGCGTCGAAATAGTACTGGACGACGTTGGTGTCGAAGTCGCCATAGGGGACGATCGTATCCTGGATGACGTTGCCGGCGTAGCCGATGAACGTATCGAAGGCTGATTCGTCCTTACCGACGCGGAGGCCACCGAGCTGGATCCAGGCGAAGTTCAGCGAAACGTTCTTGTTGCCGGCAGGATTGCTGTTGAATTCATCCGCTGCCGTGGTCGGATCGTCTGCCGATGGGTAGCCGTTGCGGTTGCCGAAGTTGAAGCGGGTCTCGGTGTAGGTCTTCAACGTGCCGAGCTCGGTCTCCTGGCCGGTCCAGGTCTTCAGCGTGAAGCGGGTATTCTTGTAGAAGGTGCTCTGCTCATCGCCGTCCTCATGGTCGAAGGACTTGGCGCCGTCGAACGAGCCGACATCGCCGACGCCGATGTCGTAACGGACATAGCCGCCGACGCGCAGGCAGGTCTCTGTGCCGGGGATGTAGAAATAGCCCGAGCCGTAGACGTCGCAGATCTTGACGTATTCAGCCGGTTCCGGCTCGGCGACGGTCACAGCGTCGGCGGCGCGGGCGCCCGAAACTGCGATGAGGGCCGCAGCTGAGCCGAGAAGAAGGCTCTTGATGTTCATTTTCTGACCTCCAGTCAGAATCGGATGGAAGCGATGCGGACTTTCGATCGGAATTATGGGCATGCCTTGTTATTGCGCACTTTTTCGCCCCCGTGCGGCGGAACGAGGGCGTCTGCCGGGTGATTGCGAGTACGGTTTCCGGTCTACGAGGGCGCTCCAATGAAGGCGCTCTGCTGGCTAGAAAGGCCGCATAAGTCACGATTCGCCACGTCTGGGCCGATGCGATGCCGATGCTCCACCGCTTTCCCAAGTTGCCGGCCTAACGATTTTTCGGCGATTATGGCGCCGGCTTGTTGATTGTGCCCACGCTTTTCTTTATCCAGCGGCGCGACGGAGAGGTGGCCGAGTGGTCGAAGGCGCTCCCCTGCTAAGGGAGTAGAGGTCAAAAGCTTCTCGTGGGTTCGAATCCCATCCTCTCCGCCATCCTCCCTGCGCTGTGCGCAACAAGCTTCCCTTCGCAAGGCGATTCTGCGGCAAGAACCGGACAGAGCGACTCGCCGGGACGCCGCAATTCAGCCGGCCGATCGCCGGATTCGCCTGGATTCGAGGCTCGCGGCCTCGATGGTAACGAGAGCTTCGGAGTGAGGCCAATTCGTGTCATTTGTGCAACAACATCCGGGATAGCGTCTGGATCGGGCTTTCGCCGATACGATCGTGGTTGAACGCCGCCGCCGCCTGGGTAAAGGTCACGTTCGAAGAGCGGCGCGGTGCGCATCTTTTCGGTAGTGGGGATGGGCAGGAACGCTGTCCTTCAGCAAAAATACCCAGACCCGTTTTTAACTTTTGACTGGAGGTCAGAAAATGAACATCAAGAGCCTTCTTCTCGGCTCAGCTGCGGCCCTGATCGCAGTTTCGGGCGCCCGCGCCGCCGACGCGGTGACCGTCGCCGAGCCGGAACCGGCTGAATACGTCAAGATCTGCGACGTGTACGGCTCGGGCTACTTCTACATCCCCGGCACCGAGACCTGCCTTCGCATCGGCGGTTATGTCCGTTACGACATCGGCGTCGGCGACGTCGGCTCGTTCGACGGTGCGACGTCCGCTGATGTCGAGGACGGCGACAGCAACGACACCTTCTACAAGAATGCCCGCTTCACGCTGAAGACCTGGACCGGCCAGGAGACCGAGCTCGGCACGTTGAAGACCTACACCGAGACCCGCTGGAACTTCGGCAACCGCAACGCCGATCTTGGTGACCCGACCAATGACGATTATGGCCCCAATGCGGCCTTCAACAAGGGCACGTCGCTGAACTTCGCCTGGATCCAGCTCGGTGGCCTGCGCGTCGGTAAGGACGAATCGGCCTTCAACACGTTCATCGGTTATGCCGGCAACGTCATCCAGGATACGCTGGTTCCCTACGGTGATTTCGACACCAACGTCGTCCAGTACTACTTCGACGCCGGCAACGGCTTCTCGGCCGTGATCTCGCTCGAAGAAGGCGCGGGCGGCGGCACGGACGGTTCCTACGGCGTGGGCACGATCGACAGCTACGTTCCGCATGTCGTCGGCGGCGTGAAGTGGACGCAGGGCTGGGGTGCCATCACCGGCGTTATCGCTTACGACAGCAACTACGAAGAAGTCGCCGGGAAGGTTCGTTTGGACGTGAACGTCAACGACGCCATCTCGCTGTTCATCATGGGCGGCTATGGCTCCGATGACAACCTGTCGGATCCGACCTATGCCTTCGCAGCTGGCGGTCGCGGCTTCTACAAGCAGTGGGACGAAAACTGGGCAGTGTGGGGCGGTGGCACCTACAAGTTCAACGAGAAGACCTCGTTCAACGCTCAGATCTCGTATGACGAAGGTGAGAACCTCGGCATCGCCGCCAACATCGCCTACGACATCGTTCCCGGCTTTACGGTTACGGCCGAAGTTGACTACGTCAATGCAGGCAGCATCGGCGAAGCCGATACCCGTGGCACGAACCACAACTGGACCGGTATTTCTGCTGGCGAAGACGACGCCATCGGCGGTCTCCTCCGCTTCCAGCGCTCCTTCTAAGGGCTGGACCGCAACTGAAATCCGGCCCGGGCGTCTCCACGCCCGGGCCGTTTTGTTTTCGCGATTGGTCGAAGCAAACGAAAGGATGGGGGTGAAACGGTAAGCTGATCGGGTCTGTGGAGCGACTTTGTGGGATCCGCCACCGGCGGATGTGGTTGGCCGCAAGATTCGAAAACTCTTGAAAGGACATCTCCGAACGGTTAGGGCTGAAGGCTTAACCACAGGGGGTGTGGCTAAAAATGTCGAACGAAGCGATTCAAGAGGGAGAACCCTCTGGTCATTTTGCGGTATTTTCTTCTCAGAACTCGAAGTTTAGGTACACCTTCAACAAGATCCGGGAAGTAAAATCGCACAGGATCGGGGAACTCTTTGCAGCATACCGGGATATACTCTGGGATGATGGGCGGCATAAATACAATGTCAGCTCTTTCATCGGTGAAATAGACGAGATCCTTCTCGGAGAGCGTTTCAGCACCTTTGACCAGAACACCCTGGACAATCTTATCGGTACCTTGCGCCAGCGCGGGAACAGCAACGCAACCATCAATCGCAAGATGGCTGCACTCAGCAAGCTGCTGCGCAAGGCTCACAAGATGGGAGATATCCACAGCCTGCCTGAGTTCCGCCGCCAGAAGGAGCGGGCAGGACGGATTCGTTTCCTAGAAAGGGACGAAGAGGCAAGGCTGTTCGCCGCCATCAGGAGCCGCAGCGAGGATGCTTACAGGCTCTCCGTCTTCCTGGTCGATACCGGCTGCCGCCTCGGCGAGGCGCTCGGCCTGATCTGGAACGACATCCAGGAGCATCGCGTCTCCTTCTGGATCACCAAATCCGGCCGCAGCCGCACCATTCCGATGACCGAACGGGTCAAGGAGGTGATTAAGCTGCCGCCGAACACCGAAGGACGCCGGCCGAAGGGCCCGTTCACCAAGCTCAGCCAAGCGCAGTACCGCGCGATCTGGAACGAGGCGAAGACGGAAGTCGGTCTCGGCGCCGATGAGCAGGTGGTGCCGCACATCCTGCGTCACACTTGTGCTTCCCGCCTCGTTCAGGGCGGTATCGACATCAGGCGCGTCCAGATGTGGCTTGGCCACCAGACGCTGTCGATGACCATGCGTTACGCGCACCTCGCCACCAACGATCTTGATGGCTGTGTCGTCGTTCTCGAGAAGCCGCGTGCCGATCAGGCGCCGAGCGCCGCGGAGAACTCCGTCTTTGCCTCTCCCCTGACCGCGCCGTCACCTGGCAAAGCCGCTCGCAAGGAGAGCGGAGCGGAGCCGGCAAAGGCGCGGCGCAAGAGCTCCAAGGGCAAATAGGCACGCGCCGCGTGCCGGAGAATATATATTTTATTGACAAGCCCGAGGTTGAATTAGTCTCGGGCTTTACTTTGTTTTGATTCGCGCTCTGCCCGATCGAGGAAATCCGCAATCTCCCGCAGCAGAGTGCCGGTTTCCAGAAAGGGAGCGTGTCCCTGACCTTCGACGGTGATCGTCTCCATGCCGGGATGACGTCTTCCCATCTCCTCGACGCTCGCAGCTGATAATAGTTTTGAATTGCCGCCGCGAATGGCAAGCAGCGGCACGGCGGCCAAAGCATCGAACTGCGGCCACAGACGCGGCAACGGCTTGCTGAAATCGATGCCGGCCAGCGTGTCGACCAGGGCTGGATCGAAATCCGGCACCCAGCCGGCCGCCGTCTCACGGCAGATTGCCCGCACCATCCGGGCCCAGTCGGCGTCGGTAAGCGCCGGGAAATCGGCGCCATGCACGCGCCGCTGGGTATCCACCGCCTCGGCGAACGTCTTCGGTTTCGGCGCACGGTCGAGATAGGAGCGGATATGGGCTAGACCCTCCGTCTCGATCACCGGCCCGATATCGTTCAGCACGATGGCCTTCAGCACGGCCGGCTTCAGCGCGCCGAGCACATGGATGATCAGGCCGCCACGCGACGTGCCGACGAAGGCTGCCTGCTCGACGCCGAGCGCCGACATCCCGGCAAGCACGTCGCCGGCCTCGACCCCGACATTGTAGTGGCCGATATCGGGATCGTGGTCCGACTGGCCCCGGCCGCGGTAGTCGAACGCGATGACCTTGCGGGGGTTCTCCACCTTGCTGGAAAGATGGAGCGCCAATTCATGGAAGTCGCGGGCATTGCGGGTGAGGCCCGGCAGGCAGATGACCGGCCAGCCGCCGGTGTTCGCCTCGCCATAGATCCGGGCATGGAGCTTCAAGCCGTCAGCTGCGGGATAGAAGAAGTCGGAGAAACCTTCGTCGCTCGCCATGCTGTCCTCGCTTGGGGGGTGACCGACAGCTACAGGCGAGGGCAGGGATCGTCAAACGGGTAGCTCTTTCCTTCTCCCCTTGTGGGGTGAGAAGCGGCCGCGTTAGCGGACGAAAAGCCAATTGCTTGGCTTTTCGAGCTTCGAACGCCCTGAGCCTGCGAAGGGCCGGGTGGTGGCCGATCCCCGGCCGGGTCCCCGCTGCTCCGCAGCGTCCCGGCGTTCGCCGGCCTTTCATCGTGCCACTGGCACGATGAATTCGCTTCGCGAACCGGCTGCTCACCCCACAAGGGGAGAAGGGAAGGACGCCGGCTCAACTCCGCCCGTTCACAAGGTCCCCCACGATGTCGTACTTCCCCGAAATACGCATCTTGTAGACCTCGTAATTTTCCATCACGCGCTGCACGTAACTTCTTGTTTCCGTGTAGGGAATCCGCTCGATCCAATCGACCACCGCGTCCACGTCCTTGCCGCGCGGATCGCCGTATTTCGCCACCCACTGGGCGGCGCGGTTGGGGCCGGCATTGTAGCCGGCGAAGGTTAGCACATAGGAGCCGCCGAAGCGGTCGAGCTGCTCGCCGAGGAAAGCCGAGCCCAGCGTTGCGTTATAGCCGGCATCGCTCGTCAGCCGCGCCTGCGAGAAACTCATGCCGGTCTTCTTCGCCAACTGCTTGGCCGTGCCCGGCATCAACTGCAGCAGGCCGCGCGCGCCGGCGCTGGAGACGGCGCCGACATTGAACTCGCTTTCCTGGCGGGCAATGGCGTAGGCGAGCGCCTTGCCGGATCCGGAAATGTTGGCCGAATCGGGAATGACGCCGAGCGGATGCGACAGCGCGCCAACATCGATGCCGCGTTGGGCGGCGATCTTGCCGACCTTCAGCGCCATGAAATGGTTGCCTTGCTTTTCCGCCAGCACCGCAAGCAGCGCCAGCTCGCCCGGGCTGGTCAGCTGTCCGGCAAGGTCGCGATAGAGCGTCTCGGCATAGCGGTCATAGCCCGCCTCCTGCAGCCGCTTGATCGCGCTCACCGCCTCGCGGCCATCAAAACTCAGGCGGTCGGCCGCGCTCGGTTTCGGATAGGCGATGTTGAGTGTCCTCAACCCCACGCGCTCGCCGGCGAGCTGGCCATAGAAGGTCGTGCCGTAGCTGGCCGCGCGCGTGAAATAATCCTTGGCGCTGCCCGGACCGCCGACTTCCGCGGCGCGGCCGAGCCAGTAATAGGCGCGCGACAGCGACACCGGTCCCTGCGCGAGCTCGGTGATCTGCTTGAAGTGAGTGGCGGCGGTCGCCGGATCGTTGAGGCCGCGCAGCCCGTACCAGCCGGCATGGAATTCGGCCTCGGCGGCATTGGCCGGGCTTTCGGCCGCATGCATGGAGACGATTCTGTAGGCGGTCTTCATGTCGCCCTGGTCGACCAGCTCGCGCGACAACACGCGGCGCTCCACCCACCAGGCATCGGGGTCGACCAGCGAATCGCGGTCGGTCGGCGCCTTCATCACGACAGCAGCGGCTTCAGTGAATTTCTGCTGCTTGCGCAGATATTCCGCCTCGGCGAAGAAATAGCCGGCCGAGCGTTGCGCCGCCGGCACCGCCTTCAACAGTTTGGCGGCGTTCTTGTCGCCCTTGTCGGCCGCCGCCCACGCATCGGCCAACGGCTGCGCCCCGGCGAGCCCGGCGACCCGCAGCGCGGAGGACGGCCGGTCGGCATAGAACATGCGCTCCATGCGGTAGCGATGGTCGGCCGCGGGGATCAGCGCGCCGAACTCCTTGATGATGGCGTTCTCGTCCTTGGCTTCCAGCTTTTCGCTGCGCCAGAACGGCACCAGCACCGCGCGCGCCGCGGCCTGGTTGCCGAGCGCTACCTGCGAGCGGGCAAGGATGATCACGCCCTCCGGCGTCAGTGGCTGGCTGCGGCCGAAGGCCTGCACCACCACTTGCGGCGGCGGGTTTTCGCGATAGAGCGCGCGTTCGCTGTTCTTGCGCAGGGCGATCGTGCCCGGCCAGCCGGGAAGCATCTTGGCGGCATCGGCAATCTCGCCGCTCGGCACCTGGTCGCCGCCATAAAGCGCGATCGCCCAGGCCAGGATGTGCCGGTCGAGCGAAGTGGCGGGCAGCGTGTCGCGGGCATTGCGCGCGCCGGCAATGTTGTTGGCGGCAAGCGCGTCGAGGCCGCTCTTCAGTTGCGCGATGTCGGTGGGTAGGACGGCCGGCATCTGGCCAGGCGCTTGAGGTACGTCTGGCGCCGGGATGGAAGCCGTCACGCGCGCGTCGACGCTGCCGCCGATCGCCATGGTGGGCGTCAGCGCGACGATCGCGCCGAAAAGCGCGAAGAGATGAGGCCGCCTCGTCGGCATGGTTGCAATCCTAGCACATCGTCAGCAGGCGCGGGCACTAGAGAACCCGATGCAAAGCCTAGACTTAGGTCGTGAAGGGCTCGTAAACAAAAGGTTATCGAGGCCGTTCGAATTGCGCTTGCTGGCACTACGCCGATGCTTGCCGCTAAACCATGTCGAGACTATGGTGCGCGGCTTCGCTTTCGGTTAGAAGGCGCGCAAACAAAACAGACGCATGTCGCCCAAAAGTGGGAACCGGTTTTGGGATAACGACATGCGTAAACAGACAAAGTTCCAAGGAGTTTGGAAGATATGCTGAGAGGCTCGCTGACCGCGCTCGTCACACCGTTCGAAAAGAGCGGGCGTTTCGACGAGAAAGCCTTTCGCGCTTTCGTCGAATGGCAGATCGCCGAGGGCACCACGGGCCTCGTCCCGGTCGGCACCACAGGCGAGTCGCCGACGCTGTCGCATGAGGAGCACCGCCAGGTCGTGAAGGTCGCCATCGAGGTGGCCAAGGGCCGTGTTCCGGTCGTCGCCGGCGCCGGCTCCAACAACACCGAGGAAGCGGTCGGACTAGTGCAATATGCCGAGAAGGCCGGCGCCGATGCCGCCCTTGTCGTCACCCCTTACTACAACAAGCCCACGCAGCGCGGCCTTTACGCGCATTTCGCCGCCGTCGCCAAGGCGACCAGGCTGCCGATCATCATCTACAACATCCCGC
Source organism: Mesorhizobium sp. M2A.F.Ca.ET.046.03.2.1 (assembly GCF_003952425.1). Taxonomy (NCBI): domain Bacteria; kingdom Pseudomonadati; phylum Pseudomonadota; class Alphaproteobacteria; order Hyphomicrobiales; family Phyllobacteriaceae; genus Mesorhizobium; species Mesorhizobium sp. M2A.F.Ca.ET.046.03.2.1. Next base: position 335,762 of record NZ_CP034449.1, on the reverse strand, counting down.
CGCGCTCGGTGATCGACATGACGCCGGAGACGATGGGCAGGCTGGCGCACGACTTCAAGAACATCGTCGGCGTCAAGGATGCGACAGGCAAGGTCGAGCGCGTCTCCGAGCAGCGCATGACCTGCGGCAAGGACTTCATCCAGCTCTCGGGCGAGGATGCCTCCGCGCTCGGCTTCAACGCCCATGGCGGCGTGGGCTGCATCTCGGTGACGTCGAATGTCGCGCCGCGGCTCTGCGCCGAATTCCAGGAAGCGACACTCTCCGGCGACAGTGCCAAGGCGCTCGAGCTGCAGGACCGGCTCTTGCCGCTGCATAAGGCGATCTTCATCGAACCCGGCCTGTGCGGCGCCAAATATGCGCTCTCGAAGCTTGGCAAGGTCGAAAACGTGGTGCGCTCGCCACTGGTGACGATCGAGGCCTCGACGGCCGAAAAGATCGACCAGGCGATGAAGCATGCCGGCTTGATTAATTAGGGATGAGGCGCCACCTCTCCGCATTATGAATCAAGTCAAGAAAGCCGACCCGAACAACAGGACGGTCGCCGAAAACCGCAAGGCGCGCTTCTCCTACGAGGTGCTCGACACGATCGAGACCGGCCTGGTGCTGACCGGCACCGAGGTCAAGTCGCTGCGCCAGGGCCAGGCCAACATCCAGGAATCTTACGCCTCCGCCGAGGGCGGCGAGATCTGGCTGATCAATTCCTATCTGCCGGAATACCTGCAGGCCAATCGCTTCAACCACGAGCCGCGCCGGCGCCGCAAATTGCTGGTCTCGAAGCGCGAGATGGCCAAGCTGTCGCAAAGCGTCGAGCGCGAGGGCATGACGCTGGTGCCGCTGAAGATCTATTTCAACGACCGCGGCCGCGCCAAGCTGCTCTTGGCGATCGCCCGCGGCAAGAAATTGCACGACAAGCGCGAGACCGAAAAGCAGCGCGACTGGTCGCGCGAGAAGGGCCGACTGCTGAAGGAGCGCGGCTGAGCTTTCGCCGCTGGCGGAAAAAGCCACCGGTCAGCTTCTTGGTTCAGGCCTAACAGCATTTCGGACGGGGGGTGGTCTTGGGCAAGCGGATCGTTTTCTGGGGCCTGGCCAGTGTGGTTGTCGCCTGTGCCGTCGCGGCCGGCGCCTATTTCTGGTTCCGTGGCTTTTCGCCGGATCGCGAGGAATTCCCGATCCGGGGCATCGACGTCTCGCATCATCAGGGCAAGATCGACTGGCGGCGCGTCGCGGCCGACGATGTCGCCTTCGCCATCATCAAGGCCACCGAAGGCGGCACCCATGTCGACACCCTGTTCGCCACGAACCTACGCGAAGCCCGCGCGGCCGGCCTCGCGGTCGGCGCCTATCACTTCTTCACCTTCTGCCGGCCGGGCGCCGACCAAGCGAAGAATTTTATCGCTGTGGTGCCGCGCGGCGAACCGCTTTTGCCGCCGGTGGTCGACATCGAGTTCGGCGGCAACTGCCCGCAACGGCCGTCGCCCGAGCAGTTGAACACCGAGCTTGCCGCTTTCCTCGGCCCGGTCGAGGCGGCCTTCGGCAAGCAGGCGATCTTCTACCTGACCGATGAAGCGGCCGACGCCTATTCCGCAACCATCATCGCGCGCCGGCGCTGGCTGCGTTCGCTGGCGATCAGGCCGCGCGAAAACGACTGGATCTACTGGCAGTATCACAATATGGGCCGCGTCGACGGCATCGAAGGCGATGTCGATCTCAACGTTCTCAAAGGCAGCCGCGAGACGCTGGCCGAGTTGTTCGCGCCGACGCCTTCAACTGCCGGCCCTTGAAGTGTGTTTGCCGCGCGGCCGAAGGCTCACGATCCTCCCGGCGCCGGTTCACTGAGACGTCTGCTGGCAATACGCCCTCCGATCGCTGACAAGCCCATCCCGGCGGCCATGATGGCTATGGCTGCGACCTGGATCGTCATCGGCGTTTCGCCGAGTACGGCCATGCCGACAACCACCGTGGCGATCGGTATGCCGGGCAGGAACAGCGATGCCGCCTGCGGCCCCAATTGCCGGACGATGTAGGTATAGAGGAACATGGCCGCCGCGCCGGCCAGAATCCCCTGGATCACGATCTGACCGATGATTTCCCCGACGGCCGCTGCATGGATTTGGCTTGGCGCCAAGAGATAGAGAACCGGCAGCGGCAGGCAGGACAGGAGCACCACCGCGGCCGTCGCCGGGACGGGATCGGCATGCCAGCGCCTGACAAGAACGGCATAGGTCGAAAACATCAGCCCCGATCCGATGAAAAGCATGTCGCCGAAGAGAACGCTGCCTGTTCCTCGCGCCGGCGCGAGGAACAGGAACAGGCCGGCGATGATCGCGAGGACGCCGATGGTCCGTTGCCGCGAAGCGCCGTCATGGAACACGATGCGCGACAGCAGGAACGAGAAGAAGACGATTGATGCTGGGCAGAGCGCCGCCGCATTAGCGGCAGGGGCATAGGTCAGACCCCAATTGATGATCAGCGGATAAGGCAGTCCGGCCAGCGCCGCCAAGGCCAAGGCTCGTCGCCAGCCAAGCGCTCTCATGCCTGCGAAGCCACCGCGCCAGGCGATCGGCAGAAAGACCACCGCGGCGCCGCCAAAGCGCAAGACGGCTAGGTCCGTCGCCGTCAGATGCTCCCGGAGGCTGAAGCGGGCGGCGACGAATTGGATGGCATAGATGCCGATCATGGTCAGGCCGGCGAAAATCGCCAGTGTCGTGCTTCCCGAGTCTCGTTCGCTTGCCACACTGTCACCCATATGTCGTCCGGGCGGACCACCGGCACGATGAAAGTGCAGGCTATTGTTCAGTTCGCTGTGTTGAAATACGCTCCTTTTTGGAAATCGTAGCGATATTCACGCTATAAGGGGCGTTCTGAAGTGAATCCGGAAGCCAGCGATCTCGACGCGGTCGACCGCAATCTTCTTCGACTGCTGCAGGAGGATGGGCGTCGCACCACACTTGATCTGGCGGCGCGTGTCGGCCTGTCGCCGACCGGCACCAGCCTGCGCGTAAAGCGGCTGTTTCGCGAGGGTTACATCACCGCGGTCAGGGCCGTGCTCAATCCGGCAAAGATCGGGCGTGGCACGCTCGTCTTCATCGAGGTTCGTCTCGACCATACGGCGCCGCATATTTTCGAGCGGTTTGCCGAGGCGGTGATCAAGTCGCCAGAGGTGCTGGAATGCCATATGGTCGTCGGCGGCTTCGACTATCTGGTGAAGGCGCGCATCTCCGAAATGGCCGCCTATCAGGATTTCCTGACCCGGGTCATCCTGCCGCTGCCCGGCGTGAAGGAGACGCACACTTACGCCTCGATCGGCGACGTGAAGCCGGATGCGCTGCTGCCGGTATGAGCGGGTGGGCAGCGCACCTAAGGTGATTTGGGTCTAGCCCCTCAGGAACGCTGCGATCTCGCTGAACACGCTGACGAACATCTGTTCCGTCAGCACGCCCGTATTGGTGTTGTAGCGCGAGCAGTGATAGCTGGAAAACAGCGCGATGCCGCCGGCCTCCTGCTTTCCGCCATGGCGGAACGGAATGGCCGCGACGCGCTCGCCCAGCGCCCGCACCGTGGACTGATGCGCGATCGAGCCCAGCGTCAGAATGGCGCGCAGATTGGGGAAGCGCGCGATGGTGGGTTTCAGAAAAGTCCGGCAGGTGGCGATCTCGGCGCCGACCGGCTTGTTCTCCGGCGGCACGCAGCGCACCGCATTGGTGATGGCCGTGCCGACCAACTCCAGCCCGTCATCCGGCCGTGCCTTGAACTCGCCGCGCGCCAGGCCCTGCGCGATCATCGTGCCGTAGAGCAGGTCGCCGGCATAGTCGCCGGTGAAGGGGCGCCCCGTCCGGTTGGCGCCGCGCAGACCGGGCGCAAGCCCGACGATCAGCAGGCGGACCGAGGCTTCACCCTCGGGCGGCAGGAAGGTCGGCACCGGCGCGTTGAACCAGCCCGGCTCGCGCTCGCGCCAGGCGGCGATGAAATCATGCAGCCGCGGGCAAAGCGGGCAGTCGCGGCTGGGTTCGGGGGAGGTTGTGGCGGTCAAGGCCGCCGCCCGTCAATAATCGTCCTCGTCGACTTCGGCGGGTTCCGGCCGGCGCACCGGCCGCTCGGACGGATCGCGGCCGACGTCGCTCTTCAGCGTCATCAGGTCGATGAAGTGGTCGGCCTGGCGGCGCAGATCGTCGGAAATCATCGGCGGCTGCGAGGCCATGGTCGAAATGATCGACACCTTGCGTCCGCGCCGCTGCAGCGCCTCGACCAGCGTGCGGAAGTCGCCGTCGCCGGAGAAGATGACATAGTGGTCGACGACGTCGGCAAGCTCCAGCGCATCGACGGTCAGCTCGATGTCCATGTTGCCCTTGATCTTGCGGCGGCCGGTCGAGTCGGTGAATTCCTTGGCGGGCTTGGTCACCACCTTGAAACCGTTATAATCAAGCCAGTCGATCAGCGGCCGGATCGAGGAATATTCCTGGTCCTCGACCAGCGCGGTGTAATAATAAGCGCGTAAGAGATACCCGCGCTTCTGGAAACTCGACAGGAGCTTGCGGTAGTCGATGTCGAAGCCCAGCGCGCGGGACGTGGCGTAGAGATTGGCGCCGTCGATGAAAAGAGCGATCTTTTCACGGGGATCGAACATTGAAAAACATCCCTTTCAAAAATTTCTGTCGTCTTAAAAGCGTCGACGGGCAGGTCCACAAATGCGCTTGCTACCCGTCATATCCGAGATAACGCGCAATTTATGGATATCCAAGGGCACGGCCCACATTGCAAGCAATTGTGATCGCGACTATGTGAGCCGCATCATGGCGTGGCGCGATGATGAGCCGGGCAACGGCCCATAAGCTGGCGCCGCCGCCAAAAAGCTTGTATTTCGGCCGCGCCCGCGTTATGGAGCGCGCCAGCTTTCCATCAAATCCATCGCATGAAAGGGGCAGTCCATGGCCCGCGTAACCGTTGAAGATTGCATCGACAAGGTCGACAACCGTTTTGAACTCGTGCTGCTCGCCGGCCATCGCGCCCGCCAGATCAGCCAGGGCGCGCAGATCACCGTTCCGCGCGACAATGACAAGAACCCAGTCATCGCGCTGCGCGAGATCGCCGACGAGACGCTGTCGCCTGACGACCTCAAGGAAGACCTGATCCACTCGCTGCAGAAGCATGTCGAGGTCGATGAGCCGGAAGCCGAGGGCGAGGCGATCACCGACCAGACCGGCGCGACCGCGGTCGCGGCCGACGCCGACGATGCCGAGGAGAACATCGCTTTCGACCGCATGAGCGAGGAAGACCTGCTCGCCGGCATCGAAGGCCTGGTGCCGCCGGAAAAGAGCGACGATTACTAAGAGCTTTTGTCCGGGTTGGATCAACCATCCAGGACTTCCGTATCTCAGGTTTCGTGGCTATCTATGAGATGCGTCGTACGCCAGTGCGGCGCATCAATCATTTCAGCACCGCGAGATCCCGCCCATGATGCGTCAGTATGAGCTTGTCGAGCGCGTCCAGCGCTACAAGCCTGACGTCAATGAGGCACTGCTCAACAAGGCCTATGTCTATGCCATGCAGAAGCATGGCCACCAGAAGCGCGCTTCGGGCGATCCCTATTTCTCGCATCCCCTCGAAGTCGCCGCCATCCTCACCGAGATGCACATGGACGAGGCGACCATCGCCGTTGCCCTGCTGCATGACACGATCGAGGACACCACCGCGACCAGGGCCGAGATCGACGAGCTGTTCGGCCCCGAAATGGGCAAGCTGGTCGAGGGCCTTACCAAGCTGAAGAAGCTCGACCTCGTCTCCAAGAAGGCCGAGCAGGCGGAGAACCTGCGCAAGCTTCTGCTCGCGATCTCGGAGGATATTCGCGTCCTTCTGGTCAAGCTCGCCGACCGCCTGCACAACATGCGCACGCTCGACCATATGCCCGAGTCCAAGCGCCTGCGCATCGCCGAGGAGACGATGGACATCTATGCGCCGCTCGCCGGCCGCATGGGCATGCAGGGCATGCGCGAAGAACTCGAGGAAATCGCCTTCCGCTACATCAATCCGGAGGCCTATCGCGCCGTCACCGCGAGGCTTGCCGAGATTTTCGAGCGCAACAAGGGTGTCCTGCAGGAGATCGAGACGGCGCTGTCCGGCCTGTTCGAGAAACACACCATCAAGGCGAGCGTGAAGAGCCGGCAGAAGAAGCCATGGTCGGTGTTCCGCAAGATGGAGGCCAAGGCGCTCTCCTTCGAGCAGCTCTCCGACATCTTCGGCTTTCGCGTCGTCGTCGATTCGGTCGACGACTGTTACCGTGCGCTTGGCGCCATCCACACCACCTGGTCGATGGTGCCTGGCCGTTTCAAGGACTATATCTCGACGCCCAAGCAGAACGACTACCGCTCGATCCACACCACCATCGTCGGCCCGTCGCGCCAGCGCGTCGAACTTCAGATCCGCACCAAGGAGATGAACAAAATAGCCGAATACGGCGTCGCCGCCCATTCGATCTACAAGGACACCGGCGGCAAAATGAACGGCGCCGGCCACGCGATCTCCAAGGAGACCAACGCTTATGCCTGGCTCAGGCGCACCATCGAGCAACTGGCCGAGGGCGACAATCCGGAGGATTTCCTCGAGAACACCAAGCTGGAGCTGTTCCAGGACCAGGTATTCTGCTTCACGCCCAAGGGCATGCTGATCGCGCTGCCGCGCGGCGCCACGCCGATCGACTTCGCCTATGCCGTCCACACCGATGTCGGCGACACCTGTGTCGGCGCCAAGGTCAATGGCCGCATCATGCCGCTGATGACGGAATTGAAGAATGGCGACGAGGTCGAGATCATCCGCTCCAAGGCGCAGGTGCCGCCCGCCGCCTGGGAATCGGTCGTGGTCACCGGCAAGGCGCGCGCCGCCATCCGCCGCGCCACCAAGAACGCGATCCGCAAGCAATATTCCGGTCTCGGCGCCCGTATCCTGGAACGCGCCTTCGAGCGCGCCGGCAAGACCTTCACCAAGGAGAGCCTGAAGCCGGTTCTGCACCGGCTGGCGCGCAAGGATATCGAGGATGTTCTGGCTTCCGTCGGACGCGGCGAGCTGAGCTCAACCGACGTCATGAAAGCGGTCTTCCCCGACTACAAGGACGAGCGCGTCACGGTCGCGCCGCCCAAGCAGCGCGAGGAAGGCTGGTCGAAGATCCGCAACGCCGCCGGCATGCTGTTCCAGATGCCCGGCACTCGGGCCGCGCGCAAGGGCAAGGACCAGCCGCGCGACGGCGCGGTGCCGATCCGCGGCGTGCGCGGCGACCTGCCGGTGCGCTTCGCGCCGGAAGGCGCCGTGCCCGGCGACCGCATCGTCGGCATCATCCAGCCTGGAACCGGCATCACCATCTATCCGATCCAGTCGCCGGCGCTGCAGGCCTTCGACGACCAGCCCGAGCGCTGGATCGACGTGCGCTGGGACATTGACGAACGCACCAAGGAACGTTTTCCGGCGCGCATCTCGGTCACCGCCATCAACGCGCCTGGTTCGTTGGCCGACATCGCCCAGGTGGTGGCGTCCAACGACGCCAACATCCACACGCTGTCCATGATACGCACGGCGCCCGATTTCACCGAGATGCTGATCGATCTCGAAGTCTGGGACCTGAAGCACCTCAACCGCCTGCTGTCGCAGCTCAAGGACAATTCGAGCGTCAGCGACGCGCGGCGCGTCAATGGCTAGATGAAGATTGAACGGGGGACCAAATGAACACTGACGAAGTGCTGGGCATTTTCCGCGAGGCCGGCGCCGTTCTCGAAGGTCATTTCATCCTGACGTCCGGCCTGCGCAGCCCGGTCTTCCTGCAGAAGGCCCGCGTCTTCATGCATGCCGACAAGACCGAGCGCCTGTGCAAGGCGCTGGCCGAGAAGATCCGGGAAAGCGTGCCCGGAAAGATCGACTATGTCGTCGGCCCGGCCATTGGCGGCCTGATCCCGGCCTATGAGACCTCGCGCCACCTCGGCGCGCCGGCCATCTGGGTCGAGCGGGAAGGGGGCGAGTTCAGGCTGCGCCGCTTCGAGATCGCCAAGGGCTCGCGCGTCGTCATCGTCGAGGACATCGTCACCACCGGCCTGTCGATCCGCGAGACAATCGACTGCCTGCGCGAGATCGGCGCGGAGGTCGTCGCGGCCGCATGCATCATCGACCGCTCGGCCGGCAAGACCGATGTCGGCGTGCCGCTGGTCGCGCTCGCCGAATATGAGGTGCCGGCCTATCCTGCCGACCGCCTGCCGCCGGAACTCGCCGCCATTCCCGCTATCAAGCCGGGAAGCCGCAACATCTGACTCAAGTTTGTTCGCGTGACGGCGGGCAGTTTAGCGGCTGACTCCGCGGCTCGCTATCGGGGCCAATCCACGTACGGCCGAACCTGCTTCGCCGCCCGGGGCGTTGTCGGTCCACGGATCGGCCGCCGTTTCGTCGGCCATACCAGCGGCGATGATAAATGGATGGATTTCGACGACGCTTTCGAACACGCCGCGCCCGGCGTCATACTCGACGTGGGTGATTGCTCCCATGAACTCCCTGTAGCGTTGCACGTTTAGTCACCTACGAAGATAATGCCAAGCTTTGCGCCGCGCTTGCGAGCGCATTCATCGGCTGACGAGCCCCGCCGCCATCGTCACTGCGACGGCGGTGAGGATGACGCCCGAGATGAGATCGAAGATGCGCAGGTTAGCGCGGTTTCGAAGCAGCCAAGCCATGAGGCCGCCACCCAGCGTGTAGCCGTAGCAGGCGAGCGCGGCCATCAGGATCAGCGCCATGACGAATTCGAGCCTGGCGCGGCCGGCGGCGAAGGACTGGCCGAGCGCCGCCGGCACGAGCAGCAGCTCGACATAGGTCAGCGGGTTCATCCACACCACGCCCATGACGCGGGCAAGACAGGAGCGCCCGCTCTCGGCGTGTGCGGAACGCTGCTCGACGCCACCGGCGGCGGAGGCGGCGCGGAAGGACTGCAGCGCGAACCATGCCACTGCCGCGAGGCCAAGCCAGGAGAGGGCCGTGCGGACAGCCGGATCGAGCCCGGCGATCGAGCCGCCCAGCAGGTAAGAGGCGGAGATCAGCGCGACGTAAGTGCCCCATACCAGGCTTGCCACGAATATCGCCCGTCCGCGCAGCAGGCCCTCGCGGATCATCATCAGGTTGTTCGGTCCGACCGAGGCCATCGAGGCCATGCCGAGCGCCAGCCCGACCTGGAATCCGTTCGCATCCACCAGGCTCATGGCGTTTCCTCCAGCGACGCATGACCGCCTCTATCGGCCGGTCGCGCTAAGGACAAAGTCAGATAGAGAATGGGCCGGAAAGGGCTGGCTTAGTGCGACCGGTAATTTCCGACGGGGAGGCGCTCCGGCGGACAATCCATCTCCGCCGCTCCTTTGAGGAGGCCAGTTCCAAGCGGCGCGCGAAGCCGGTGACTGTTTCTCGGAACCTGGACAATGGTGTGAAAAGCCGGGAAGCGGCTCGGCCGGGTACAAGCATGGCTCCAGCGAGCAACGAGCCACCTTGCGCCAATCCGGTCGCCATGAGCCGCCGATGCAACTCATCCACAGAAGGTTTTTGCCCGTAGATCTTGCCTTGATCGAGCGAGACGATCATCAACGGTGACATTTGAGCCCCTCGGTTTAATGCTGAAGTTAACGAGGGGCACTTTGCGCCAGAGGGACCGTTTGGCTCCTTTGGCCGAGTGTAAAAAATTCTAAAAAGATATGAGAAACCGAGGCTGCCCGCGCCAGCAATTCCCGCGCCGGCTCACCGCCAAGAAACATGTTGCAGCGATCAGTATCCAATATGCGGCGCCGTAATGTGCATTGGGGGCAAGGGATTTCCGGCGAAGTGCTTGCCGATCAAAGGTGCGCTATCAGATATTATCCCTCTTCAAGGCCGGCCAGCCGCAGCCCTTCAAGCACGACGCCGATCCGCTCCGGGATCATGGCAGGCTGGCCCGCTCTGATCGTCGCGATCGTAACGCCTGGAGAGAGCTTGCTCAGCGCCTCGACAAATCGGCGGGCCTCGTCCATGCGCCCGAGATAGGCGCTGGCAGCGGCCAACATCCAGAGCGTGGCGTCGAAGTTCGGATTGCGGGCCAGCGCACGGGAAGCCGACGCCAGCGCTTCTTCATAGTTACCGAGAATGACATGCGCATGGGCAATTCCGCAGAGCGCTATATGCGCAATTTGATCGCGAGGCATCAGCCGGTTCGCTCGGTGGAAACAGGCAAGCGCGTCCTCGACGCTCCCGCAATGGAGATGACCCACGCCCGCCGAAGTGACGACCGTCAGGTTGTTGGGGTTGGCGTCAACCGCGGATTGAAGGACGGCCATGCCCCAGTCGTAGTCTCTGACGACCTGAAGCAGCGCCATGGCGCAATGCGTCATCACTATCGCATCGCCGGCCGCATGTTCCAGCCCGCGCCGGGCGAAGTCTGCGCATCTTTCCCTGTCGTCGGGCCCGAACGGCGGCCAGCCCATCGTTATGCGGTGTTCTAGCGCCCAGGCTGCGTGAGCCAGGAATTGGGGATTGTCCGGCTCAAGTGCGAGGCCCTGTGTCAGAAGGGCATAGGCTTCTGCATTCCCCCGTTTGGATTCCGACAGGATCTTGGCCCGTGCCTGAAGATAGACGTCATAGGCGGCGATGCTTCCGGGCCGCTCCCGCCGCGAACGTTCGATCTCGGCCCATTCGATCTCCGGCCCGACCACGGTTGCGACCGCTTCTGTGATCCTGTCCTGGAAATCGAACACGTTGTCGAGGGCGCCATCGAGGTTCTGCGCCCACAGATGCGCGCCGGTGCTCCCTTGGATTAATTGGGCCGTGATTCTGAGCCGGTCGCCCGAACGCCGCACGCTGCCCTGGAGGACGTAGCGGACATCGAGTTCCTTCGCCACTTGCCGCACGTCTACGGCCCGGCCCTTGTAGACGAACGAGGAGTTACGGGCGATCACCGCGAAACTCTTGAAACGGCTGAGCGCGGTGATGATGTCGTCGACCACGCCGTCGGCGAACCAGTCCGGCTCGGAATCGCCACCAAGGCCCTCGAAGGGCAGCACGGCAAGTGCCGGCTGTGCGGGAAGCGCAACCATGTCCTCGCCACGCCTCGAAGTCAGCATGCGGTAGCCGATCCGCGGTACAGTCGCGATCCACTCGCGGCCGTCCGGGTCGACTCCAAGCAGCTTACGCAGGGTGGCGATCTGGACGGAGAGGTTTCCCTCCTCCACCGCCATGCCAGGCCACACGCTATCCATCAATTCTTGCCTGCTGACGACACCGCCCTCAGCCTTGAGCAGCGCCTCGAGGAGCGCAGCGCCTTTTTGACCGAGCGCGATCGGTTTGCCGTCCCGCCGCAGCTCTCCAAGGGCGGGGGCGAAGACAAACGGTCCGAAAACGAAAGGCGGCGCGACCATAACCGCCAAAATAGCCGCTACGCGGTTCCAGTGAAACTTTGATCTGCGTTTGCGTTCTTATCTTGCGACCCGTGCCTGACCGGGAACGTGCGGAAGAGCGCGGCTCAGCTTGGCTCGCAAGCATTCCGTGTCGTGAAGCTGGCCACAATGTTATCAATACATGTCGCCAGAAGGCGCGCAGCGGTTTCGGGGTGACGACGTGCAGGAAAGGAAACCAAAAATGATCGCCGGGATCGACCATTTCGTGCTGACGGTCCGCTCGGTCGAAGCGACCTGCGACTTCTACCAGCGCGTGCTCGGCATGCGGCGCCTGGATGAAGCGAACCGGCCGACCGCGCTTCTGTTCGGCTCGCAGAAGATCAACCTGCACGAGGTCGGCCGCACTTTCGAACCTAAGGCAAAGATGCCGACGCCGGGTTCCGGCGATTTCTGCCTGGTGGCTGCGGTGCCGCTCGTCGAAGTCCAGGCCAGCTTGCAAGCCAATGGCGTGGCGGTCGAAGTCGGCCCGGTCGAACGCATTGGCGCGCGCGGGCCGATGATGTCGGTCTATTTCCGCGATCCGGACAGCAATCTGGTCGAGGTCAGCGAATACCGGAAGTAGCTGCCAGCTCCGGAATTCTCCTCAGTTTCGCCAGAATGAGGTTCTTGTTATAGGCTGCGGCAGACCAACGCGGCGGCGTTTCGTTGTTCCGCGGCTTGCCCATCTCTATATCAGAGACTTGTTGCCTTTCTGCGCCATGGAGGCGCAAGATATGTGTGGCGCGTCCCGGTGGGCAGGGGCAGCGCGTGTAGGACCGGGAACTGGAACAGAGTGCTTTTTCGACGCCGAGAGCCTGATGGCCTCCTGGAACGGGTGCGTACTTATCTATGGCCGCGCCGCTCGTTCTCGCGTTCCGTGCAGTATTTCTCCAAGCGCATCCTGCGGCTGAACGCGACGCCGCATTCGGTCGCCGCCGGCGTCGCCGCGGGTGTTTTTGCCTCCTTCTTCCCGCTTGGCGCCCATTTCGTGGTTGCCGCCGTGCTTTGCTGGATGATCGCCGGCAATCTGGTCGCGGCGGCACTCGGCGCCGTGTTCTTCGGCAATCCGCTGACCTCCCCGCTGCTGTGGGGCGCGTCCTGGGAAACCGGCAAGCTGCTCCTGCATGAGCGCCTGCCCAAGCACGGGCCGCCCGAGCATCTCGGCGAAATGATGCACAAGCTCTCCTTCGCCAAGCTCTGGCATCCGGTTCTGGAGCCGATGCTAATCGGCGCGGTGCCGCTCGGCCTGGTCTTCGGGCTCGTGTTCTACGGCGTCACGCGCTGGGGCATGACCGTGTTCCGCGAGCAGCGCAAGAAGCGCATGGCCGAACGCGCCGAGAAGAAAGCGCGGCAGGGCGGACGGGAAGTGCCGGCGGAATGATCATCGGCATCGGCAGCGACCTCATCGACATCAGACGCATCGAAAAATCGCTGGAGCGGCACGGCCAGCGCTTCGTCCAGCGCATCTACACCGAGGTCGAGCAGGCCAAGTCGGAAAAGCGGGCCGCCCGCGCGGCTTCCTACGCCAAGCGCTTCGCCGCCAAGGAGGCCTGCGCCAAGGCGCTGGGCACCGGCATGGCCGAGGGCGTGTTCTGGCGCGACATGGGCGTGATCAACCTGCCGAGCGGCGCGCCGACCATGGCGCTGACCGGCGGCGCCGCCGCCAGGCTGGAGAACATACTGCCGAAAGGCCACCGGGCGCTGATCCATCTCACCATCACCGATGATTTCCCGCTTGCTCAAGCCTTTGTGATTATCGAGGCGGTGCCCGCCGAACAAGCGCCACATTGATTCCATCTGACCACGAGCGGCATGACGTTGCTCAGCGCGCGCCGAGACTCTATACCAACATCGCACAATCGAGGACGACATGAGCGTGGCTGAAAAATCGCAGAAGAAATCCGGCGGGCTCGGGGAAACCTTTTCCGTCATCATCCAGGCTCTGCTGCTCGCGCTCGTCATCCGCACGCTGCTGTTCCAGCCTTTCTCCATCCCGTCCGGCTCGATGCGGCCGACTCTGCTCGAAGGCGACTATCTCTTCGTCACCAAATGGGCCTACGGCTATTCGCGCTATTCGCTGCCGTTCGGTCCCGATATCTTTTCCGGCCGCATCTGGGGCTCGGAGCCCAAGCGCGGCGACGTGGTGGTGTTCAAGTTCCCGCCGGACCCATCGGTCGACTACATCAAGCGCGTCGTCGGCCTGCCCGGCGACAAGATCCAGATGAAGGACGGCCAGCTCTTCATCAACGACGTCGGCGTGCCGCGCGTGAAGACCGGCCAGATCGAAAATCCCGACATCACCGAAGTGCCTCAGCCCGTCGACGTCTATCACGAGACGCTGCCGAATGGTGTCAGCTACGACACGCTCGACCTGACGCCGAATTCGATCGGCGACAACACCCGCGAATGGACCGTGCCGCCCGGCCACTATTTCATGATGGGCGACAACCGCGACAACTCCTCCGACAGCCGCTTCACCGTCGGCTTTGTTCCTGCCGAAAACCTGGTCGGCCGCGCCAATCTCATCTTCTTCTCGATCGCCGGCAAGGCGAGCCCGCTCGAGATCTGGAAGTGGCCGTCGCTGATGCGTGCCGATCGCCTGTTCCATTTCGTCCACTAGAGCGATGGCGGCCAGCAAGCGTTTGACCGCCGATGCCCTCGCCGAGGCTCTTGCCCCGCGCACCGGCCATGCCTTCGCCGATCGCCAGCGTCTGCAGCGCGCGCTGACCCATGCCAGCGCGCGTTCGACCCATGCCGGCGTCGACTACGAACGCTTCGAGTTCCTGGGCGACCGCGTTCTCGGCCTTGTCGTCGCCGACATGCTGCTTGCAGCCTTTCCAGATGCAGCCGAGGGCGAGCTGTCGCTGCGTCTCAACGCGCTGGTCAATGCCGAGGCGCTCTCCGACATCGCCGAGGAGATCGGCTTGCCAGAGCTGATCCGCGCCGGCTCCGATGTGCGCAATCTCGACGGGCGCAAGCGCACCAATCTGCGCGCCGACGCGCTGGAATCGCTGATTGCGGTCCTTTACCTGGATGGTGGCCTCGAGGCTGCCCGCGCGTTCATCCATCGCTATTGGCAGCCGCGCTCGCAGGCGATCGGCGCGGCGCGGCGCGACGCCAAGACCGAATTGCAGGAATGGGCGCACCAGGCAGCCGCCGGCGCCGTGCCGGCTTACCGGGTCGACGGCCGCGAGGGACCGGACCACGACCCGCTGTTCACCGTCAGCGTCAAGGTCGGCTCATTTGCTCCGGCGACCGGCAGCGGCCGCTCCAAGCGCGAGGCGGAGCAGGCCGCCGCGGCTACTCTTTTGCTGCGCGAAGGCGTATGGAGCGCGGCATGACAGAAAATGAAACCCCTGAAGTTCCCCCGACGCGCTCCGGCTTCGTCGCGCTGATCGGCGCGCCCAACGCCGGCAAGTCGACGCTGGTCAACCAGCTGGTCGGCGCCAAGGTGTCGATCGTCACCCATAAGGTGCAGACCACCCGCGCCATCGTGCGCGGCATCGCCACGCATGACAACGCGCAGATCGTGTTCGTCGATACGCCCGGCATCTTCAAGCCGAAGCGGCGGCTGGACACCGCGATGGTGACCACCGCCTGGGGCGGCGCCAAGGATGCCGATGTCGTAGTGCTTCTGATCGACGCCGAGCGCGGCATCAAGGGCGATGCAGACGCCATCCTCGACCGGCTGAAGGACGTCCGCCAGCCGATGCTGCTCGTCCTCAACAAGGTCGACCGCGTCAAGCCAGAGACGCTTCTCGCGCTGGCCGCGACCGCGAACGAGCGCGTGCCGTTCAAGCGCACCTTCATGGTCTCAGCGCTCACCGGCTCCGGCTGCAAGGACCTGCTCGACTATCTCGCCGAGACGTTGCCCGCTGGCCCTTGGTATTACCCGGAAGACCAGATTTCCGACCTGCCGATGCGCCAGCTTGCGGCGGAAATCACCCGCGAAAAGCTTTATCTGCGGCTGCACCAGGAGCTTCCCTATTCCTCGCATATCGAGACCGAGAAATGGGAAGAGAAGAAGGACGGCTCGGTGCGCATCGAGCAGGTCATCTATGTCGAGCGCGACAGCCAGAAGAAGATCGTGCTCGGCCACAAGGGCGAAACGATCCGCGCCATCGGCCAGGCCGCGCGCACCGAGATCGCCGAAATCCTGGAGCAGAAGGTGCACCTCTTTCTGTTCGTGAAGGTGCGCGAAAACTGGGGCGACGATCCCGAGCGCTACCGCGAGATGGGACTGGAGTTTCCCCATTGATGCTTGTCGCTTAGAAGGTCCGTAAGGGTCTGCGACATGCATAATCCAAAGATCACGATCGATACCGGTCTCGTGCGACGGCTGGTCGACACGCAGTTTCCGCGATGGCGGGGCCTGCCGGTCAGCCCGGTCGCTTTCGGCGGCTGGGACAACCGCACTTTTCATCTTGGTGACGAGATGACGGTCCGACTGCCGAGCGCGGCCGCCTATTCGCTGCAGGTCGAGAAGGAGCAGCGCTGGCTACCGAAACTGGCACCCCTCCTGCCACTGCCGATTCCGACGCCGCTGGCCGTGGGCGGACCGGCCGAAGGCTACCCCTGGCATTGGTCGATCTATCGCTGGATCGAGGGCGAGACGGCTAAGAGCGGCCGCATCGCCGATCTCAACGTCTTCGCCGTTTCGCTCGCCGATTTCCTTGTCGCATTGAGGGGCATCGATCCGACCGACGGGCCTGCACCCGACGAGCACAATTTCCACCGCGGCGGGCCGCTGACCGTCTATGACGGCGAGGCGAGGCAGGCCATCGCCGCGCTTGAACGGCGGATCGACGCCCAAGCCGCCACGACCGTCTGGGAAGCCGCACTTGCCGCCACCTGGTCTGGCTCTCCGGTCTGGTTTCATGGCGATGTCGCCTCGGGCAATCTTCTGGTCGAGGACGGCCGCCTGAACGCCGTCATCGACTTCGGCACGTCCGGCGTCGGCGACCCATCCTGCGACCTGGCGATCGCGTGGACCTTCTTCGAAGGCGAAAGCCGGGAGGCCTTCCGCGCCCGCATCGCCGCCGACGACGCTACCTGGGCGCGCGGCCGCGGCTGGGCGCTGTGGAAGGCGCTGATCACCGTCGCCGGCCACGACGCCAACCAGGCCGAGGCGGAAAGGCAGCGCCACGTGATCGACGAGGTGCTTGCCGATCATTGCCGTTGGGCCTGACACGGGATCAGAGGATGTCAGCACAGATCGAGCCCGGCGTGTCGAAACCTTGATTTCGCCGCGCAACGGGTGAAAAGCTCGATCCATGGAATGGCGCGACGAGGGAATCGTTCTCGGCACCCGCAGGCATGGCGAAACCAGCGCCATCCTCGAGGTGATGACGCGCACCCATGGCCGCCATCTTGGCCTTGTGCGGGGAGGGCGCTCGCGCAAGCAGCAGCCGGTGCTGCAGCCCGGCAATCGCGTCGACCTTCTGTGGCGGGCGCGGCTCGACGAGCATCTCGGCGTCTTCCAGGCCGAGGCGATCGAGATGAACGCGGCGCGGTTGATGGACAGCGCGGTTGCCGTCTATGGCCTGCAGACCATGGCCGCGCATCTGAGGCTCCTGCCCGAGCGCGACGCCCATGGCGGTCTCTACGAGGCGCTTGCCGTGATGATCTCCCATCTTGGCGACGCCGACGCGGCGGGCGAGCTGGTGGCGCGCTTCGAGCTGCTCATCCTCGATGAACTGGGCTTCGGCCTCGATCTCAGCCAATGCGCGGCGACCGGCACAAGACAGGATCTCGCTTATGTCTCGCCGAAGTCCGGACGCGCCGTGTCGCGCGAAGCGGGTGCGGCCTGGCACGACAAGATGCTGGCACTGCCAGCCTTTCTGCAGCGCGGCTCCGGCCTGCGCGCCGACGCGGCAGCACTGGAAGACGCCTTCCGGCTGAGCGGCTTCTTCTTCGCCCGCCATGTTTACGAGCCGCGCGGCCTCGAGCCGCCCGACGCCCGCGCCGGCTTCCTCGCCGCGCTACGCCGGCATCATGCGGCGGTGAAGGCGGGTGTGGGCGAGGCAGGATAGCGGGCAGACGCCTAGTCGGCGCCGCGCCGTTCCAGGAAATCGTCGAGCATGGAGCGCTGGCCTTTCAGGATCTTGACGCCGGCTTCGGCCGGCGAAAACCAGCCGGCCCGATCCACTTCGGGGAACGCCTTCATCTTTCCCGATTTTGGCGGCCACTCCAGGGTGAACATGTTGCTCTTGATGGCGTTAGTGTCGACATCGGCCTCGACGCTCCATGCCACCACGATCTTGCCGCCCGGCTGCCTGTAGCTGCCGAGCGGCTGGAAGTCGCCGTCGATGGCGACGCCGAGCTCCTCCTCGACTTCCCGTTTGGCGGCTTCGAGCTCATCCTCATTGTCGCCGATCAGTCCCTTCGGTATCGACCACGCGCCTTCATCCTTGCGCGCCCAGAACGGACCGCCTGGATGGACGAGCAGAAATTCGAACACACCGCCTGTGTGTCTGTGGATCAGCAGCCCGGCACTTCGCTGCGGCATCGGTCACCTCACGGCATTCCTTTGATCGCGCGAGACTAGCACGAGTACTTCGGGGCAGAGGTCACGCAATCTCGCCTGCAATACCGACAGCCTCGGCGGCCCGCCATTGGATAACCAGGCAAGTTGCTGGCAATCGGCCGCGAAACATGCTCGATCTTGTTAGCCGGCCCGATCTTGTTGATTGGCAAGACGCTGATTTGGGTCAGTCGTGTCACCGCCGCATTTGTTGACCACGACTGGTCTGGTTTTGAGGGAAACCACCATGTTTTTCAGCCTGATCGCCATTGCCGCCGTCATAGCTCTTTTCGTCATCGTGTCACGACAGCAGAACCGCATCGCGCTGGTCGAGCGCGAGCTCGGCATCCTCCGAGGCCTGGTTCAGTCGGGAGCTTCGCTGTCCGCGCCCAAGGCGGACATCGCGCAGGAAGGTCTTCCCGAGGAGGCCAAGGCAGTTGCGGCGCCTGTCGCGCCGTTGGCCGACGGCACGACCGTTGCCGAGGAGCTCGTCGCAAAGCCCGAGGCCGCCGAAGGCGAGGCCGTGGCCGGACCCTGGACGAAGGCCCGGCCGGCCACGGCGCAATCCGCCGAGCCATCCGAACCGAAGCAATCTCAACCCGTGGCCGAAGCGCCGGCCACCGGGTCGGCCGTATCCGCCAAGGCGGCGCGCCAGACGGATGTCGAGACGGCGCTGGGCACGCGCTGGGCGGTCTGGGTCGGCGGCATCGCGCTGGCGCTGGGTGGCCTGTTCCTGATTCGCTACACCATCGAGGCCGGCATCTTCGGTCCCGGCGTGCGTCTCACCATGGCCGGCATCCTCGGCCTGGCGCTGATTGCCGGCGCTGAATTCATCCGCCGCACCGGCTTCAGGGTGCCGGTGCAGGGCGCCGCCAGCGCCTATATCCCCGCGATACTGACCGGCGCCGGCGCCTTCATCCTGTTCGGCACGGTCTACGCGGCGCATGGCATCTATGGCTTCATCGGGCCGGCGACCGCCTTTGCGCTGCTTGGCGTCATCGGCGTCGCCACCATTGGCGCCTCGTTAGTGCATGGTCTGGCGCTGGCCGGCATCGGCCTCGTCGGCGCCATGGTCACGCCGGCGTTGGTGGCATCGCAGGCGCCCAATCCCTGGGCCTTGTTCGTCTATCTGGCGATCGTGCTTGCGGCGAGCGCGGCAACCGCCCGCATCCGCGACTGGAAGGCGCTTATGGCGGCCGCTTTCGCCGGCACGGGCATCTGGACCATCCTCTACATGGTCGACGCGCCGGACGTGAACCTTGCGGCCGTGCTGTTCATCAGCCTCGCCACGCTGGCGGTGCTTGCCTTCGTCTGGCTCGCCCCGTTCTTGACCACTGGCCGCGACGAAGCGGCCCGTGGCTTCGACTGGCCATCGATCGTGCCCGGCTTCTTCATCGCCCTAAGCGCGCTGGGCCTGTCCGTCGATCCGGCTTTTGCCAGCGCCGGCGATGCATTGCACGGCGCCGTCCTGCTGGCCGCGCTGGTCGCGGTGGCGCTCTACCGGCCGCGCGCGCTTCCGCTGGTCTTTGCCGCCGGCATCGCCACCGTGCTGATCTATCTCGGCATCATCCCGCCCGCCACCATCGGCGCCGATGCGCTCGATGTCGGGCTGGACGCCCAGCCCTTGGCGTCGTCCGACACGCTGACGTTCCGCATCGGCATCGCGCTTGCCCTGATCTTCCTCGCCGCCGGCTTCTGGGCGGCGCGCCGCCTCGCCGCCACCGCTGCGACACGCGCGGCTTGCTGGGCAGCCTGGGGCGTCATTGCCCCGCTGGTGGTGCTGGCCGCCCTGTGGCTGACCTTCGGCGATATCGACCGCGACCTCGGCTATGCGCTGCCGGCGCTGCTGCTGATGCTCGTCTTTGCTGCCGGCGGCGAATGGATCGCGCGCGCCGAGCCGCCGCCGCTCGCCGGCGGCCCGGCGGTGTCGTTCGCGTTGGGCGGCGCCGGCGTTGCCGGCCTGCTGATGCTGCACATGGCATTTGGCTCGGCCTGGACGACCGTGCTGATTGGCGCCGCCGCCATTCTGCCGGCGCTGGCCACGCGCTGGCGCTCTTACCCTGTGCTCGGCTGGATCGCGGTGGGTGCGGCGGTCGCCATGCTCGGCCGCGTCGCCTTCGATCCGACCATCGTCGGCGCGGCGTTTCTGTCGAGGACACCGGTCTTCAACTGGCTGCTGCCGGGCTATGGCGTGCCGGCGATCGCCTTCGGCTTCGCCGCCTGGCAGCTCGCCCGCACCACCAGCGGCCGGCCGCGCCTTGCCATGGAGGCGGCCTCGGCGCTGTTCGCGCTGCTCACCATCGCCATGCTGGTGCGCCACGCGATGCATGGCGGCGTTATCGACACCGGTGCGGTGACCCTCGCCGAGCAGGCGATCTACACGCTCATCGCGCTCGGCGCCGGCGCCATACTGGTCGCCATCGACATGCGCTCGCCGAGCTCGGTTCTGCGCTATGGCTCGATTGCCGCCGGCGTGATCTCGGCGGGCCTCATCGCCATTCAGCATTTCGTGGTGCTGAACCCGCTGCTGACGGATGAGTCGACCGGCACGATCCCGGTCTTCAACCTTCTGTTCCTCGCTTATCTGCTGCCGGCCATCGCCGCCGCCGCCGTCGCGCTGGCGCTCTATGTCCGCGACAAGCGCCCGCGATGGTATGCGGCGATGCTGGCCTTGATCGCCGCGCTGCTTGCCTTCGCCTATGCCACGCTTTCGGTGCGCCGCCTGTTCAAGGGCGAGTTCATCGCCTTGTGGAGCGGGCTTGGCCAGCTCGAGACCTACACCTATTCGGCGCTGTGGCTGGTCATCGGCGTGGCGCTGCTCACCGCCGGCGTCTGGCTGAAATCGCAGGTGCTGCGCATCGCCTCCGCGGTGCTGATCGCGGTCGCGGTGGTGAAGGTCTTCCTCTTCGACATGTCGGAGCTGGAAGGTGTGCTGCGCGCGCTCTCCTTCATCGGCCTTGGTGCGGTGCTGATCGGCATCGGGCTGTTCTACCAGCGGCTGCTGACGAGGGCGGCGCGGGATAAGCCTGAAAACTTGCAGGAACAAGTGGATAGCCGGGAATAAACCGGCCCGCGCCCGCGTTATTCACGTGCTTGGGTAATCGCAGCGGTTCGGCCGCTTCGCGCTGACTGCTTGCACCGCGTCGGGAAGGCGCGTTCTATCGGGATGGAAGGCGACCACGAAACAAGCGGTCATGGACGACAAGAAGGCAGCGATCCTGAGCGAAATACCGCGGTTGCGGCGCTATGCGCGCTCGTTGCTGCGCGACCGCGATTCCGCCGACGACCTTGTCCAGGACTGCCTGGAGCGGGCGCTTGTGCGGCTCGACAACTGGCAGACTGGAGAAAGCCCCCGGAGGTGGCTGTTTACGATCATGCATCACTTGTTCATCGACCAGATGCGCAAGGTCAACCGGCGCGGCGAGGCGGCGATGCTGCCTCTCGAAGCCGGTGAGGCCCAAGCCGCGCCCGCCGAGCAGGTCGAGACCATCGCCTCGCGCGAGATCATGGATGCCCTGCAGGCGATCAGCCCCGATCGCCGCGCGGCGTTGGTGATGGTCGCCATCGAGGGCTTTTCCTATGCCGAGGCCGCCAACATCCTTGGCGTGCCGGCCGGCACGCTGATGTCGCGCATCGCGCGTGGCCGCGAGGAACTGCGGGGATTGCTCGACGACACATCGCGCCGCCGCTCGATAAGGATCGTCGAGAAATGACCCGCCGCGATTTTTCCGAACGCGATATCCATATGGCCCTCGACGGCGAGCTGCCGGGCGAGGAGCGCATGGCTTACGATGCCTGGCTCGAGGCCAATCCCGAGATGAAGGCGAAGTCCGCGCGCTACATTGCCGACCGCGCCGCCATGCGCTCCGCCTTCGCGGGCGTGATGGACGAGCCGGTGCCGGCGAGGCTGCGGCAGGTCGTGCTTGGCGAGGCGCCTGCAAAAGCATCGGCCTGGCGCTCGCGCTGGTGGCTGTCGGCTGCCGCTGCCGTGATGCTAGCGGTCGGCGGGCTCGGCGGCTATGTCGCCGGCGTCGACAGCATCGCCCGTGGCGGCGAAGGCGACGACCAGCTCGCCGAGCAGGCAATCGCCGCCCATGTTACCTACGCTGCCGAGAAGCGCCACGCCGTCGAAGTCCCGGCGAGCGACAAGGACCATCTCCAGACCTGGCTGTCGAACCGCGTCGGGCTGAAGCTGGTCGCGCCCGATCTTGCGGCCGAGGGCTTCCAGCTGGTCGGCGGCCGGCTGCTGCCGGCTGGTGAGCAAGGCAAGGCGGCAATGCTGCTCTACGAGGATGCCAAGGGCGAGCGCATCTCGCTCTACGTCACCGCCGACTCGTCGGAGACATCGAAGGGCACCTACGCGGCCGAGACGGGCGGACCGGAAGCAGTCTATTGGCTCGACAAGGGCTACGCCTGCGCGGTCGTCGGCTCGTTGCCGCCGGAGCGCCTGTCGGACGTCGCAAAGAGCGCCTATGGCCAGCTCGTGGCCGGCATATCGAGCTGAACCGGCTGCGTTTTTCGGCGGCCGGCAGTCGCTTGAAGAGCAATTCTGTTCAAACGATCGAGCCTTTGCTGCCGCCGCGGAAACTGTCACAATTCGGCCCTAATCAAGGAGCGATAGCGCTTGATGAATACTGGCGCTTCGGCCAGTATTCGCGACGCATCCACCGGGGCCGTTTCTTAAACCTAATCGAGGTTCTCCCAAGCCCGCATGCCTGCCGAGATCCGCAAGGCCCGCGCGTCAGACGTCGATGACCTCGCCGCCATCGAGAAGGCTGTTTTTCCGGGCGACAGGCTCTCGCGCCGCTCCTTCCGCCAGTTCATCGAACGCGAAACCGCCGAGATGCTGGTGGCCGAGAACGAGGGCCGGGTCGCCGGTTATGCGGTGGTGCTGTTTCGCAAGGGCAGCGGCGTCGCGCGGCTCTATTCCATCGCTGTCGGTCCCTTTTTCGGCCGGCTCGGTATCGGCCGGCTCCTGCTCGCGGCCGCAGAAGAGGCGGCCTTCGAGCACGACCGGCTGTTGCTGCGCCTCGAAGTGCGCGAGGACAATGATCGCGCCATCCGCATCTATGAGCAGGCCGGCTATCGGAAACTGGGCCGCGAGCCCGACTATTACGAGGATGGCGCGACCGCGCTGCGCTATGAAAAGACGCTGCGCGGCGACACGCCCACGGCAACCAAAGTGCCGTTCTACCAGCAGACCTGCGAGTTCACCTGCGGCCCTTGCTGCCTGATGATGGCGATGGCGAATTTCCACCGGGGCTTCGTGCCCGATCCGGTCATGGAAATCCGCCTGTGGCGCGAGGCGACCACGGTCTTCATGAT